>CAZKXX010000045.1:0-12671 GCA_964556705.1 uncultured Acidobacteriota bacterium
GAAACGACGCCGTTCGCGACGATGTCGCAGCGCATGATGCCGCCGAAGATGTTCACGAGCACCGCTTTGACATTCGGATCGCTCAGAATGATTTCAAATCCGCGGCGCACCTGCTCTTCGCTGGCCCCGCCGCCCACGTCGAGGAAATTCGCCGGCTGCCCGCCCGCGTACTGGATCAAGTCCATCGTCGCCATGGCGAGCCCCGCGCCATTCACCATGCAGCCTACGTTGCCGTCGAGCCGGATGTAGTTGAGCGAGTACTCCGAGGCTTTGACTTCGAGCGGGTCTTCCTCGTTCAGGTCGCGCAGCTCTTTGAACTCCTTGTGTCGGAAGAGAGCGTTGTCGTCGAAATTCATCTTGGCGTCGAGAGCGAGCACCCGTCCGTCTTTCGTTACCACCAACGGATTGATTTCGGCGAGCGAAGCGTCGGCAGCTTCGAAGGCGCGATAAAGCGCGAGCAGAAGTTTCGCGGCCTCGCTGGCCGCCGAGCCTTCGAGCGCGAGACCATACGCCAGCTTGCGGGCCTGAAACGGCTGAAAACCCACGGCCGGATCCACGTATTCCTTTAGAATCTTCTCAGGATGCTGGGCGGCGACGACTTCGATTTCCACGCCGCCTTCGGTCGAAGCCATCACCACAGGGCGAGCCGCGGCTCGGTCAACGACGAGGCCGAGATAAAGCTCGCGAGCCACCTCCAGACCTTCTTCCACGAGCACGCGGCGCACCAGGCGCCCTTCGGGACCGGTCTGCGGGGTCACCAGCGTCATCCCCAGAATCTGGCGCGCCACGCGCTCGGTCTCCTCAGGCCCGCGTGCGAGCTTCACGCCCCCGCCCTTGCCGCGGCCTCCGGCGTGAATCTGCGCCTTGACGACTACCTTGCCGCCATCCAACCGCTCCGCCACGGCGCGCGCCTGCTCCGGCGTTTCCGCCACTTCGCCGCGGGGCACGGCCACGCCGTAGCGGGCAAGAATCTGTTTGGCCTGGTACTCGTGGATTTTCATGAAAAGGGGCCGTCAGTAATCAGTGCACCCTTGTCAGGCGCTCCGCGGCTCCGAGAATGGCTGTAATCAAAGACTTGCGCTAGAATAGAGCTTCTCACGATTACGAAACCCGCGAGTATAGGCAATCCTTGCGCAAATTGCAACGCGCAGAGGACTGAAGACTTGCGGACTCCGGTCCATGAGAATCTCCGAAGCGGTCGAGAAACTCCGGAAGGGCGAGGACATGACTCGCCCGGAAGCGCGCGCGGTGATGGAACAACTGTTCTCCGGCGCGGAGCCGGACGAGCAGATCATGTCCTTTCTCGTGGCGCTGCGCGACAAAGGCGAGACGGCCGAGGAGCTGGTGGGATTTGCGGAGGTGATGCGCGCGCGGGCGGCGGAGGGCCTGCGCGCCGCGGGCGTGGACCTCGACGCGATCTCGCGCGACGGGCCGCTGCTCGACACCTGCGGCACGGGCGGCGACGGGCTGGGCACGTTCAACGTCTCGACGGCGACGGCGCTGGTGGCCGCGGCCGCAGGCGTGCGTGTCGCCAAGCACGGCAATCGTTCGATTTCCAGCCGCTGCGGCAGCGCCGACGTGCTGGAAGCGCTGGGCGTGATCATCGACCTGCCGCTCGAGCGCGTTGCGGAGTGCCTGAATCGCGTCGGCATGGTCTTCCTGTTCGCGCCCAAGTTGCACCTCTCGATGAAACATGTTATGAACGCCCGTCGCGCGCTGAAAACGAAGACGGTTTTTAACCTGTTAGGACCATTGACGAACCCTCTGAGCGCCTCGGTGCAGCTGGCGGGAGTTTACGATCGCGCCCGAACCGAGATGATGGCGCAGGCGCTGGAGGCCGTGGGAGTTTCGCGCGCCATGGTCGTGGCTTCGCACGACGGGTTGGATGAAATTTCGACCAGCGGTCCGACGCAGATGTCGGAGACTGAGGGGTGGGGCGTGACGACGCGCGACGTCGCGCCTGAAGATTTCGGCGTCGCGCGGGCCGCGCCGGCGGATTTCCGCGGCGGCGAGGCGGCGGAGAACGCCGCGCTGCTCCGGCGCGTCCTCGAGGGTGAGCGCGGGCCGCTGCGCGACCTGGTGCTCGCGAACGCTTCGGCGGCGCTGGTGGCGGCGGGTGTGGTGGCGGACTTCCGCGCCGGCGCAGACCAGGCCGCCGCAGTCATTGACTCGCACGCCGCCCTCAAGACACTCGAGAAGCTGGTCGAAGTAACTCAGGGACTTGCACGCTGATTTCGTTTGCAGCGCCCGGCATTCATCGCCCGAGCTTGCGGAGAAGCCATTTTGAAACTCGGTCAGAGAGCGGACCCGCAGAAGTGGTTCCGGAGAGTCCTCCGCGCGCTGGCAATCGCTTGCCTGGTGACGACGGTCCACACCTCGCCCGCGGCGGCGGAAGAAGCCGTTCCCCCCGTCCTGAGCCTCTGGGACTTCGAGCGCGGCATCACCAACCTCCATGGGGCCTCGTACAACGTTTACCAGCGCGATCCGTCGTGGGCGCGGAGCTTCCTGGACGCTTCGGTGAATCCGCCGGGGTCCACCCATTCGCTGCGCGTCACCGTGCAGCGCGCGCAGGAAGGCTTCTGCGGCCTGTGGTTTGACTTTCATCCGTCCGACAGCGCGCCGCGGCAGTATGTGGACGGCACACCCTATCGCTTCCTGAGTTTTCGCGTGCGGGGCGAAGGAGGCGGCGAGGACTTTGAACTCGAACTCGTGGACGCGGCGAACGCCGAATCGGAGGCGGAAGGCCCGCGCGTCAACCTGAAGAAATACCTGCCGGGCGGAGCCACGCCGGAATGGCGGGACGTCGCGGTCCCGCTTCAGGATTTTCCGGGCATCGAAGTCCGCCGCCTGGCGCGGCTGCTCGTGCACCTCACGACGCCGGGCGAATATCGTTTCCACATCGATGATATCGAGTTTCGCCGGGACCGCGCCGGCTCCCCGTCGCGACCCGACGCCCCCGCGTCGAAGCCCGTCGCGGATGCCGCGCTCAGCGTCCCGCGCGCCATGTGGATCTGGAACCCTTATCCGTTCTTCGCCTCCGAAGAAGAAACGGCGAAGCTGTTTGAGTTCTCAAAAGCGCAGCGGATCGGCGAGTTTTATCTTTCGGCGGACCTCGAGCGCCGCAAGAGCAACGGCAAACTCGAGTTCGAACTCCGCCAGCCGGAGAGCTACAGCGCCTTCCTCCGCAAAGCGCGCGCCGAAGGGTTCAAGGTGGCGGCGCTGGCCGGGACGCCCGAATGGGGCGCGCGCAAATACCACGCCGCCGCTCTGGCCGCCGTGGACGCGATCGTCCGTTACAACCGCGCGGCGCCGCGCGACGCCCGCTTCGACTCCGTGCATTTCGACGTTGAACCCTACCTGCTCTTCGGCTACTCCGATGACGCTTACCGGCCGCAGATTCTTCGGGACTTCGTGGAGATGGTGGCCAAGTGTGTGGAGCGCGTGGAAGCCGAGCCGGGTCTGACGTTCTCGAACGACGTGCCCGCGTGGTTTTATCCCCTGACGGCAGGCGACCGCGAAGCGCTGGCCGTGGAGTTTGGCGGGGCGCGAAAGCCCGTCGGCGAACATCTGATCGACCTGCTCGGCACCGTGACTTTGATGGATTACGTCAATCGCGCGGACGGCGCGGGCGGCATCATCGCGCGAGCTTTGCCCTGGCTTGAATACGCCCGGGCGCGCGGGCGGAGGATCGTCGTGGGCGTCGAGACGTTCATGGAACCCGGCTCCGCGGTGTTCTTCGCGCTGGGGCTTCCTCCGGAAGGTTTTCGACAGCGCCTCGCGGCCAGCGGGTTGCGCGATGAAATCCTGTTCGAGGGTTTCCGGCTGGCGCTGCTGTTTGACGGCGAACGCTATCACGTGGGCCTTTCCGCGCCGCGCGACCCAGACGACGCGAAGAAGCAAGCCTACGCAAAGACGCTCGTCCGCCTATCGGAACTTCTCGGCGCGAATATCGAGCCCGGAGCGCCGACGGTCCAGAGCATTCTGGAACAGGTCCGCGCGGCGATTACCCGAAATCCCGAGTGGGAGGGATTTGAGCCGTATGAAGTCGCCGACCCGGATTCCGGGCTGAAGGTGCAGGGTTTTAAGGCGAATTACCGCATGTTGGCCAGCACCACCTTCCACGGCCTCGGGCGGACGGTCTTTGAAGAGGAAACCAATTCCACGGCTTACTGGCTTATTCGATACGAAAGCTTTGCGGGCCTCGCCATCCATTACTATCCGAGTTTCCGTGCGCTCGTGGAAGGGAAGTGAAGGATCGCACCCGGAATCTGAACGGCAGAAGGCAGAAGGCAGAAGGCGCTTTCCTTCGAAGGTCGGGCGCGGCATCTTCAGAGCGCCTTGCGCGCCGCGCGACGTCAAAGCCTCAAGAAATTCGCCAGCAACTGTTTGCCCGCGTCGGTGAGCACCGATTCAGGATGGAACTGCACGCCTTCCACTTTTAACTCGCGATGCCGCAGGCCCATGATGAGCCCGTCTGAGGAGCGCGCGGAGATTTCGAGGCAATCCGGCAGGGATTCTTTCTCCACAATCAGAGAGTGATAGCGCGTGGCGGGAAAAGGATTGGGCAGACCCGAGAAGATAGTTTTTCCGTCGTGAATGACCTCGCTGGTCTTCCCATGCATGATCTTCGGCGCGCGAATCACCTTTCCGCCGAATGCCTGCCCGATGGCCTGATGTCCCAGGCAAACCCCGAGGATGGGCCATCGTCCCGCGAAGGTTCGAATCACGTCGAGACAAATCCCCGCTTCGGTCGGCGTCTTCGGCCCGGGAGAGATGACGACGCGTTCGGGTGCCATGCGCTCAATTTCCTTGAGGGTCGTCTGGTCGTTCCGCCGGACTTCCAGTTCTGCTCCCAGCTCGCCCAAATACTGGACGAGGTTGTAGGTGAACGAGTCGTAGTTGTCGATTACCAGGATCATGGAAGCCACCGGCTCGTTTGGGTGAAGTTCGATTATAGCCCGCTGCGGCCACTTTTGCTGGCGGATGGTACTTTAGTGTCAGTCAAGGAATTCCCAGACTGAGGTGACGAAAATTGTCACATTCGAACGTCTTCCCAATTCTTGGGGCGCTCCGCCGCAATCCTTCCAGCCAACGCTTGTCGTTTGAACAAGTTGGAGACAGGTCAGTCCTGATCTTACGAGGCGGCGTCTGGCACGTTATCTGCTCTATTGTCAGGCGCGAGCGCTTTTGGAGGTTCTTATGGGCAAGCACGAGAAAGGTTTTTCGATCGTCGATTTCCTGATCATCATGGCGATTCTGCTGATCGTTCTCGGCATGTTCGGGCCGTACTTGTCGCAGGGCAAAGCCCGTCAAGGCGCGACCCAGACTGCCGTCGTTTCCAGCGCCTCCGTCCGGTAGCTCGCTGTTCTTCAGACTCGCGGGTTTTTTCCGTCACGAAATTTTCTCTTTCGCGTTTTCCTTTTCAATCGGGAGTGTATACTCGCGCCCTAAAGTGAAGCTGGAGCGTATTCCAACTCTTCTTCCCGGAGGAGCGTGATGGCACGAATGGGTCGGCGAAAGCTGCTTCGAGCTGGTGTTGTCGCCGCGATGGGAGTCGCTGCGCCGGGGGGCGTTCCGCGCGAAGCAGGAGCGCGCAGCGTGGCATCCGCGCCGGGCGCGGCGGAAGCTCGGAAGTTCAAGCTCGGGACGGTCACCTACAACCTCGCCAAGGACTGGGACGTTGAGACGATTATCCGCAACTGCGAAGCGACGGGCTTTGAGGCGGCGGAGCTTCGCACGACGCACCGCCACGGGGTTGAAATCACACTGCCCAAAGCCCAGCGGACGGAAGTTCGCAAACGGTTTGAGTCCTCGCGCGTGCGGCTGCTCAGTCTGGGAACGACGTGTGAATATCACTCCGCCGACCCGGCCGTAGTTCGGAAGAACATTGAAGAAACGCGCCAGTGGTGCGAACTCGCGCACGACCTCGGCTGTCTGGGTGTGAAGGTCCGCCCGAACGGGTTTGTGCAGGGCGTCGAGGAGGCGAGAACGCTCGACCAGATCGGCAAGGCACTGGCCGAATGCGGGCGCGCGGCGCGGGATCTGGGGGTCGAGGTCTGGGTCGAAGCGCACGGGCGCGGCACCGAACAGCCGCGCAACATGCGACGCATCATGGATGCGGCGAACCACCCTGCCGTGGGCATTTGCTGGAATTCCAATGACGCGGACATCGAGGACGGCTCGGTCGCCCCGGCTTTCGAACTCCTCCGCCCGTGGATCTGGAATGTCCACATCAACGAGCTCTGGCGCACGCTTCCGCCCGGGGCCGCCGCCCGCGATTTCCAGGCCCCGAAAGGTCCGCCGGGTTTCCCGAACTGGCAACAGCCCTACCCCTGGCGCGAGTTGTTCTCGCTGCTGAAGCGCGCCGGTTACAGCCGCTACACGCTGTCGGAAATCCCGGACAGTTGCGAGCCGGACCGGTTGATGCGCTACTACCGCACTCTCTGGGAGCATCTGACGGCGTAAGGGCGCCGCCTCTTCCAGGAGGCCGCCCTTTACGCGCTGCGGAAGACTCGTTTGACGGCTTCGAGGTAACTGTAGCCGAACACCGTGTCCGGCAGCAGGACGTGGTCTTCGGTCCATTCATTCCAACCCGAGATGAAAATGACCTTTGACGTTGTCGGATTTGCGGCGGAAAAGTGCTTTGCGGCGCGCAGCAGGCGTTCGAACTGGTCCGGCGTGCGCTGCGTCACCATGTGGGCGGAGGGACCGAACCGCGGACTGTCGTCCCAGCCGACGGGACAATCGGGGAAGAACGGCACGCTCACTCGTCCCGCCGTCTTCTTCCACTGCTCCACGGTGTGCCGGGCGGCTTCGCCGTAGGGGGTGCGTCCGCCGGGCGGTTTACCTCCATAAGTCCATCCGAAGGTGTGATATTGCGTCGCGCTGTCGAATCCGAGCGACTTCAACTTTGCCTCTGAACCTCCGTAGATGTGGCTCGCCTGAAGGTGCAGGTCACCCAGACCCGCCTTCCGCACCCGCTCGCGCATCCGCTCGAGGCCTCGGCGCAGCCTGTCCGCCGAAAGGGCTTCCAGCAGCAGCCGCACGTCGAAAAACGCGAACACTGGACGCCCTTCCAGCCGCCAGTAATTGGGGTGGTGGAAGTAGTGTTCGATGCAGTAGTCGGTCACCCGCAGCAGGTCTTCTTCGCTGTGAAGCTGCGGCAGCAGCATCGCCGCGTCGCTCGGGGAACGCGCGGGATAGACGTTTCGCCAGTGGTGGTTGGCCCACATGATCGCGAACTTCAGTCGGGCGCGGTTCCGCGCCTTCAGGAATCCCTGCTCGAGTTGCTCGTGATAGAACATCGTCCCGCTGTGCCAGTACCAGTCAATCATCCAGACGTCCACGCCGAAATCGGCGGCCGTTTCGATTTCCCGCTCGGCCCATTCCGGCTCCGCTTCGTTGAAATAGCCCCAGAGCGGGTATTTCGGAAAGAGGTGCCCGGGGTAGAGCGGGCGCGAATTCTTCAAAGTCTCGAATTCCGTCCATCCCGTGCCGAAATGCTTTTCCATAAAAGGGCTGGGATGCCAGGCGGGGAAGTTGTAGGCCACAACTTCGAACTTGATATTCTCCACCGGCGAAGTCAGCGGAATCACTTCGCGCAGCTTTTCCTCCGTGAAGTAGGCGTCCGCATCGCCGGAGTTGAGGGGCGGCACGGCAGCGAAGCTTTGGGTTTCAATCCGGCCGGGCGCTTCCTGGTCGGCGGCGCGGACCGACCCGGGTTGGGAAGCCAGCGCGGCTCCGGCCATCGAAGCGAGGAAATGGCGGCGATTCATTCCGAATCTCCTGGGTGAAGGTTTGCGTTTGCCGGCGGCATACATACTCTTCAGGGCAACGCGGAGGAGGCCGCAGCTGCCCTCGTGCGCGGGAAAGCTTAACACGCCGAGACTCGGACGGCAGCCCGCGCGTTGACGCCGCCCGCGCCGGCGTGATAACAACCCTGACTCCATCTCTTCCGAAAGGAATCTGAAGGGCGTGAAACCGAAAGTTTTTGTGAGCCGTCCGTTGTTTCCGGAAGTCGTCGCGCGCCTCCGCGAGCGCTGTGAAGTCGAAATGCATCCCGAAGATGAGCCGCTCAAGCCCCCGGCGATGGCGGAAAAGTGCCGCGAGGCGGAGGGCCTGATGACGGTGGGCACGCGCGTCAACGAAGACGTGCTGAAGGCGGCGCCGAAGCTGCGTGTCGTCGCGAACGCCGGCGTCGGGTACGACAATATCGACGTCGCGGCCTGCACCGCGCGCCGCATCGTGGTGACGAACACGCCGGGCGTGCTGACGGATACCACGGCTGACCTCGCCTTCGCGCTGCTCGTGGCCGTGGCGCGCCGCGTTGTCGAATGCGACCGCTACGTGCGCGAGGGCCGCTGGCATCGCTGGGGCTGGACGATGCTCTGGAGCGCGGACGTTCACCACCAGACGCTCGGCCTCTACGGCTTCGGGCGCATCGGCCGGGCGATGGCGCGTCGCGGGCGGGGATTCGGGATGCGCGTTCTTTACCATCAGCGCCGTCGCGCGCCGGAGGAGATGGAAAAGGAAGTCGGCGCCGAGTTGGTGGACCGGGAAACACTTTTGAGGGAATCCGACTTCCTCTCGCTTCACGTCCCGCTGACGCCTGAAACCCATCACGCCATCGGCACGCGCGAATTCGGTCTGATGAAATCCACGGCTTTCCTCATCAACACGGCGCGCGGAAAGGTGGTGGACGAGGAAGCCCTGGTGGCGGCCCTCTCGGAGGGCCGGATCGCGGGCGCCGGGCTCGACGTCTTCGAGCACGAACCGCACGTGCACCCGAAGCTGCTGGAGATGCCGAACGTCGTCCTGACTCCTCATCTGGGAAGCGCGACGGCCGCGACTCGCTTCAAGATGGCCTCGCTCGCGGCGGAAAACCTCCTGGCCGCGCTTGAAGGGCGCCGCCCGCCCAACGCCGTCAATCCGGAAGTGTTCGATTGACGGCGCGAGTGTGGTAAGAACGAAGAAGGGCGCGGACCGATGACCGAGGGACGAAAACATCCCGAGCCGCGGGAAATGATTCCCGAATTCACGCTTCCTTCTTCGGAAGGGACTGCAACGCGCGTCTCCGATTTTCGAGGACGGCGGAATCTGGTGCTGGCGTTTGCAGATGAGCCCGAAAGAGAGGGGTGGCTGGAACTCGCGTCGGCCCTGGCGCGGCGCGAGGCTGACTTGCGCCGCGAGGAGGCTGAGGTACTGATTGTTCTCCGTGCGAGCGTCGCGGCGGCCGCCAGCGTCAAAGCACGGGAAAATCTTCCGTTCCGATTGCTGGCCGACGCGGACGGCCGGATTCACGCCCTGTTCGGCGTCGGGGCCGGAGCGATGGCGCCGCCGGTGGTTTACCTGACCGACCGTTTCGGCGAAGTCTTCTCGGTTCAGCCCGCCGCGCAGGCGCTGCCGCTGCCCGCGGCGCGGGAAATTCTCGACTGGCTCGCCTTCGTCAACAGTCAGTGCCCGGAATGCGGCGCTCCGAACTGGCCGGGTTAGCTTCCACTTCGCCATCGGGTTCGGCAGAAATGCGAGCAGCATCCAGACGCCGCGCTTTCCGCCCTTGCGTTTCGCGGCCCGCTTTCCAATAATGTGACCCATGCTGACACGAAACAACATTCGGCTGACGCTGGAAGGCGCGCGCGCCGTGCTCGCCGCGGCAGAAAAGAAAGCGGCGGAAATCCAAGTTCCTCAGAACATCGCCGTGGTGGACGAAGGCGGCCATTTGCTGGTGTTTGCCCGCATGGACGGCGTAAAACTTTCTTCGATCGAAGTGGCGCTCACCAAAGCGCTGGCCGCCGCTTTGCGCCGCACGCCCTCCGGCCCGGTGACCTCCGACGGCGAGCCGAGCGTTTTTCTCTCGCTGGGTTTGGCGCTCGCGACCGGCCAGAAGCTGACGCCCATCCGCGGCGGGCTGCCGCTTGTCGTGGACGGCCAGTGCGTGGGCGGCATCGGCGTGAGCGGCGGCAGCGAGGACGAAGACGTCGCGGTCGCGCAGGCGGGCGTGAACGCCCTGGCGAAGCTGAAATGACCGAGAGTCGCGGCGAAACGACCGGCGTTGCGGTTCCTCGCTACGCGGAAGGGAAGCACCTGGCCGAGCAGATCTTCCGCGAGACCATGGCGCAGATTGACGTGCGCCACGCCATGCTGCGGAAAATCCGGCGCGAGGGCGGCGCCCTGGTGGCCGGCAGCGTCTCGATTCCGCTCCTGACGCCGCCGCGAGTGGTGGCGTTCGGCAAGGCCGCGGGCCGCATGGCGGCGGTGCTGGATGAAATCCTGAGCGGGCAGATTGAAGCGGGCGTCGTGGTCGCTCCCGCGCTTCCCGCGCATCAACTCCCGCATTTCCGGTATTTCCTCGCCGGACATCCCTATCCGACGGCGGGCAGCTTTGAGGGCGCGGACGCGGCGCTCGAGCTCGTCTCCGGACTTAGCGGCGACGATCTCGTCGTGTTTCTGGTTTCCGGCGGCGGCTCGGCGCTCTTCGAACGGCCCTTGGACCCGGCGGTGACGCTCGCCGACCTCGTCGAGCTGAACCGCGCGCTGGTGACGAGCGGAATTCCGATCGAAAAAATGAACGTGATTCGCAAGCATGTGTCAGCGGTGAAAGGCGGGC
This sequence comes from uncultured Acidobacteriota bacterium, assembly GCA_964556705.1. GTDB lineage: Bacteria > Acidobacteriota > Terriglobia > UBA7540 > UBA7540 > CAZKXX01. The sequence continues at coordinate 10,607 of CAZKXX010000045.1, forward strand.
GGCTCGCGATTCGCACGCACCCCGCGCGCCAGGTGACGATTTTCATTTCCGACGTTCCGGACCACTTGCCCTCGATGGTTGCTTCCGGACCGACAATGCCGGACGAATCCACCGTCGAAGAGTGTTACGCGATTGCTGAAGAGTTCAAGCTGGCGGAGCGTCTCCCGCAGTCAATCCGAAAACACTTTGCCGGGAAGACGCTTGAAGAAACGCCCAAGCCGGACGACGAGCGGTTCGCCCACTCGCGATACTTCTGCCTGCTCTCCAATCGCGACGCCGTGGAAGCGGCCAAGGCGGCGGCTGAGAAGCGCGGCTTCGTTGCGGAAGTGGACTCCGGCGGGTGGGACGCGGACTTCCGCCAGGTGGCCGATTCGAACCTCGTCGCGCTCGACCACCTGGCCGAGGCGCATCCCGCGCGGCCGGTGTGTCTTGTTGTGGGCGGTGAGACGACATGCCCTGTGACCGGGCCCGGGCTGGGCGGGCGTAATCAGGCGTACGTGCTCTACGCGGCAATGAAGATTGCGGGGCGGAAGCAAGTGGTCCTGAGCGCTGGCACCGACGGCCGCGACGGCAACAGTCCGACAGCGGGCGCGGTGGCCGATGGGCAAACGATCTCGCGCGCGCTGGTGCTCGGGCTGAGCGCGGAGAGCGCACTTCAAGAGAGCGACTCATATTCATTCTTTCGAAGCTTGGGTGACACGCTGGACATCGGATTCACGGACAACAATGTTCGCGACCTGCGATTGTTGTTCGGCTTCGGACATAACTGACCTCCCGGCACAAGGCACGAGGGGAAAGGGCTGGCTGCGCAGTCGGGAACAAAGCCGATAGGCGGTGAAGTTTCATCACCTTACATTTGACACTTGACCTTTGACTTCTGAATTTCTCCGAGGAGGAGCGATGCCTCAAAGCGTGGCCGTGATCGGTCTGGGTATCATGGGCCTGCCGATGGCGCTGAACCTGGTGAAGGCGGGATTCAAGGTCACCGGCTACAACCGCACGCGGTCGAAAGCGCAGCCGCTCGAGCGCGCGGGCGGACGCATCGCCGCGAGCCCAGCGGAAGCGGCGCGCGGCGCCGACGTCGTCGTCACCATCGTCAGCGACACCGCGGCGGTCGAAGAGGTCGTTGCCGGCCAGGGCGGCGTGCTCGAAACGATCCGCGAGGGCGCCGTGCTGATCGATTCCAGCACCATCAGTCCCGCGGCCAGCCGCAAGCTCGCCGGCCAACTGGCGGGCAAGGGCGCGAAGATGCTCGACGCGCCCGTCACCGGCTCGAAGACGGGCGCCGAAAAAGGCGAACTCACGTTCATGATCGGCGGCGAGCGCGAGGTGATGGAGAGCGTCAGGCCCGTCCTTCAGGCGATGGGCAGGAAATTCGTCTATTGCGGCGAGAACGGCCTGGGCCTTTCGGCGAAGCTGGCGATGAACTCGATTCTCGCCACCATGGTTGAAATCTTCAGCGAAGGTTTCGTGCTGGCGAAGAAGGCCGGCGTCGCGCCAGAAACCCTTTTCGAAATCATGCAATCGAGTCTTGCTCGTTCAGGCATTATTGATTTCAAGGCGCCGTTGGTTTTCCAAGGAGACTTCACGCCTTACTTTCCGCTGAAGCTGATGCACAAGGACCTGGAGCTGGCGATGGAAGCGGCGTACGCTTCGGGCGTGGTGATGCCGGCCGCGGCGGCCGTCAAGGAGGTTTACGGCGGCGCCCGCGGGCAGGGGAAGGGCGACCTGGACTACGCCGCCGTCATCACGTTTCTCGAGGGTCTGGCGGGCGTGGAAGTCCGCGCGAAGGGTTGAAGTGGTGTCGCGGCGACTTCACGTCGCCACCCCACGGCTGAATCGGCACGACTTGTGGCGATGTAAAATCGCCGCTACGACGATGAGGAGAGGGCCGCAACCGACGTGGAAAATCAACCTGTGGAAGGGCAATCGGAAAAGAGACGCTGGATCTGGCAATGCCTGAAGTGCGGCCACGCCGTGGTGGCGGAAGCGCCGCCCACGCAATGTCCGGGCTGCGGCGCCACGCCGTTTGAGTTCACGATTCTCGAAGAGGACTGAGCCCGCC
>CAZKXX010000045.1:12771-27423 GCA_964556705.1 uncultured Acidobacteriota bacterium
GGCTGCGGCGCCACGCCGTTTGAGTTCACGATTCTCGAAGAGGACTGAGCCCGCCCCGGCACGAGGTCGGGGGATTATTTCCCGCGCAGGTAATCGTCCTGGCCGGTCAGCCAGTCGATGCGGATGGGGCTGAAGATATCGAGCCCCAGAAAATCCTCCACCGCCACGGCGCTGTGCGGAACGTTCGAGGGAATGACCAGCACTTCTCCCTTGCGCACGATAATCTCGCGCCCTTCGATTTCAAATTTGATGGCGCCCTCGAGCACGTAAGAGAGCTGCTCGCTTTCGTGGTGGTGGAGCGGCACGACTCCGCCCCGGGCGATGCCGACCTGCGCGATCATCGCCTTCTCTCCGGTAATCACCTTGCGCCAGAGCTTTTCGTTCATGATTTCTTTCTCGACCGAGTCCCAGTGAAGCGGCTGCATCCTCGCACCTGCCGTTGGAAAGTGGAAACCTCCGGAAGCCAGCGCCCATTTTACACGCCCCGACAGCGCGTTCGCGACAAAATCACGACCTGAGGCGATCGCGGCGAGCCGTATTCATTTCGTGGCCGCACGCGTCGGGCGGCAGAGAAAAGTAGCGCAAGACTCGTCGTCCAGCCTTGCGGCTTTTCCAGCGCGCGACGCCCTTGCCTGCGCCTGCCTGCCGCAGGAAGGGCAGGCGCAGGCAGGGCAGGCAGGTTATGACGCAAACAAACGCGGATGTTCGTGCTTTGGCCGCGCGTGCACAACCGCGCGGCCTGGAAGGGCCGCAGGGCCGGAATCCGGGCCCTTCGCTACGTTTTTCCAACCCACGAGCCGCTCTGGCCCGCCAAGTCCAAAAGGCTTGATTACGCTCGCGGTTATTGTTAGGTTTGGCCCAATTGATTGCGCGACGCATGGCTGGGAACGAAGGGGAGGGAATCGATGGGGGCATCTCGGGGCGAGGATCTGATTGATGGATTGAAAGCACACGTGCTCGAAACAATGCGGCGTATGCCCGATTGCGCCGCTGGCGGGCCGGGCCGACCAAACAAGGACGTCGAGAAGGCTGCCGGGCTCGCTCTGGACCTGCCCCGACAGGACGGCTGGCTCACCTGGTCGGTGCTCATGCGCCTCGCGCTCGACGGGCAAGTCGAGTTCGTCCGAAAAGGAAAACGCGGAGACCGGTATTTCCGGTTGAAGTAGAGCGACAACGGACTAACCGCCAGGGAATAGGGAAGAGAACTCCTCCAGACTTGACGCAAGCATTCTCATTAAAAGCCAATCTGAACTTAATCAGACATCTCCATAGAGCTTGCACTGAAGGCCAGAAGGAAAGATGAGAGTAGGGGGAGGGCGGGCACCTGCCTGCGCCTACGTCGGCGTGGCGGAAGGGGCAATGCAGATTCAAAATTTGTGATTCAGGACGGGCCGGCTGCGCCGGGGGAGAATGCGAATTCAAGATTCCGGATTCAAGACTGACAACAGTGGACGGAAATGCAGATTCTTCGCGCCGACTCCCGCAGGGCGGAGTCGGGGCTCAGAATGACAAGGTGGGCGAGGGGCAGGGAACAGGGGGACGCACGAAAGCAGATTCAAGATTGCGGATTCAAGAATGCCGCCGGGGCGCGATTCGCGGTAAAATCAGGGTCTCGGGGAAACTCCGCCGGACCGGAATGGCTGCGTGGCTGGACAAGCTGCTCGACGCTGTGGCGCTCGGATACGCGCTGCTTTTCTTTCCCGCGCCCATCTTCTGGCTGATCTTTCATCCGGCCATCCGTTTCTGGCGACGGTTCGGACGCCGCGCCTTCTGGGTGGCGCTGCCCGTCTGGCTCGTCTGCGGGACGGCGCTCTTGGTCTTTCGCCATCAACTGTTCGCGATTCGCGTGGAACGCAACGCCATCACCTGGGCGCTGGGGACGGCGCTCATAGTGGCAGCGCTCTGGATCGGCCGGCGCGTCTTCCGGGAATTCGGCTGGCGGCGGCTGAGCGGCTTGCCGGAGATTCTGAGGGGCCGGGAACCGTCCGCGGTGGTCTCCAGCGGCATTTACCGTTACGTGCGCCACCCGCGTTATCTGGAATATATGCTGACGTTCCTGGGGCTGGCGTTTCTGACGGGCGCGGCGGGAATTTTTGTGCTGGCAATCGCCACGATCCTGTTGTATTTAGTTGTCGCTCCGCTGGAGGAACGGGAGCTTCGGGAGGCGTTCGGGCCGCATTACGACGCCTATGCCCGCGAGGTGCCCCGCTTTATTCCCCGATTGCGGCCGACCATCAAGCCCCCGACTGTGGCGTGAGGTGGAGGACTCCATGCGCAAGCTTGTCCCGAGCGTTTTCCTCGCCGGCTGGCTGGCGATTGCCGCGTCCGCGCAGGCGCAGGAACTTTGTCCCGGCTTCTCGATCGTCATCAACACTCCGGAAGACAATCTGATGCTGGCGCTGCACGGCGCGGAGACTCCGGAGGAACAGCTCGAGGCGCTCGACAAGTACGTTGCGGAGTTTCCCGACTCTCCCTTCATGCCCTGCGTGCACGAGTACTACACGATCGCCCATACAAAGCTGAACAACTTTGACAAGGTGATCGAGCACGGCGAGCTGGGCCTGGCCGGAGAGTATCGCGACCTGATGCTGATGAAGAACCTGGTCACCGCTTATGTGCAGACCGGCCGCCTCGGCGACACGGCGTTCCAGGCCATCCTCGAAGCGCCCCCCCAGATCACCAGGGAAACGACGCCCGCGCGGTCCTCCGAAACCACCGACGAAGCGTGGGCCGAAATCGCGGCGGAGGCCGAATCAAAAGCTCGCGAGCATCGCGCCTACATGGAATACGCCTTCTTTCAACTGCTCCAGCGCGAGCCGAACGGCCAGAAGCGAATCCAGTGGCTAGACCAGTTTGTGGACGCCTATCCCGAAAGCCCGAATGCAACGCAAATCCAACTCAATTACTTCCTGGCTTATCAGATTGCCGGGAACGCCGAGAAGGCTGGGGAACACGGCGAAAAGGCCATCGAGGCGGACCCGAACAACCTGGTGGCGCTGAATCTCGTCGCTGATGACTACGCGACTCGCCAGACCAACGTCGACAAGGCCGAGAAATACGCCAATCGCGCCCTGGAGCTGGCGACGAATCTGAAGAAGCCGGAGGGGATGGCCGACGAGCAGTTCGCTGCCTACCAGAACCAGCAGATGGGCATGGCACGGCTGACGCTCGGCTACATCGCCTTCCAGCGCGGCAGCCAGACGCGCCGCGTGCAGCCGGCGATCGAGCACTTCAAAGCCGCGGCGGATTTGCTGGAAGGCGCTCCGCAGCTTCTCGGCCGGACGCTGTTCTACCTGGGCTACGCGTATGAGGTGATTTACCCGCCCAATCACAAGGGGGCGATGGACGCCCTGGCCCGCGCGGCGGAAATCGCCAGCCCGTGGCAGGGAGAAGCGCGGGAGCTGCTGGCGAAAGTCCGCAAAGCCGCCGGACGGTGACGGCCGCGGCCGGAATCGGCGGAAGCTAACCTTTCACGCTCGCCGTGGAAGACCGTCTCCAGAGGAGATAAACCGGAACTCCCAGCGCTACAAGGATTGCTCCCAAACCCGCCTGGCGCGGCCGTTCGACCAGCGTGTTCAGCAGGAACAAAGTGGAAGTTGCGACGAAGGCGAGCGGCACCCACGGGTAGCCGAAGACGCGGTAGGGGCGGGGCGCGTTCGGGAGCTTCCGGCGCAGGACGATGACCGCGAACGCTGTGAGCGCATAGAACACCCAGGCGGCGAAGATGACGTAAGTGAAGAGTTCCTCGTAAGTGCCGAGCATCACCAGCGCCACGGCCAGCACGCCTTGCAGCAGCAGCGCCAGATGCGGCGTGCGGTAGCGGGGATGAACGGCGCCGCACCAACGGAAAAACAGCCCGTCACGCGCCATGGCGTAATAGACCCGCGGCGCGGCAAGGATGCTGCCGTTCAAACTGCCGAGCGTGGAGATGATGATGAGCAGGCTGACGAATTGCGAGCCGCCGCGGCCGAAAATTTTCACCGCCGCTTCCGCTCCCACGCGCGAGGAGGCCGCCACTTCGGTCGGCGCGAGCGTGCGGTAATAAACCAGGTTGAGCAGCAGATAGAGCAGGATGACCGCGCTGGTCCCCAGAATCAGCGCCAGGGGCAGATTCCGCTGCGGGTTCTTCACTTCGCCGGCCGCGAAGGTGCAGGTGTTCCAACCTTCGTAGGCCCACAGTACGGCGACCATCGCGACGCCGAAGGAAGAAACCAGCGCGAGGCCGCCGGGAACTTCGACGGTCCGGCGCGGTTCCGCCGGGCTTTCGGCCAACGCGAAGCCGAGCGCGATGAGGGCGACGAGCGCGCCGACTTTCAGCCCCGTCAGCAGCGACTGCGTCACGCCGCCTTCCCGCACCCCGCGGTAATTGATGGCCGTAAAGAGCACGATGGACGCGGCGGCCGCGGCGCGGTGCTCCCACCAGGTGAGGGGAACGAACTCGGCGAGGTATTCCGCGAAGCCCACCGCCAGGACCGAAATCCCGCCCGTCTGCGCTGCGGTGAAAAACGACCAACCGCACAGAAAACTCACCAGCGGCCCGTAAGCTTCGCGCAGGTAAACGTACTGCCCGCCGGCCTGCGGCATCATCGCGGCGAGTTCGGCAAACGTGAGCGCGCCGAAAAGGCTCAGCAATCCGCCGGCAGCCCACACCGCCAGCGCCAGCTCCGGACTGCCCACCGCGCGCGTGATTTCCGCCGGCACGATGAAGATGGCGGTCCCGATCATGATGCCGATCACGATGGAGGAGGTCTGCCAGAGCGTCAGCGCGCGAAGAAGCTGCGGTCCGGCGCCGGCGCTTTCGGGAGCGGAAGCGGATTCAACCTGCGGCATGAGCCCCTGAAGCGAAGAGCAGTCCTGCCCGCGACACGATAGGGGATTCGCGAAGACGCGTCAAGCGCGCCGGCGATGTCTCGGCCCCCGCGCTGGGCTATAATTCCGCCACGTCTCCGGAAGGCGGTGCAGGCATGCGCTACAACAACATTCTGGAAGCGATGGGCCGGACGCCGCTCGTGCGGCTCAACCGCATCCCGCGCGGCTCGAAAGCCGAAGTCTATGCGAAGTGCGATTACCTGAATCCCGGCGGAAGCGTCAAAGACCGCATCGCCGTCACCATGATTGACGAAGCCGAGCAGAAGGGCTGGCTCAAGCCCGGCGGCACCATCGTCGAGGGCACTTCGGGAAACACCGGCATGGGGCTGGCGCTGGTGGCCGCGGTGCGCGGCTACAAGGCCGTCTTTACGATGACGGACAAGCAATCGAAGGAGAAAGTGGACCTGCTCAAGGCGCTCGGCGCGGAAGTCATCGTCTGCCCCACCGCCGTCGCGCCCGGCGACCCGCGCAGCTACTATTCCGTCGCCGACAAGCTGACCGAAGAGATCCCGAACGCTTACCACCCCAACCAGTACGAAAATCCGGGAAATCCCCGGGCGCATTACGAGACCACCGGCCCGGAAATCTGGGAGGACAGCGAAGGACGCATCACGCACTTCATCTGCGGGCTCGGCACCGGCGGCACGGTCACCGGCATCGGGCGATTTCTGAAGCAGCAGAATCCGGACGTCAAAATCATCGGCGTGGATCCGGTGGGTTCGCTGCTTTACGAGTTCTTCCACACGGGCAAGGTCGGGAAACCCGAGACCTACAAGGTGGAAGGCATCGGCGAGGACATCTTCCCGAAGACGCTCGACTTCAGCATCCTGGACGACGTCTTGCAGGTGACCGACAAGGAATGTTTCGTCTGGGTGCGGCGGCTGGCGCGGCAGGAAGGATTGTTCGCCGGCGGCTCTTCCGGCGCCGTGGTCGCCGCGCTGATGAAGCTGCTGCCCACGTTCACCGAGCGCGACTTCGTCGTGCTCTTTCTGCCGGACACCGGCATGCGCTATCTGAGCAAGGTCTATAACAACGAGTGGATGCGCGACAACCGCTACCTCGAGTCGCCCGTGGCGATTTCGGCGGCTGAACTGGTGCAGGCGAAGATTGAAACGGGACAGCCGCTGGCGCTGGTGGCCGTCGAGCCGGCGGATTCCGTCGCCACGGCGCTCGAGCGTATGAAGTCGTACGATTTCTCGCAGCTCCCCGTTTTCGAAAACGGCAAGCCCGTCGGTGCGCTCTTCGAGGACGAAATCCTGGAACTGGCGCTGGAAGGAAAGGATTTGAAAAAGCTCGTCGTGCGCGAAGTGATGGGCGCGGCGTTTCCCGTGGTTCCCTCGACGGCGACGATGGAGCAGATTACGCTCCAGATTACACGCGACTGCCCCGCCGTCTTCGTCGCCATGGAAAACGGCCACTTCGAAATTCTGACGAAATACGATCTCCTGCGCGCCGTGAGCAGTCTGGTGGAGAAGGGATAGTCGCCCGCTGAGAAGCACAAAAGTTCCCAAGCCAGCGAGGATCCTGCAAAAAAGATTCGAAAGTCCGCCCCGTCGGGCCAAACGAGGTTGACCGAAGGAGGCCATGTGAGACGACTTCGATACAGCGTCGCCGCGAGCCTGGATGGCTTCATCACCGGGCCGAAGGGTGAGTACGACTGGATCGTCATGGACCCCGCCATTGATTTCGCAGCTTACTTCAAGCAGTTCGACACGCTGGTGATGGGGCGCCGGACGTTTGAGGTCGCGCAGGGCCAGGGACCCGCGATGCCGGGAATGCGAGTGATCGTCTTCTCTCGCACGCTGCGGCCGAGCGACTACCCGGAGGTCACGGTCGTGAGCAGCGCGGCCGAAGATTTCGTGGCTGAGCTGAAGGCGCAGCCCGGCAAGGACATCTGGCTGTTCGGGGGAGGCGCCCTCTTTCGCAGCCTCCTCGATGCCGGCCTCGTGGATACGGTTGAAGTCGGCGTCATGCCGGTTCTGCTGAGCGAAGGCGTCCCTCTGCTGCCGGCCGGCAAGCGCGTGACGGGGCTTCGGCTCAGCGAGAGCAAGACGCTGCCTTCCGGGATCGTCATGCTTTCCTACGCGCTCAATGCACCGCCAGCGTAGCGGACAGCGCGGAATACCGGTTCTTCGATACCGAGTGGCGTGTGCGGCTCGCGCTTCAGGGTCAGAACCAGCGGTAGGCGTCTTTGCGATGACCGACGAATTCCACTTGGATGGCGTTCTGGCTGAAAAGCACCGAATAGACGATCCGGTATTCGCCAGCCACCCGCAGCCGGCAGCAATTCACGGATCCTTTGAGTTTCTTGCATCCAGCAGGGAAGGGATTGTGAGCCAGCTCCACCATCTTCTTCAGCACCGAGCCGCGAACAGGGCTCGGTAGCCGGGCAATGTCCTTTTCAACGGAACTTCGGTAGCTAATCGCCCAGCTCATTCTTATATTTCTTCATCAGCTTGCTGAGCGGGAAGGTTGGTTCGTCCTTGCGCGCGTCGCAGATGAGATTCAACGCTTCATCTTCACTGAGGGGATTCTTCGCGTAAGGCCTTCTGGCGCGGCGGATCACAGCCCGGACTCCGGGCGCGTCGGCCAGTCGCGCCGCCCGGACGCGAGATCGCGGGCGCTGATTTGGCGGCGAGACGGAGTCTGCGCTTCGTGCTCGATTCCGCCGCCCGGGCTTTTGGCGTTTCTCCATGATTGAAGTTTACCTCGATCGCTTGCCAGAGTCCAACGAAAGAAAACCGGAAACTGGAAGATGACCGCCGACCGCTGGAGGCTGACGGCTCCCCTTTCCACGAGATAGCACAAAGTCGGGCGAGTGCTGACTCGCGTTTGACATCGCTGCGTGCGGCCCGCAGAATGAGGTTTTGGGCTCCGACACGCCGACCAAGGAGAGCAGATGGCTGCGAGGATTTCGCCGCAGGATGTTCTGAACGCGCTCAAGGCCGTGTACGACCCGGACCTCAAGCGCGACATCGTTTCGCTGGGCTTCGTGCGCGACGTGGAAGTCGGCGACGGGCGCGTCTCGTTCACGATTCAACTGACCACGCCGGCGTGCCCGGTGCGCGACCAGCTCGCCGCGCAGGCCAAGCAAGCGGTCCAGGCGCTGGGCGTCGAGAACGTCGAAGTGCGCATGGCCTCGCAGGTGACTTCCGGCGTCGTCGCGCGCACTGAGCTGATTCCGCAGGTGAAGAACACCGTGGCGGTGGCGAGCGGCAAAGGCGGCGTGGGGAAATCCACCGTAGCGGCGAACCTGGCGGTGGCGCTCGCGCAAACCGGCGCGAAAGTCGGCTTGATGGACACCGACGTTTACGGCCCCAGCATTCCCATCCTCATGGGCGCCAGCAACGAGCCGCGCGTCGTGGAAGGAAAACTCGAGCCGCCCGTCGAGTACGGCATCAAACTGATTTCGATGGCCTACTTCCTGCCTAAAGACGAAGCCGTCATCTGGCGCGGGCCGATGCTGCACAAAACGATGCAGCAGTTTCTGGGGGAAGTCCGGTGGGGCGAACTCGACTATCTGGTGATGGACCTGCCGCCCGGCACGGGCGACATCCAGTTGAGCCTTTCGCAGACGATTCCGCTCACCGGCGCCGTCATTGTTTCGACGCCTCAGGACCTGGCGCTCTCGGTGGCGTCGAAAGCCATCGCCATGTTCCGCAAGCTCAATGTGCCGATCCTCGGAATCGTCGAGAACATGAGCTACTACCTGTGCCCGAAGTGCGGGCATCGCGAGGAAATTTTCGGGCACGGCGGGGCGCGCGCGGCGGCGGAGAAACTCGGCTACCCGTTTCTCGGCGAAATTCCCCTGGACCCGGCGGTGCGCGCCGAAAGCGACGGCGGGCGTCCGGTGGCGCTCGATGCGACGACGCCTTACGGCAAGGCTTTCCATGAGGTCGCGGGCGCGCTCGCCGCGCAGATTTCCATCGCCAACTTCCAGTCGCCTCCGGTCATCGTCGAGTAAGCTGCCGCCGCCCTCCGCGCCGCGCTCCCAAAGATGACGCCGCTTCAGCCAACTCGCATCAAGCTCGCCGGCGAGAACAATACGCTGCGCATCGAGTGGTCGGACGGCCACGTGAGCGCCTATCCGTACCGCTACCTGCGCGACCGCTGCCCGTGCGCGACGTGCGGAGAGGCCGGGCCTCCGCCCGCGGAATCGGCCGGCACGCCCTTTCCGATTCTCGGCTCGAAGCCGCTGCGGCCCGAGCGCGCGGAACTCGTGGGGCGCTACGCGCTCCAGATTTTCTGGAGCGATAACCACTCGAGCGGTATCTATTCCTTTGAGTACCTGCGCGAGCTCTGCCCGTGCGCGGAGTGCGCGCCGCGCCGCGCGGCCGCCGAAGAGCCCGCCGGTTGATGCGCGCCCGCGTTTGGCCTAGAATCGGCGCGGCTCGTGACCCGAGGGTTTTTCAGAAGCCGGGCGGGGAAGTGGTTTGCGGGAGGCTTTTATGATGAAGCGAGGGCTGATGATGCTTTTTCTCCTGGGAACGATGGCCGCCGGTCTTTCCGCCGCGGACGCGCGGGCGCCGGGTTCGCGCGGGCTGCTTCTGGTCTGCAACAAGTACGATCACACGCTCGGCATCGTGGACCCGGAAATGGGAAAGCAGATCGCGGTGATTCCGCTCAGCGATGTGACGGGTCATGAGGTGGCGGCGTCGCCCGACGGCAAGACGGCATACGTGCCGATTTACGGCACGGGCGGCGTGGGCGGTCCGGGGACCAACGGGCGGACGATGGACGTGATTGACCTGGCGACGAAGAAACGCGTGAGCGTTTTTGATTTCGGCCGCCCCGTGCGTCCGCACGACGCGCAGTTCGGCCCCGACGGGATGCTTTATGTCACGACCGAACTGACGAACACGGTGGATGTCCTTGATCCGAAAACCATGAAAATTCTCGCGCAGATTCCCACCGGCCAGCCCGAATCGCACATGGTCGCTCTTTCGCGCGACGGCCGGCGCGCCTATACTTCGAACGCCCACGCGGGCACAGTGAGCGTTCTCGACCTCGTGATGCGCCAGCCCGTCGCGCAGATTCCCGTCTCCTCCTATGCCCAGCGCATTTCGCTTTCCGTGGATGACGCTCTCGCCTTCACGGCCGACCAGACGGCGCCGCGGCTGGCGGTGATCGATACGGTGACGAACCAGATCGAGACCTGGGTCGAGCTGCCTTCGCGCGGTTACGGCACGGCGCCCACGCCCGACGGCCGCTGGCTGCTGATCGCCATGCCGGAAGCGAATCAGGTGGCCGTCCTCGATCTTCAAACGATGAAGGTGGCGCGCACGATTGACGTGGCAACGGACCCGCAGCTCGTGCGCGTGCGGCCCGACGGCGCCGTGGCCTTCGTCTCCGCACACACCGGCAAGGTCTCAGTCATCAACCTGACGACCTGGAAGGTGGAAAAGACCATTGAGGTAGGTCAGGGCGCCGACGGCATGGCCTGGGCCCCGAAGAATTGACTCCCTGATTCATCGGATCATTGCGCCCGGGCCCTCCGAAGCTCCGCGGGCCGAGGGATCGAGAACCCCGCCTCAGACGATGATGACCTCGCAGCCCTTCACCAGCGACTTGAATTTCTGCGCGTCCGCCTCGCTCCCCACAATCGCCGCGTAGTGCATCGGCACGGCCACTTTCGGCTTGAGTGCTTCGGCGGCCTGCGCCGCTTCTTCCGCGGTCATGACGTAGGTTCCGGAAACCGGGAGCAGAGCGATGTCGCACCGAACGTTCTTCATCTCTGGAACGAAATCCGTGTCACCGGCGAAATAGACCCGCGTGCCGTCCATCTTGAAGACGAAGCCCACGTGCTTCGCGCCGGGAGGATGAAAGAGCTTGCCCGGCTCCGGCCCTTTGTCGAGGTTGTAGGCAGGGACGGCTTCGATTTCAACTTTGCCCACCGTGACCTTGCCGCCGGGATCGACGAAGAATTTTTCTTTGGGTTTCACCGCGGCCAGCGCGCCCTTGCAGCTCGTGGCCGCGACGATGGACGTCGCGGGCGAGCAGACCTTGGCGAGGTCTTCGAGGCTCAGGTGGTCGAAGTGCTCGTGACTGATCAGAATGAGATCGGCTTCGTCGGATTTCGTGACCTTGTAGGGATCGGTATAGATTTTCTTCGAGCCTTGAATCCGAAAAGTGTCGTGAGCGATGCGCGTGAAGTCGAGATTGAGGACCTTCACGGTGATTCCTCCGGTTGAGGGGTGGTGCGCGCGTTTCGGAGAATTCCGAAACAGCGCACTGCCTAAGAATACCAGAACTCGCGCGGAGGTTCGCGCTTTCCGGTCTCGCGGAATCGGGCTCGCGCCGTTGGCGATGTGAGGGCGGCCTCAGTGATGCTCGGGGCCCTCAGCGGCTTCGGTCGCCCGGCGAAGCGGAATCGGGCCCGGGTCGCCCTCCGGCCAGCGATCCGGAAACCGCGCGCGCAGCTCCTCGCGGAGAAAATTGGCCAGCGCCGCGCTGCCCAGCGCGTTGACGTGCACCCGGTCGGCGAAGAGGTCGTCGCGGCGAAGGACGGTGGGATTTCCGTCCACTTCGGCCGCGAGGCCCTCTTCGTTCAGCGCCTCAACCCGCCCGCTGACATCCAGCAGGAGGAGGTTGGGGAACTCGTCGCGAAGGGTTTCCAGGTAGCGGTTCACGTGCTCGTGCCGCAGCAGGACCATGTCCGGAATGTTGCCGACGACGACGGCGGCCCCCGTCGCGTGCAGGCGCGCGATGTAATCGCGGAGGTATCGTTTCCTGGACTCGGTGAGAAACAGCGAAAGCTTGAAGTCATGATAAAAGAGGTCGAGCGCCACAATCAGCGTGGGCTTCAGCCGCGCGACATAATCGAGAAAGGGCAGAAGGTCTTCGCTCTCCGCGCCTCCCCGCGCGAAAACGTGGAGGCGCTCTTCGGGCGTTCCCATGTGCCGGCTGAGGAGGCGTCCCGGCGACGGAGCTTTTTCGTCGGCCGAAACGCTCGCGCCCAGCACTACGACGCGATCGAACAACGAGTCGCGGTCCGCGGCGGTCTTCTTTGCGCGCCGCAGCAGATCGAGCTTCAGGTTCACAATCTCGAGCAAGTAGCGTTGCAGCCGCAGATCGTGCCCGATGCGGTGGTGGTGCCGGTGAAGCAGCGGCTGGAGCAGGTTCCAGCTCCAGCCCCAGTGTTCCGTCTCCGGCTTGATGCGATAGTTCCCCAGAACGTTTGTCCTTTCCGGGTCTTCGGGAATCAGCTTGCTCTTGCCCCGAAAGGGCAGGCCGCGCAGGACTCCGGCCCGCTGGTAAAAGTTGACGGCATAGCGGATGTTCGACGGCAGGCGGGGATTACGAAGCTGAAACGCGTCAATGTATATGGCGAGCGAGATTTCGAGATTTTCCTTGCGCAGTTCGCGCGCGAACTTGGCGATCGACCCCGTGCCCCAGCTGTGGCCGTAGGCCACAATCAGCGGTTGAGGGAGTAAGGCCGCGCCGCCGCTCGCTTCGCGGATGTCGGCGACAAGTGCACGAACGTCCGTCGCCGCGCGGCGCCAGCGGAAATTGTTGTACGTCAGTGGGAGAACTTCGTCGCCACCGCCGATGTGTTTGTCCACACGGTTGCGCAGGACGACGACGCCCGAAGCGCCGCTGTCTTTTGTCTCGATCCCGCCCGTGAATCCCACGACGATCATCCAGGGGCGCGGCAAATTCGCTTCCTGCATAACCGGCAGGTCGCCGGTTTCCGCGGGAAGCGAACGAAAACGAAACGTCTGTTCGGAGAGTTCCGCCAGCGCTTCGTGAGCTTCGCGATGAATCGCCTCCCAGGCGTCATCGGCGGGCGAAACCGGCGCGCCGGCGAGCGCCACGGCCGCGACAAGGAAACTCGCGAATTGACGATACAGAGTTCTCATCGTTGGGACGTCCGCGCTTCGCGAGTCGTGCGATCCGCGCGTAAAGACGACGCATGCCTATGTTAGCACTGGAACACTGAGGTCCGCCGAGCGGAACCCCGGCGGAATGAGGAATGAGCGGAACCACGGCGATGTCAAATTTGAATGGGTGAGAAACAAAATGGTGAGCCGTGAGGGAATCGAACCCCCAACCTACTGATTAAGAGTCAGTTGCTCTACCAGTTGAGCTAACGGCCCACAGCCGAACTCGAGCAGTTTAGCACAAGAAGCGGAATCACCGGAAGCGCCATGCGGCGACCAAAGCCTGTCCGAGACTCAAGCCGCCGTCGCCCGCGGGAACCTCCGAGTGGGTGAAGACTTCAAACCCCGCGCTCTCGAGGCGGGCGCTGAGCCCGTCGAGCAAATAAACATTCTGAAACGTTCCGCCGCTCAGGCACACGCGGTTGAGCTCCGTCCGTTCGCGAATTCTCTCTGCCGCGCGCGCGAAGATTTCAGCCAGACCGTTGTGAAACCGGCGGCTGACGGTTCGTGCGTCCGCGTCGCGTTTCAGGTCTTCGATCAGCGCTTCAAACATCGGACGCGTTTCAATCACCCAGCCGTCGCCGGTCGCAGCGAGTTCGAAAGGATACGCGCCCGCGTCCGCGGAGCCCCGCTGCGCGTTTTCGAGTTCGATGGCCGCCTGCGCTTCGTACGTCACGACGCTGCGAATTCCGGCGAGCGCCGCAACGGCGTCGAAGAGCCGTCCGCAACTCGAAGTGAGCGGAGAGTTCACTCCCGCTTCGATCATTCGCGCGAGCGTTTCCGTTTTTCGCGCCTCGAGCGCGCGAACGAAGGGAATCGGCAATTCGCGGAATCCCGGCCCGAAATGCCGGAGCAGATAACTGACGGCCATGCGCCAGGGCTCGCGGATGGCGGCGGCGCCGCCCGGCATGGGAACGTATTCGAGATGCGCCGCGCGCTCGAAGCCGCCAAAATCGGCAACCAGCACCTCGCCGCCCCAGACGTGGCCGTCGGTTCCGTAGCCCGTGCCGTCGAGCGCGATGCCGATGACCTTTTCCTCGAGATGATTTTCGGCCATACAGCTCGCGATATGC
This sequence comes from uncultured Acidobacteriota bacterium, assembly GCA_964556705.1. Taxonomy (GTDB): domain Bacteria; phylum Acidobacteriota; class Terriglobia; order UBA7540; family UBA7540; genus CAZKXX01. The sequence continues at coordinate 26,594 of CAZKXX010000045.1, forward strand.
GCGTGGTGGTGCTGCACTCCGAGGCGCTCGACGCCCGTCTGTTCGAGCGCCCAGCGCGTCGAAAAGTAATCCGGGTGAAGGTCGTAAGCGAGAATGCGAGGTTCGACTTCCAGAATCTTCGTAAACTGGCGGACCGTTTCCTCGAAGAAGCGGTAGCTCTCCAGATTCTCCAGGTCGCCGACGTGCTGACTGAGGAAGGCGTGCGCGGCTTTCGTGACGCACAGCGTGTTCTTCAGTTCGCCGCCTGCGGCGAGGACGGTCGGCACCGGCTCGCGAAGCGACACCGGCACGGGCACGTAGCCGCGCGAACGGCGGAGCTGGCGGACGCGCCCGGCGTGCGCGCGGGTGACGGAGTCGTCGCAGCGGAGCAGGATGTCGCGATTGTGGACGAGGAAAAAGTCGGCGAGTTCCGCCAATCGCTCGACGGCTTCCGCATTGTCAATGGCGATGGGCTCTTCGCTCAAATTTCCGCTGGTCATGACGAGCGCTTCAAAGCGTCCTTGGGCGAAGAGCAGGTGGTGCAGCGGCGTGTAAGGCAGAAACAACCCGAGTTCGGCGAGGCCCGGCGCCACGAATTCGGCGACGGGGCAGTTCCGCTTCCTCGCGACGAGCACGATGGGCCGCTCCGGACTCTCGAGCAATGCCGCGGCCTCCGGTTCGATTTCGCAGAACTCGCGCGCCGTGCTCAGGTCGCGGACCATGACGGCGAAGGGTTTGCCGACGCGGCGCTTGCGCTCGCGAAGCACAGAAACGGCTCGGTCATTCAGCGCGTCGGAGGCGAGATGAAATCCGCCCAGACCTTTCACCGCAACGACTCTTCCCTTTGCGAG
>CAZKXX010000046.1:0-27311 GCA_964556705.1 uncultured Acidobacteriota bacterium
GACTTCAGTGAAGCGCGAGGCTTCGATCTTGAGGAACGGCGCGCCCGCCAGCCGCGCCAGCCGTCGCGCCAATTCCGTTTTGCCGACGCCCGTCGGGCCGATCATGATGATGTTCTTGGGCAGAATTTCGTCGGCAAGCTCGGGCGCGAGTTTCTGCCGGCGGATGCGGTTGCGCAGCGCGACGGCAATGGAGCGCTTTGCATCCGCCTGGCCCACGACGTGCTTGTCCAGCTCTGCGACGATCTGGCGCGGAGTCAGTTCGTCGAGCCCCGCGGAGGTTTCAACGGTTTCGGGTAGATAGAACACCATGTTCGCGCGGGCGAACGCCGCCCTTATAACTCCTCGATGACGATCTGGTCGTTGGAGAAGATGCAGATCTGGCTGGCCAGGAGCATCGCTTCTTGGACGATGTCGCGTGCGCTCAGCGCCGTGTGTTTGGCCAGGGCGCGCGCGGCGGCGAGCGCGTAAGGACCGCCCGAGCCGATGGCGACGATGCCGTCGTCCGGTTCGATCACGTCGCCCGTGCCGCTCACCAGGAAAGTGTATTTCTGGTCCGCGACCACCAGCAGAGCTTCCAGGTGGCGCAGCGCGCGGTCCGTGCGCCATTCTTTGGCGAGTTCCACCACCGCCCGATTCAGATTTCCGTGGTACTCCTCGATTTTCTGCTCGAACCGCGCAAACAACGAGAGGGCGTCTGCCGTCGAGCCCGCAAAGCCGGCAACCACTTTGTCGCCCGCCAGGCGGCGGATCTTCTTCGCCTTCTGCTTCACGACGCTCTCGCCCATCGTCACTTGGCCGTCGCCGCCCATGGCCAGGCGATTGTTGCGTCGTACACAGAGGATGGTTGTCCCGCGGAAATCCGGAAAACGGCTCAAGAAGCCTCCATCCAGCATTATAGCAGAGCGCGAGGTCTTACCCCCCGGGCGTGAAGAAGTCCGGTCCATATTCCACGTTGTATTGAACGGAAGTGCGGAAAACCTGCGAGATGCGAGCCCCGTTCAGGAAGCGTGTCATCTGCATGGGTGTCTGGATCCCCTGGACCTCGCGGTAGTCGCCGTACACGTCCGCATACTCTTCCCATTCGCGCGTTTTCGGATCGAGGATATGGTAGCTGATGCGGATGGGAAGGAACCCGTCCCGGTGGACGTAGAGGACGATTCGGGTGCTGTTCGAATCGAAGATTTCGATCTTGCGCGCCGGGAGGTTGTCCACAAAATCCACGCCCGCGTCCTGAATCAGCAGTCCGGTTTCGTTCACGAGGACGCGCAACAGGTTTTCCAGGCTGTAGCGGTTCAGCACCCGCCAGCGGCGCACCTGCTCGGGAGGCTGGCGGATCATGCCGTACCGGTCGAGCTGCCAGCCGCGCTCGCCGTCGTTGATGAGAGTGACGGTCGTTCCCTTGCCGTAGGTGAAGCGGCGCTTGTCCGGAAACTCCACGGTGCTTTCGAAGGGGGCGAAGCCAGCCGTCCGATCATCCTCGCCGATCGCGAAGAACCGGCCCGCCGTGCGCAGGTTTTTCGAATTCAGAAACGCCGCGCCGCCCATGGCCTCCACCGCGCGGTCAATCACCTGCTTTGCGGAAGGGGCGATCGTGGAGGGTGGAGGTGGCGCTTCCTGGGCGTTGGTTCGCCCGGCATTCAGCAGGCAGAAAAGAGCCAACAGGATGCTCCGGACTGCGCCCCGCGGCACACTGAGCCGTCTCATGAAACTCAGTTTGCCTGCTGACTTCATCTTACGGATCTGTGCATCCATCAAGTTTCTTTTTCCTCTTTCGGCCCAGCTCGCGCCGCCAACGGCCGACTGCCGGCTGCCTCTTGTTTTCCAGCTATCCGCACAGCACGCTTCCGCCGTTCACGTTCAGGACTTCGCCGGTAATAAACGTCGCCAGGTCCGACGCGAGAAAAATAATCGGGCCGGCGACTTCCTCGGGGCTCGCGAAGCGTCCCAGCGGAATCGGCGCCAGAGCCTTGCGGTATTCGCGCCGGTTGCGCATCACGGGCCTGGCCATGTCGGTGGCCACCCAGCCCGGCGCGACACAGTTCACCAGGATTTGATGCTGTGCCAGCTCGGTCGAGAGGCCTTTGACGAAGCTGATGACGCCACCCTTGCTCGCCGCGTAGTCGGCGTGGAAGGCTTCTCCGCGCTGTCCGGCCGTCGAAGAGACAACGATGATCCGCCCGGACCGCTGCTTTTTCATTTGCCGGACGGCGTAGTGGACCACGGCGTACACCCCCTTCAGATTGATGGCGCACGTTCGGTCCCAATCCTGTTCGCGCAGTCTTTCAATCGGCGTGGGCGCGGCCTTCCAGACTCCGGCATTGGCGACCAGCACGTCGAGGCGCCGGAATCGGCGGACGGCCGTGTTCATCAGCCTTTTCGCGTCCGCCATGCGTGAAACGTCGGCCTGCACGGCGAGCGCGCGGGTCCCATTGACGTTCAACTCGCGTTCGAGGGCGTGCGCCGACCGCGCGGCACGTTGATAGCTGAACACCACGCGCGCGCCGGCCCCGGCCAGCCCGCGCACGACCGCCGCTCCAATCCCGCGGGAACCGCCGGTGACGACTGCAACGCGACCTTCGAGTTCGATCTTCATCAGACGGAATTGCGGCCTCGCGACTAGCTGCGAGCGGTTGCGGCTCGTTCGATCCCTCTCAAAAATCCGAGCTTTCCCTCGGCGAGGGCTTCCTTGACTGCTCCCACCAGATAAAGCGAGCCGCAGACGAGCACGACGTCCTCCGGAGCGCAGGCCTCGACGGCGCGCTCGACCGCACGCACCGGGTCGGAGCAAATGACGACGGCTCCGTTTCGCGCGGGCGCCGCAGCCTGGATTTCCTCCGCGCTTGCCGCGCGCGGAAGGACGGGCCGGGTCAGAATAACTTCCTCGGCGAGCGGGAAGAGAATCGACGTGATTTCTCCCACGGCCTTGTCGCGCATCGAGGCGTAAACCAGCCGCAGCGTCCGTCCGGCAAGTTGTTCGCGCACGAAGTCGGCCACGGCGCGGGCGGCGGCAGGATTGTGCGCGCCGTCGAGCAGAACCAGCGGTTGTTCGTGAACCGTTTCGAGCCTTCCTGGCCACTTCGTTCTCGCGATGCCCTGAACGACGGCTTCGTTCAAGATGGAAAATCCCTGCTGCATGAGAAGTCTGGCCGCCGCCGCTGCCGCCGCAGCGTTTTCCACCTGAAACCGGCCTGGCAGCGGCGGGGTCACTCGGAGCGTTTCGCCCCCGAAGGTCCAGTCGAATTCGAATCGCCCTTCGTGCTCCGTCAGGGCGGAAACCTGATTGGAGGCCTCGATCTCAACAAGCGGCGCGCCGAGCGCCGCGCAGCGCTGGCGAATGACCCGCGAGGCGTCGGGGTGTCCGGCCGTCGAGACCACCGGCCGTCCGGCGCGAATCACTCCCGCTTTCTCGGCGGCGATTTCGGTGTGCGTGGCCCCCAGAAATTCCTCGTGGTCGAGCGCGATCGAGGTGATAACGGCGACGCGCGGTTCGGTGACGTTGGTGGCGTCCAGCCGCCCGCCCATGCCGACTTCGAAGACCGCAAATTCCACCTTCGCGCGACGGAAGGCCAGGAAGCCGGTCGCGGTAAGGTATTCGAAGAAGCTCGGACGCGACTCGATCCTTCCCGCCGCCGTCAACTCTTCAACCGCCGCACAGACGTCGCTGAAGGCCGAGGCAAAATCGTCGTCTTCAATATCGCGTCCGGCCACGCGGATGCGCTCGTTTACGCGGATGAGATGCGGGGAAGTGTAGAGCCCGGTCCGGTATCCGGCCGAACTGAGAATCGACGCGAGCATCGCCGAGGTCGAGCCCTTGCCGTTCGTGCCGGCCACGATGGCCGTGGGATAACTCCGGTGCGGATTCCCGAGGGAATCGAGAATCGCCGTAATGGCTTCCAGACCGAACTTCTGACCGCGCAATTCATGGCCGAGCGAAGCAAGGAAGCGGAGAGTTTCGGGGTAAGTCATGTGACGAACAGCTGGGCGAAATGGAAAGTTGAAACCGGAAATTCGAAACTCGAAAAGCGACAGTCAGTGTTCTTTCAATGAATCACGAACCCGGTGACTCACGGAATCAATTCTCCCAGGCTCCCAGCAGGTCGAGGCTTCGAGCCAGAAACGGCTTCAATTCTTTGCGGGGCACGATGGCGTCAATCATGCCGTGAGCGAGCAGAAACTCGGCGCGCTGGAAACCCGGCGGCAATTTCTGCTTGATCGTCTGCTCGATGACGCGCGGCCCCGCGAAGCCGATCAGCGCGCCCGGTTCGGCGATGTTCAAGTCGCCGAGCATCGCGTAGCTGGCGGTCACGCCACCCGTGGTCGGGTCCGTCAGGACGGAGATGTAGGGCTTGCGCGCCTCCTCCAGCCGTGCCAGGCCGGCGCTGATTTTGGCCATCTGCATCAGGCTGATGGCGCCTTCCATCATGCGGGCGCCGCCGGAGCAGGAAACGATGACGAGCGGCAGCCGCGAGGCGATGCAACGGTCAATCGCCCGCGCGATTTTTTCGCCCACCACAGCGCCCATGCTCCCGCCGATGAACCCGAACTCCATGGCGCACACCATGAGCGGTTTTCGTTCCAGCAGCCCTTCGCCCGTGATCAGGGCGTCTTTGAGCCCCGTTTCCTTCTCGGCGCGACGCAGGCGGTCGCGATAGGTCTTCGTATCGCGAAAACCGAGCGGGTCCGTGGAGGCGAGCCCGGCATCGTGCTCGGTGTAGCGGCCCTCGTCAAAGAGCATTTCGAGCCGCGCCCGCGCGCCCAGCTTGAAGTGGTGATTGCACTTCGGACAGCACTGGAAGTTCGCATCCAGATCTTTCTTCCAGAGGATCTGCTTGCAGCCGTCACACTTGACCCACAAGCCTTCCGTCTGGACGCGCTTTTCCGGCGGAGCCTCGAGCGCTTTCTTCTCTTTGTGAAACCAGGTCATGGGATTGATTCCGTGACTCAATTCTTTCAGTATTCGATCCCTCGCTGCGCTTGAATGCCTTTCTGATACGGGTGTTTGACTTCGCGCATTTCGGTGACCAGGTCGGCGCGCTCGACGAGCGACGGATGCGCGTTGCGGCCCGTCAGGATGACGTGCACGCGCGGGGGCTTGCGCTCCAGCGCTTCGAGAACGGCCTCCGGCGCGAGCATCTTGTAGCTGATCGCGTAGTTGATCTCGTCCAGAATGATGAGGTCGTATTCGCCTTCCAACAGCTTTTCGCGCGCGAACCTCCAGGCCTCTTCCACGCGGCGGACGTCTTCCGGGTCTGGTTTTTCAGCGCCGACTTTGACGAACCCCCGCCCCATGGGAAGAATCTGAAAGCGGTCATCGCCCAGCATTCGGGCGGCGTCGAGCTCGCCGTAGTGCCAGGAGCCTTTGATGAACTGGACCATCAGGACCTTCATCCCCTGGCCGACGGCGCGCAACGCCGTGCCGAGCGCCGCCGTCGTCTTCCCCTTGCCCGGGCCGGTGTGGACGATAATGAGACCTTTCTGAGTTTCGGGCAAGCGGACGTCTACCTCGGATACGGATAACCGCGCAGGCTGGCGAAGCCGCGGTAGAGCTGTTCGAGCAGCAGCGTTCGTGCCCAGTCGTGCGTCAGGGTCAGGCGCGAGAGCGAGAGGAGCACGTCGGCTTCTTTCCTCAACGCTCCCGAGACACCGTCCGCTCCGCCCACGATGAACGCCAGTTCACGCGTGCCGCCCAGCGCCCGCCTTCCGATCCAGGCGGCGAATTCCTCCGACGTCCATTCCTGTCCGCGCGGGTCGAGCACCACTTTCACCGAGCCTTTCAATTTCTCGAGCAGCCTTCGTTCCTCGGAACTCAGCTTCCCGCCGGTTCCTTCGCGGCGAAAAGCGGGCAACTCCTCGACGACGACGGGGCTGAAGTGCCCGAGCCTTTTGCGATAATCGGCCTGGAGCGCGCGCAGGTGCGCGTCTTTCGTCCGACCTTCCCAGATGAGGCGGATGCGCATGGCCTGTCAGACTGCCGGAGAGCGCCGGGCGGGGCCGTCTCGAACCCGAAGCCGCCCGGGACGCGCTCAGCTCTCGCTGTTCACCGGGATTCGCCGGGCGGATTTCCAGAGCCTCTCCAGGCCGTAAAACGTGCGCGAGCGTTCCGAAAAAATGTGCACGACGAAGTCGAGATAGTCCACGAGAATCCACTCGCCCTGGTTGTAGCCTTCGACGTGCGCGGGCCGGACCCCGGCCTCCTGGAGCCGCTCGCGAACCGCGTCCGCAATCGCCTGCATGTGCCGGCTGGACGTTCCCGTGCAAATCAGGAAGAAGTCGGTAAAAGAACAGTGGCCTTTCAAGTCGAGGACGTCCAGGTTCAGGGCCTTGCGGTCCTGAGCCGCGTGGACGGCCTCCCGCAGGTTCGGCGTCATCCTTGGGCGCGTCCCGGCCGGGCCGGGAGATAGAGACCCTCCTTCCGAAGGTATTGTTCCACAAGCGGGGGCACAAGGCCAGTGATGGGGCGGCCGCGGCGCAGGGCCTCGCGAATTTCGCTCGAAGCCACCGGCGCGTCCACGCCCTTGAGGACGTGGAGCGTTTTCCTGCGAAGTCGAATCGAGTCCGGCCCGCCGCTGCCGCGACGGGCGGGGCCGAGCAGGTTCGCCGGCAGCGCGCGGCGCATCTCCGCGCCGGAAAAGCCCGGCCGCGACACCACGATAAAATCCAGCGAGTCGAGCAGCGCGCGGAACTCCTTCCAGTGGGGAAGGTCGAGGAAAGCGTCCGCGCCGATCAAAAAGAACAGCCGCGCTTTCGGCCCGAAAAGTCTTTTCGCGCGCCGGACGGTGGAGATGGAGTAGTGCGGCCTGCCGTCCGCGCGCGGCGCTTCCAGCAGCGACGGAACGAACCGCGGCTCGCCCGCGCACGCCAGCGACACCATCGCGTAGCGATGCGCAAAGTCCGTCAGCCCGTCGCGGCGTTTGTGGGGCGGATTGCCGGAGGGAATGAAAAGCACCCGGTCGAGCCCGAAATGGCGCAGGGCGGCGCGCGCCGCGCGCAGGTGCCCGACGTGGATGGGATCAAACGTTCCGCCGAAAAGGGCCAGATTCAAGACGTTGTCAGTGGCCGGAAGTCGGGACCGTCGAAGGGTCCGATTCCGGAATCGGTCGGGGAATCTGTTCCAGCGCCGCCCACGTGGCTTCGAGAAGCTCCTTCAGGCCCTCGCCCGTGGCGGCGGAGATTTCATAGAGTTTCTGGTTTCGCTCGCGGCAGAACTCGCGCAGCGCCACGAGCCGGTCGCCCTCTCCCGCCGCGTCAATCCGCGAGGCCACCAGCAGCATCGGCTTGGCGGCCACAGTCGGGCTGAAACTTTCGAGTTCTTTCAGGATGACAGCGTAGTCCTCGACCGGGTCGCGGCCCGAATGCTCCGCGACGTCCATCAGGTGGAGCAGCAGGCGCGTGCGCTCGATGTGCCTCAAAAACCGGATTCCGAGGCCGCGGCCTTCGTGCGCGCCGGCGATGAGCCCGGGAATGTCCGCCATCACGAAAACCCGGTCGGAGTCGAGCGCCACGACCCCCAGGCAGGGCTCGAGCGTTGTGAACGGATAGTCGGCGATGCGCGGCCGCGCGGCGCTCAAGCGCGAAATCAGCGTGGACTTTCCCACGTTCGGGAAACCGACGAGTCCGACGTCGGCCAGAAGTTTCAATTCCAGCCGCAGGCGGCGCTCTTCGCCCGGCTCGCCCGGTTCCGCCTTGCGCGGCGCCTGCCGCGTCGGCGTGGCAAAGCGCGCGTTGCCCCTCCCGCCGCGGCCTCCGCGCGCGGCCAGGAATCGCTGGCCCGGCGCATCGAAGTCCCAGAGCTTCTCGCCCGTCGCTTCGTCGAAGACGATCGTGCCGAGGGGAACCGGAACGACAAGGTCATCACCGTCGGCTCCGGTACAGTTCGAACCCTCGCCGTGCCCGCCGCGGCCGGCCCGGAATTCGGGATTGTAACGGAATTTGAGGAGTGTGTTCTGTTGCTGCGAGCTTTCCAGAAAGACGCTGCCGCCGTGCCCGCCATCGCCGCCGCTCGGCCCGCCGCGCGGCACGTACTTCTCCCGCCTGAACGCGACGCAGCCGTTCCCCCCGTTGCCTGCCATGACGATAATTTTGGCTTCGTCAATGAACATGAGGTTCGCGACTTGGGGCTTGGGGAAGTGGAAACGTCGTGGTCTTGCGAGTCCCGAGTCCCCGACCCCGAATCTCGCAGCAATCGCCCAAATACACGAAAAGCGGTGAAGCCGGCCACGGGGCCAGTCCCCACCGCCTGAGTGGTTAGTTCGCCGAAGGAACCAGGATGTGGACAAAGCGGCCCATGCGTCCTTTGTCCTCAAACTTCACGACGCCGGCAACCTTCGCGAAAAGCGTGTCGTCCTTGCCGAGGCCGACGTTATCGCCGGGCTTTAAGCGCGTGCCGCGCTGGCGGACGAGGATCGAGCCGCCGCTCACCAACTGACCGTCGAACCGCTTGACGCCCAGCCGCTGCGAATTGGAATCGCGGCCGTTGCGCGAACTCCCCAGCCCTTTCTTGTGTGCCATGACCGAATCCTCTCAAGCCGGCAAATGGCCGGAGCTACGCCGTGACGATTTCCTTGATGAGCACTTCGCTGAAGTCCTGGCGGTGGCCTGTGGTGCGGCGGTACTGCTTCTTGCGCTTGTACTTCAGGACGCGCACCCTGGGAGCGCGGTCGTTGCGCACGATGACGCCCTTCACCTTGGCGTTTTCAACCAGCGGCGCGCCCACCGTCAGTTCCTTCGAGCGCACGGCATAAACGTGATTGAACTCGACGCGCGAGCCTTTCTCGCCCGGAAGCTTTTCGACACGCACCACGTCCCCCGGAGAAACTTTGTACTCTTTACCACCTGTGCGGAAGATTGCGTACATTCACCAGCCTCAGACGGGAGAACCCGAATCTCAAATTATAACGGCAGTGTTCCTGAACTGTCAATCAGAACCCCATCTTCCGCGACACGAAAAGGCGGCTCAAGTCTCATCAGAACAATAGGTTACGCGGCGTTCGGCCTCGCCCCGCTCAGCACTTCTCTCAGCCGCCTCGCGACGACGCTTTCTTCGCCTGGCATCAGCATCCACGGTGAAATACTGACGCCGGGCCGGTCTTCGCCCGCAAGGCAAACGATGCTAGGCTCGCCCTCTTCCAGTTGTCTCGCGCACTCCTGTTTGGTCATTCCTAACGCAGCTTCGTCCCAACTGACGTTGAGGTGAGGAACGTGGTTGGCGATTTCGGGAACGAACCGGCTGGTCTGGACGCCGGGAACCGACCGCGCGGCGCGTTCGATCACTTCAAGTCGCCGTTCCCACATCTTCCATTCGGCGCTGTGGTCGAGCGCCAGGTAGCGCTTGAGCGCCACGTACATGCCGACGATTTCTTCCTTTCCAACTTTCATCGGCCGCCCGATGGCGTCTTCGTGGGGATTGTTGTTCAAGCGCGCAGCTTCGATCAGGTCGCGCCGGCCGAGCAGCAGTCCCGCGCACTGCGGCCCGCGCAGTCCTTTGCCGCCGCTGAAGGCCACGAGATCGAAGCCCATTCTGTTGTAGTCGCTCAGATGCGAGGGTGGGGGAACGTCGGCGGCCGCGTCGTTGAACGTCGGGACGCCGCGGCGCTTTCCCACTTCCACCCATTCCTCCAGCCCGATTCGGCCCTGGTTCTGGGCCAGGTTCAGGAAAAACATCATCGCCGTCCGCTCGTTGATGGCCCGGTCGAGTTCCTCCCGCGTTTCCACAACGACCAGCCGCACGCCACAGTTGCGAATGGCGTGGTCGAAAGGGTTTCTATGAGATTTTTGCAGAATGACTTCGTTCTTCATGCCCTCCGTGTCCGGAAGGCGCAGGATTTTCTCAGCATCCTTGCCCGTGATGCACGCCGCCGTGCCGAGGACGATGGCTCCTGCGGCGCCCGAGGTGACCATTGCTGACTCGACACCGAGCATCTTCGAAATTTCGCTCCCCACGGCGTCCTGCAATTCTTCCAGGACGACGTAATGCTCGGCGGCTTCCGCCATCGCTTCGGACACTTCCGGCGGCAGCAGGGATCCGGTCAGGTACGTGTAGGTACCCTTGGCGTTGATACGCGTGCGCACGCCGAGTTGCGCGTAAATGTGGTCTTTGCGTCGTGGCCTGCGGACCTGACTCGATGCGGCCTGCGACGGTGCCGCCGGCAACCAGCCGGAGACCAGGGACGCGAGACCTCCAGCGAGGAGCAATTGCCGCCGCGACGCGGAAAGGAGGGAAGACAACATCGGTCACCTCCGGGACAGGGAGGATTTCAGGAAGAGAGTAGCACGACAGCGACGAGCGCGCAGAGGACTCCGACGCCCTGCACGAGCGAGACGGATTCGTTCAGGACGAGCGGGGCGGCGATGACGACGACGAGCGGATAGAGGGCTGTGAATGGCGCGACGATGGAGGCTTTGCCGCCGCTGCGCATGGCAGCGAGCAGCGCCCAGGCTCCGAGCGCGTTCAGGACGCCGCTGGCCAGGCCCCAGAGAATGCTCCGCAAGGAATAGTCGAGCAGTCGGCTTCCGGGAATGAGCCAGGGCAGCAGGACCATGAAGCCGACCGCGAGCCAGATCATCGCGGAATCGGCGGGCAGGTGATTCGTCGAGAGCTTCTGGAGCAGACCCACCAGTCCCCAGGCGAACAGCACCAGAACGGCCAGCCAGAACCAGGCGGGGAGAGGCATGGTTCCCGTCAAACCTCCAGGGACAGGATGACGATGGCGACTGCGGCGAAGGCCAAACCGAGATACTGCTTTTCCGTCAACCGCTCGCGCAGGATAAGTACGGCGAGCGCTACGGTCACCATCGGATAGAGCGCCGTCGCAGACGTAATGACGGAAGTATTCCCACCCGTGCGATAGGCGGCGAAAAGCGCCAGGCCGCCGATACCGGAAAATATCCCGTTCGTAACTCCGTAGAAAATCCCGCGATAACTCTTTTCGAGCCGAAAGCGCTTCGCCGCCAGCAGCGCCGCGGCGACGGGAACTGCGCCGAGGGTGAACAGGATCTGCATGGACTGGGCGGGAATTTCCGTCGAGCCGAGTTTGGAGAGCAGCGCCCAGCCGCCCCAGCAGAGGACGCAGAGGATCGAATACCACAACCACTTCGCTTTGAGCGTTCCGAGACCTGACATGGGATTCGCACCGCCGGAGAAGTCCGGCATTATAGCTTTTTCGCGGTGGGTAGAGGACTTTTTGCCGCGCTGAGGTCCAGCGCGGCTTGCTCTCCGCCGACTGCAACGGTAATCTCCCGTTGACTGTCTCAAGAGAGGCAAGGCGATGAGGGAGCCGCTGAGCGTTGGACTCTTTCTGAACGGGCGCTGGGTCGAGGAGGGAACTCGGCAGGAGATTCGCGCCCCGGGCGACGGCCGCGTTGTGGGAACGGTTCATCGCGGAAACTCCGCGCACGCGGAGGCGGCCGTGCACGCGGCCGTCACGGCCTTCGAAAAAACTCGCAAGCTGGCCTCACATGAACGCCGGCGCGTCCTGCGATTTATTTCGGACCGCATCGCCTCGCAGCGAGAGGAGATCGCCCGAATTCTCGCGCTCGAAGCTGGAAAGCCCCTCAAACTGGCGCGCGCCGAGGTGGACCGCGCGGCTTTCACCTTTGCCAGCGCGGCAGAAGAAGCCACGCGGATTTCCGGCGAGTTTCTTCCTCTCGACGCGCAGCCCGCCGCGGCGGGGCGGTGGGGCATTGTGCGGAGGTTTCCTGTCGGAGCAGTGCTTTCGATTACACCGTTCAACTTTCCGCTCAATTTGGTCGCGCACAAGGTGGCGCCGGCGATTGCGGCCGGCTGCACGCTTGTCCACAAACCGCCGCCGCAGGCGCCGCTCTGCTCGCACATCCTTGCCAGGATCGTTGAAGAATCGGGCTGGCCGGCGGGCGCGCTGAACGTTCTGCCGCTCGCGAACGAAGACGCCGAACGGCTGGTTTCGGACGACCGCCTGAAAGTGCTCTCGTTTACGGGCAGCGCCGCGGTGGGATGGATGCTGAAGCAAAAGGCGGGGAAGAAGCGCGTGCTGCTGGAGCTGGGAGGCAACGCCGCCGTCATCGTGCACCGCGACGCCGACCTGCCTTTCGCCGCCGAACGCTGCGCGGTGGGCGGGTTTACGTACGCCGGGCAGACCTGCATTTCCGTGCAGCGCGTGTTCGTCGAGCGGAGCGTTTACGAGAGTTTCGTCGGGGACTTTCTCGCGCGCGTCCGAAGGCTAAAGGTCGGCGGCGTGCTTGACGAGACCACCGACGTCGGGCCGATGATTACGGAGGCCGCGGCGATTCGCGCCGTCGAGTGGATTGAAGAAGCGGCGTCCGGCGGCGCGCGGCTCCTTTGCGGCGGCAAGCGGCAAGGCGCGGTGGTCGAGCCCACCGTGCTCACCTCGACGCGCCCCGAGCAGCGCGTGAATTGCGAAGAAGTTTTCGCGCCCGTCGTGACCGTCGAGCTTTACGACGACTTTGAGGACGCTCTCCGTCTTGTCAATGAATCGCGCTATGGGCTCCAAACCGGCTTGTTCACGCGCGACGCGAAGCTGATCTTTCAGGCATACGAAGAGCTCGAAGTCGGCGCCGTCATCGTCAACGACTCGCCGACCTTTCGGATCGACCACATGCCTTACGGCGGCGTAAAGGATTCCGGGCTCGGCCGCGAGGGCGTGCGCTACGCCATCGAAGAGATGACCGAGCGGAAGCTGCTGGTTTTGAACCTGCTTTGAAATTCGAGGAGGCAACAATGACTTCGATAGCGAAGGATCGGAAGACCGTTTATTCAGTGCCGTGGATTCTTGCTCTGTTTCTTCTTGCCTCGGCCTCCGGGTTGGCGGCGCAAAGAGGGCGGGATCCCGGCCCTTCCTGGGATTTCCGTCACGGCGATCTGAAGGTTTCCGAGAACCGCCGTTATCTCGTCCACGCTGACGGCACGCCGTTTTTCTACCTCGGCGACACGGCGTGGGAACTCTTCCACCGCCTGAACCGCGAGGAAACCGAGCGATACCTCGAAAACCGCCGCCGGAAGCGCTTCACGGTGATTCAGGCGGTGGTGCTCGCCGAACTCGACGGGCTCAACACGCCCAACGCCTACGGCGAGCGGCCCCTTCACGACAATGATCCGACGCGGCCCAACGAAGCCTACTTCCAGCACGTGGACTGGGTGGTGGACCGCGCCACCGAGAAGGGCCTGTACATCGGCATGCTCCCGACCTGGGGCGATAAGGTCGTCCTGGAACGCTGGGGAAAAGGGCCGATCGTGTTCACTCCCTCGAACGCGCGCACTTACGGGCGGTTTCTCGCGGCGCGTTACAAGGACCGGCCCAACATCATCTGGATTCTGGGCGGGGACCGGAACGGCGAGGGCTATGAAGAGGTCTGGCGCGCCATGGCCGCGGGGCTCCGCGAAGGCGACGGCGGGCGTCACCTGATCACCTATCATCCCAGAGGACAGCATTCGTCGTCGGAGTGGTTCCATGAAGACGCATGGCTTGATTTCAACATGCTGCAATCGGGCCACGGCCACGGCAGTTTCGCAAATTGGAAGCGAATTCAGGCGGACTACGAGCGCACTCCGGTCAAACCCTGCATGGACGGCGAACCCGCGTATGAGGACATTCCCGTCGCATTCGAGCCGAAGAAGGGATGGGTGGAGGCGCCCGAAGTCCGGCGTTCCGCCTACTGGGCGCTCTTCGCCGGCGCGCACGGCCACACCTACGGGACGAATCCCGTCTGGCAGATGTACGACGAAGGGCGCGAGCCGCAGCTCCACGCGCGTCGGCCCTGGCATGAAGCCCTCAACCTTCCTGGCGGAGGACAGATGCAGTTCGCTCGCGCGCTCGTCACGTCGCGTCCCATGCTCTCGCGCGTCCCCGACCAATCCCTCATCGCCGAAGGCCAGGGCGAGGACGACGACCACATCCAGGCCGCGCGAGGCGACGGCTACGCGTTTCTCTATCTCCCGACCGGCAAGCCTGTGACCGTGGCGCTCGGGAAAATTTCGGGAAGGAAGATCAAAGCCTGGTGGTACGACCCGCGGACGGGAAAAGCCCGGTCGGCGAGAACGTTCGTGAACACCGGGACGCGGCGATTCGTTCCGCCGGGAAAGCCCGGAAGAGGCAACGACTGGGTTCTGGTCCTCGACGACGCCGGCAAGAGGTTTCCACAGCCCGGCCGGGGAATGAATTAGGTTCGAGGGAAATCGCTATGCTCCTGCGTCAAACTTTCACGTTCCTCCTGCTGACGACACTCGCCGCCACCGCCTCAAACGCTCAGCAGAAGCCCGCGGAACTCCAAGGCGAGCCGTTGTGGCCGGGCGGCGCGCCAGGCGCCCTGGGCGAAGAAGATGCGGACAAGCCGGCGATGCTGATTTTTCTCCCGCCGCCGCAGCGCGCGACAGGTGCGGCGGTGGTGGTCCTTCCGGGCGGAGGATACCGCTTGCTGGCGATGGACCATGAAGGCCGCCAGATCGCCGCCTGGTTGAATTCCATCGGCCTCGCGGCGTTTGTGGTGAAATATCGTCTCGGCCCGCGCTACCGTCATCCCGCGCCCCTGATGGACGCCCAGCGAGCTCTTCGCACCGTTCGCTCTCAGGCGCGAAAATTCCGCGTGCAGCCCGACGAAATCGGTGTCTGGGGATTTTCCGCCGGAGGGCATCTGGCGGCGACGGCGGCCACGCTTTTCGACGAAGGGAATCCGGACGCACCCGATCCCGTTGATCGCGTCAGTTCGCGCCCGGACTTCGCGGTGCTGGCTTATCCGGTGATTTCGTTCCTGAGCGAGCACACGCACCGCGGTTCCCGCCAGCACCTGCTCGGCGACAACCCCGACCCGAAGCTCCTGGAACTGCTTTCGGCCGAGCGACAGGTGACACCGGCAACGCCGCCCACTTTTCTCTTTCACACCGACGAAGATGACGGCGTTCCCCCGGAAAACAGCGTGCTGTTCTATCTGGCGCTGCGAAAGATGAAAGTCCCCGCCGAGCTGCACATTTATCAGCGGGGCCGGCACGGCCAGGGGCTCGCGCCGACCGACCAGGTGCTTTCCACCTGGGCTGCCCGGCTGGCGGACTGGCTGAAAGCCAGGAGCTGGAAGAGAGCGGGGAATTGAGGTTGCGCCGGCCCGCACCCCGACGGCGCCGGGAAGTCTTCGACCCGACGGAGCAGACTCAGGCGACGGCGGCGAGGCCGTAGCGGCGCGGCCATTCGCGGCGCAGGAAGGCCGTGTAGGCTTCCAGTTCCTCGCGCGAGGAGGGATGCTCGACAAACTCGAACGCCTCGCGCTTCGCCCACTCGAGGATTTCCTGGTCGCGCAGCAGGTTGGCAATCCGGAATGTCGGAATGCCCCACTGACGCGTTCCGAAAAACTCTCCCGGCCCGCGCAGTTTCAGGTCGATTTCGGCGATCTTGAATCCGTCCGTCGTCTCCACCATCGTCCGCAGGCGCTCCTGGGCGACTTCGTTCGGCGCGTCGTCAGCGAGCAGCAGGCAGTGGGACTTGCCGCGCCCGCGTCCGATGCGCCCGCGGAGCTGGTGCAGTTGCGCCAGGCCGAAGCGGTCGGCGTGCTCGATGAGCATCACGGTGGCGTTCGGCACGTCCACGCCCACTTCCACGACCGTGGTCGAGACGAGCACTTGCACGTCGCCCTCCTTGAAACGGCGCATGACGCTTTCTTTTTCTTCGCTCTTGAGCCGCCCGTGCAGCAGCCCCACGCGGAACTCGGGGAAAATGTTGCGCGCCAGGTGCTCGTACATCCGGACGGCGGGCTTCAGGTCGAGTTTTTCCGATTCTTCGATGACGGGATAGACGACGTAGGCCTGCTCGCCGCGCTTCACTTTCCGGCGGATGAAATCGAAGGCGCGGTCGCGTTCCCGCTCGCCGAGCAGCCGCGTGGTGATGGGCGTTCGATGCGGCGGCAGCTCGTCAAGCACCGAAAAATCCAGGTCGCCGTAGAGCGTCAGCGCCAGCGTGCGCGGAATCGGCGTCGCCGTCATCACCAGCACGTCGGGCGTGACCCCTTTGCGGATCAACTTGAAGCGCTGCATCACGCCGAAACGGTGCTGCTCGTCCACGATGGCGAGCCCGAGCCGCGAGAACTTCACGTCTTCTTCAATCAGCGCGTGAGTCCCGACGACGATTTGGATTTCACCCGCCGCGATTCGCCGCTTGAGTTCGCTCTTCTCGGAGGGCTTGCGCGCGCTGATGAGCAGGTCCACGGCGTAGCCGAGCGGTTTCAGCAGCTCGCGCGTGTACAGGTAATGCTGGGTGGCGAGAATTTCCGTGGGCGCCATCAGCGCCACTTGGTAGCCGTTCTCGACGGCGAGGATGGCCGCCTGGATAGCGACGATGGTCTTGCCGGAGCCGACGTCGCCCTGGAGCAGCCGGTTCATCGGCCGCGGCGAGCACATGTCCCCGGCGATCTCCTTGAGCACGCGCTTCTGCGCGCCGGTGGGATGGAAGGGAAGGATTTTCTTGATGCCTTCGCGCGCGCTTTCCGTCACGCGGAACGCGATGCCTTCGGCCGCCTTGGCTTTGCGCCGCTTGAGCGCCAGCCCGGCGCCGACGTGAAAGAACTCCTCGAAGATCATTCGCACCTGGGCCGGCGAGCGAAAAGCGAAGACTTTCTCGCCGGATTCGGTCCCCTCGGGAAAGTGCGTCGCCTTGAGCGCGGCCGCGCGGCCCGGGAGAGAGAGCTTTTTGCAGACCGACGCGGGAAGGTTTTCGCCGATCCGGCCCGCGAGTTTGTCGAAGGCGGTCCAAATGAGCCGCCGGAGGACGCGCGGACCGATCCGGCCGAGCGATTCGTAAATCGGCACGACGCGGCCCACCTCCAGCGAGGCTCCGGAGCCCTCGTCATCCTCGTGGAGGATTTCGAACTGGGGCTGGACCATCTGGACGTAGCCTTTGTATTTGTCGCGTTCGACTTTGCCATAGAAAAAGGCGCGCTGGCCGGGCTTGAAGACCTTGTTCCGCTCCAGATACGCGGCGTGAAACCACTTGCAGCGCAGCATGCCGCTTTCGTCGCGCGCTGCCAGGTCGTAAATGAAGATGCCGCCGCGCGTGCGCGTCAGGCCGCAGGTGAGGATGGTGGCCAGCACCGTCGTCGTCTGGCCGGGCACCAGGTCGCGGATGCGCGTCAGCCGCGTGCGGTCTTCGTAGCGGAAGGGCGCGTAATAGAGCAGGTCCTCGACCGTGCGGATGCCGCGCGAGGCCAGGATCTCGGCGCGCGCGGGACCGACGCCCTTCAGGTATTTGACCTCCGTCGAGAGCGTGAGGTTCGACTCGGGCATGGCGCTCGCTGGACTGTATTATATCCGCGCCACCTCTGGCTACCGCCTGTTCGCACGTTGCCGCGGCGCGACGGTGGATAGTACACTCGCGAGGGGATCGTCCGGACGGAGGGCATGGAAGATTTCTGGAGACCGCTGACGTTTTTCCTCATCGGCTTTTTCCTGCTGCTTCTCTTGTTCCGGCCGCAGCCGGACCCGAAGCGCGGCGTGCAGGCCGAGATTCCGCCGGAACTCCGCGAGGAGCGCCGGCAAAAGGCCTCGGCGGTGCGCAAGGCGCGGTGGCTGAAAGCGCTGCTGGCCGTGCTGTTAGGAAATGCAGCGTACCATTTCCTGCTGCCTTCGCTGCCGGAGCCCATGCGGCACGAGCCTTTCAAAATCGACCTGGGAATCCTCGTCAACCTCTGGTTTTGCCTCTTTGTGTACGGGTTGGTGGAGCTGGGATTGTACTTCCGGCGCCGCCGTCGCCGGAGGTAACCGTGGCGTGACGGGTTAGCCTCGCTGGGAAACCCGGCCTCTCGCCTCAAGCGCCAGCTCGAGCGAATCCGCGAGCACATCGTAAACGCGGTGCAATTCTTCCGCCGTCATCGCGTACGGGGGCAGAACGTACACCACGTTCCCGAGCGGCCGCAGCAGCACGCCGCGGCTCAAGAAGAAGTCGTAGAGAAGCGGGCGGAGCGAAGAGAGGTAACCGGCGTCCGGCGCGTCGAGTTCGACGGCGGCGACGGTGCCGAGCCTGCGCGCGTCGCCGACGGCGGGATGACGAGCCAGCGCGGGCAGCCGCTCGGCGTGCAGGCGCTCGATGGCGCGGACTCGCTCGAAGACCGGCTCGGTCTCGAAAATCTTCAGGCTCGCATTCGCCGCCGCGCACGCGACGGGGTTCCCCGTGTAAGAGTGGCCGTGGAAAAACGTCCGGGAGCGGTCCGTGCTGCGAAAGGCTTCGGAGATACGCTCGGTCGCGAGGGTCGCGCCGAGCGGCAGGAAGCCGCCCGTCAGACCCTTCGAGAGGCACAGGAGGTCGGGCGCGATCTCCGCGTGCTCGCAGGCGAACATCCGGCCCGTGCGGCCGAAACCCGTGAGGACCTCGTCGGCAATGAGGAGCACGTCGTGCGCTTCGGTGAGCCGCCGGGTGCGGGCCAGAAATTCGGCCGGATGGACGATCATCCCCCCCGCGCCCTGAAGCATGGGTTCGACAATGACGGCGGCGATTTCATCGGCACGTTCGCCGAGCAGACGTTCGAGTTTTTCCAGACACTCGATGTCGCACGTCTCGCGCTTCCTGCCCACCGGACAGCGGAAACAATAGGCCGAATGTGTTCGCCCGACGGGAAACCGCAGCTCGGTGAAAGGCGCGGTAAACGCCGAGTCGGCGCTCACCGCCATCGCCCCCGCCGTGTCGCCGTGATAGGCGTGTTCGAGCGCCACGAGCTGTCTCTTTTCCGGCCGGCCGACGCACTGCCAGTACTGGAGGGCCATCTTGAGAGCGACTTCGACGGCGGTCGAGCCGTTGTCCGAAAAGAAGACGTGCGTGAGCGGTGAGGGCAGGATTTTGCGGAGTCGCCCGGCCAGTTCTTCGGCCGGTTCGTGGGTGAAGCCGGCGAAGACGACGTGCTCGAGTTTCTTCACCTGCTCGGCGATGGCCGCGGCGATCGCGGGATGCGCGTGCCCGTGCAGGTTGACCCACCAGGACGAAATCGCGTCAAGCAGCCGGCGGCCGTCAACGGTTTCGAGGTAAACGCCTTCGGCGCGCGCGATGCGCAGCGGCTCCGGGTCGAGCGCCGCCTGCGTGAAGGGGTGCCAGATTTCGAGCCGCGATTTTTCCATGGCTTATCGGAACTCGCGCCGGTCGAAGCGATTTCTGAACGTCTCGAGCAGCGCGCTCCGGCAAACTTCCGCGAGCACAGGGATATGTCCGACGACCCGCGCGCTGCCGTAATGTTCGATGGCGCGGCGATTTTCCGCGTTCTCTGGTCCGACCATCACCACGCCCCGGACCTCCAGCTCGCGTGCGCGCAGCGCCTCGAGCGCGAGGAGCGTGTGGTTGATCGTGCCGAGCGTTGTGCGCGCCACGAGCACGATGGGAAGCTCCAGGCGTCGCATCAGGTCCGCCATGAGGTCGCGTTCGTTGATCGGAACGAGCGCGCCTCCTGCGCCCTCGACGATGAGGGGCGCCCGCGCGGCCACTTTCGGCAATCGGATGTTCTCAAGATCAATCCTCACTCCGGCCCACTGCGCCGCGAGGTGCGGCGAGACGGGCGGCTCGAAGCAGTATGTTTCCGGGAGCAGGCGCGCTTCGGGCGCTTCGGCGAAACGCCTGACGGCCTCGCGGTCGGTGCCCTCGCGCGCGCCGGTCTGGATGGGCTTCCAGTAGCAACCTTCGAGCGCCGCCGTCAGGAGCGCGGAAAGGACCGTCTTGCCCACGCCCGTGTCGGTTCCGGTGATAAATACCCCTCTCGTCATCGGCTTGGAGTGCCGGCGGCGTTCGCGATTTGCTCCCGCGCGGCGAGCAGGGCGGCGACGAGCCGGTCGAGGACCTCGCGGTCGAGCGTCGCTGTCAGCGACAGGCGGAGCCGCGCGGTTCCCGCCGGGACGGAGGGCGGGCGGATCGCGCGGGCAGCGAAGCCGCGGCGCTGCAACTCCGCCGCAAACGCCAGCGCCGTCTCATTCTCCCCGAGCATCAGAGGCACGATTTGAGTCGTGGTGCGGCCGATTTCGAACCCGGCCTCGCGAAGGCGCGAGCGGAAATACGCGCTGTTCTCCGCGACCTGCCTTCGCTCGGTCTCCGCCGCGCGCGCCAGCCGCGCGGCTGCGGAAATCTGCGCGGCGAAACAGGGCGGAAGCGCCGTCGAGAAGATGAACGTCCGCGCGCGGTTGATGAGAAAATGCTTCAACTTCTCCGAGCCGCAAACAAAGGCGCCCGCCGAAGCCAGCGCCTTGCCGCAGGTGTGAACGACGGCGAGGACGCGCCGCTCCAGCCCCGCTGCGGCCACGAGCCCGCGGCCCTCCGGACCGAACACGCCCGTCGAGTGCGCTTCGTCCACCATCAGATCTGCGCCGTAACGCTCGGCAAGCTCGGCCAGCGCCTCCAGCGGCGCGCGGTCGCCTTCCATGCTGAAGACGCTCTCGACGACGATGAATCGCTCGCCTTCGTCCCGCGCGCGGCGAAGCGCGTCCTCGAGATAATCGAGATCAAGGTGAGGAAAGATCGTCCTGCGCGCTTTGGACAGCCGAATGCCGTCAATAATGCTTGCGTGGTTGGCGGCATCGGAAAAGACGGTGTCTCCGGGGCGGAGCAGGGAGCTGAGCAAACCGATGTTCGCCGCATAACCCGAAGTAAACAAGAGCGCGCCTTCGGTGCCCGCGAAGCGCGCGAACTCCTCTTCCAGATTCATCCACGCGGCGGAGTTTCCGGAAAGAAGCCGCGAGCCGGTGGAGCCCGCGGGCGGGTTCTCGGCGAGGGCGCGCGCCAGCGCCTCCTGGAGCCGCGGGTCTCGCGCGAGTCCCAGATAGTCGTTCGAGGAGAGGTCGGTCCCCGGGACAAGGTCCAGCCGGCGGAGCTGGTTGCGCGATTCGAGTTCGCGCAATTCGCGACTGAGCCTGGCGAGCGTTGGGCTTTCACGCACCGGACATGGCCCTCAAGCCGAGCTCGCGGAGCAGGGTATCGTCCTGCTCGTACTCCGGGTTCGGCGTGGTGAGAAGTTTCTCGCCGATAAAGAGCGAGTTCGCGCCCGCGAGAAAACACAGGGCCACCGCCTCGCGCGAAAGCGACCGGCGTCCGGCGCTCAGCCGGAGGAGCGATGCGGGCATGAGCAGGCGCGCCGCGGCGATGGTCCTCACCAGCACCAGCGGGTCGAGCGGGTCCGCCTGCGCGAGCGGCGTGCCTTTGACGCGCACGAGGACATTGAGGGGGACGCTTTCCGGGTGCGGGTCGAGCGTGGCCAACTGGTGGAGCAGGCCGATGCGGTCTTCCTCGGACTCGCCCATGCCGAGAATGCCGCCGCAGCAGACCGTGATGCCGGCGCGGCGGACGGCGGCGAGCGTCCGCAGCCGGTCCTCGTACCGGCGCGTCGTGATGATGCGGCGGTAGAATTCCGGCGAAGTGTCGAGGTTGTGGTTGTAGGCGGTGAGGCCCGCCGCGGCCAGCCGCTCGGCCTGCGCGCCGGTCAGCATGCCGAGCGTGCAGCAGACTTCCATCTTGAGCGCCGCAACGGCGCGGACCATCTCGAGGACGGTCTCGAACTCCGGGCCGTCACGGACCTCGCGCCAGGCCGCGCCCATGCAGAAGCGCGTGGCGCCGGCCGCGCGCGCCTTTTCGGCCACGGCCAGCACCTGCTCGACGGTCGGCAAGCCGCTTCGCTCGACGCCCGTCGGGTAGCGCGCGCTCTGCGGGCAGTAGGCGCAGTCCTCCGGGCAACCGCCCGTCTTGATGGACATCAGGCGGCAAAGCTGGATCCGGCGCGGGTCGTGAAATCGGCGGTGGACGCGCTGCGCCTCGAAGACGAGGCCGAGCAGCGGCCTCCGGAACAGTTCGCGGATCTCTTCCCGCCGCCAGTCGTGCCGCAGTGCCGACGCTTTGGCCACTTTGCGGGGTGTGGAAGAATTCAACGATGTGCCTCCTCTCCCCTCCTCACGCGGTGAGGGGGGAGATTTTAGCTCAGCCCACCCGGTGCGAACCACCCCTCTTCGGCGACAAAGAGACCGACCGGCGTACCCCTTATCCTCTCGATAACGAAATTGTGATTGCTCCGATTCGTGCCCCTGAGTTATCCTGAAGTTTGGACGCGAGAATTTCCTCGCTCGACCGATGTTGGACTCGATGCTGAGTCCACCTTGGGTAAGCCGAAGCTGACCTCGCAGAGCGCTCTGAACTCCTGATTAGGACCGAGGAAGACAATTAACGCCTGCCCGGGCCGACACGACGCGGCGTCGGGGGCTCTTAACACCGCCGCCCAGCACGAGGCTCTCAACTCGCTGGCGCATGTGACCGATAAGCTGAAGGAGGAACGATGGAAAAGCTGGATATCAAGGCCCAAGTGGGCGAAACCGCCGGGAAGGTTTGGGAACTTCTCTCCGCCGAGGGCCCGCAGACCCTCGCGCAGATCAAGAAGAAGATTAAGAATAGCAACGACCTCCTGCCCTTCGCGCTGGGCTGGCTGGCGCGCGAGGACAAGGTCGATATCAAGCAGGAGAAGAAGACTTATCACATCCAGTTGAAGTAGTCCTGCGCCGGAACGCCTGGGCCGGGTGACCTGGCGCGAGCTTTACCTCTCGCCCGCATTGCACGGTTCAGGCCTGCGCGCGGACCCGCGAAAAAGCGAAGGGGCGCTCACTACGCGTGAGCGCCCCTTTTCAGTCCTGAATAACCCAGGCCAGCCCGCAGGGCCTACGCGGACGCCGCTTTGACTTCACCCTTCTCAATCGGCGCGTCCACGAGGTTCCCCCATTCGGTCCAACTGCCGTCGTAGTTCCGCACCTTGTCGTAGCCGAGCAAGTACTTCAGCACGAACCAGGTGTGGGAACTGCGCTCGCCGATGCGGCAGTAGGCGACGATTTCCTTGTCATTGCGGATCCCCTGAGCCTCGTAGAGTTTCACCAGGTCGTCATATGACTTGAACGTGCCATCGTCGTTGGCGGCCTTGGCCCACGGAACGTTGAACGCTCCGGGGATATGACCGCCGCGTTGCGCCGTTTCGGTCATTCCCGGGGGCGCAATCACTTTGCCGGTGAACTCATCCGGCGAGCGCACGTCCACGAGATATCGGTTTTTCCTGTCGAGCGTCTCGAAGATCAGTTCACGATGCGCGCGCAGGTCGGCGTCCGCCCTGCTGGCCTTGTAGCTCGTGGGCGAGACTTTGGGGACTTCAGTCGTAAACGGCCGGCCTTCCAGTTCCCATTTCTTTCGCCCGCCGTTCATCAGCCGCACGTCTTTGTGGCCGTAAAGCTTCATCTGCCAGAAGGCGTAAGCGGCGAACCAGTTGTTGTTGTCGCCGTAGAGCACCACCGTCGTGTCGTTGGAGATGCCGGAGGCGCTCATCAGTTCTTCGAACTGCTTCTGGTTCAGGATGTCGCGGCGAACGTTATCCTGGAGCTGCGAAGTCCAGTTCCAGGCGATGGCGTTTTTGATGTGCCCCTTCTCGTAGGCGGACGTGTCCACATCCACTTCGACGAGACGGACTTTCGGGTCGTCGGTGTGTTGCGAAACCCAGTCCGTCGAAACCAAGACTTCCGCATGCTTGTAGTCTCCCATGAGCCTTTCCTCCTGCCCGAAATCTTCTCGCTCCGCGTCGCGGAGCTGGAATAAGAATGCCGTTGCTCGCCCCTTGGGCGATGCGCCAGCACCTTCCTGGCAGCCCGCCGGGGCCGCTTAAACCCTTTACCGTCAAGCCGTTTGCCCTATAGCACTTTCATATATCATAATCCCGGGGCCTTTGGCAATCTTCATCCCGGCTTGCCAGCGCTATCTGAGGACCACCCCGGGGGTTGGCTGATGCAAGGTGCTCCGCTTCGGGGATAGTCCCCAGACCCTCCCTTAGATTTGACTAAGTTATTCAGAATGTGGTATAAACACAGCATCGCGGACACAACGCGGAGGAAAGACTCTCCGCAAAGGGGCTTTAACGTATTGAAAACAAAGACCCAAAAGAGGAGGGCCAAAGTCGCTGGGAATCGCGCGGTTGCTGAGACTCGCTGGGAGAGGCGTGCAACCACGGCGCGTCGAAGTCGTGCCACCTCCAAGAGCACCGATCGCAGGCGCAATCGCGGTCGAGCGTCCAGCGTCCGCTACTCCAACGGCAAGCGGCCCACGGCCAAGCGTGGCAGGAATTCGAACGGAAACCATCTGATCAACGCTCGTCTGGCCGCTGCGCTGAAGCAGTTTGAACATGGCGTGCTGCTTTTCCAGAAGCAGAATTACGCCAAAGCCAAAGAAGTCTTTCAGAGGCTGGCGGAAGGTCCTGCGGACGAAGTGACGGCGCGCGCCCGGACATATCTTCGCATGTGTGAGTCGAAGCTGGTTCCGGCGACTCCGGCGCCCAAATCCGCCCAGGACTTCTACAACCTGGGAATCGCCCAACTGAACGCTCGCGAACTGAAAAGTGCCATCGAGAACCTGCGTCGAGCCGACCGTCTGGAACCCCGGCGCGGTGATTTCCGATACGCTCTGGCGGTGGCCAACGCCTTGCAGGACAACGCGGAGCCGGCGCTTGAATACCTGAAGGCCGCCATCGAACTCGACTCGCGAAACGCGCTCCTGGCGCGGCGCGACGAAGACTTCCAGTCGCTGGCCAGCGACCCTCGATTCCAGCGTTTGATTTTCGGCGCCGAATAGCGCCGCTCCTGCCGCGCGGGATCTCCTGACCCCCGGGTTCGCGGCTGATCGTCTCCTGGAAAGGCGAGTTCGTGTCATGAGAGTGGTCGCCATTGGAGGAGGCACCGGGCTCTCGACCGTGCTGCGGGGCCTGAAGCCCCACGTCATGGACCCTCTGCCGCCGGCGCCGCTCGAGCCCGCCATCACGCGCCTCACCGCCGTGGTCACGGTCACCGATGAAGGCGGGAGTTCAGGCCGCCTGCGGCGCGACTTCCGCGTGCTGCCGCCCGGAGACATCCGCAATTGCCTGGTGGCGCTGGCGGGGGACGAAACGCTTCTCGCGCGGCTTTTCCAGTACCGTTTCTCGGACGGGCACGGGCTGAAAGGTCACAGCCTCGGCAACCTGTTCCTCACCGCCCTGACGCACCTGACTCGGGATTTCGCCATGGCCGTGCGCCTTTCGAGCGAAGTCCTGGCGATTCGCGGCGAGATCTTTCCCTCAACGCTCGCCGATGTGCGCCTCAAGGCGCGCCTCGCCAACGGCCGCACCGTTTCCGGCGAGGGCGCTATCACCCGCACGCGCGCTCCGATTCGCCGGCTGGAAATCAAGCCTGCCCGCTCGAAGCCCCTGCCCGAGACCATCACGGCGCTCGAAGACGCGGACCTCATCCTGATGGGCCCGGGGTCGCTCTACACTTCACTGCTTCCCAACCTGCTGGTGCGCGGAATCCCCGCGGCCATCGCGCGCTCGCGGGCGCTCAAGGTGTACATCTCGAACCTCATGACGCAGCCGGGTGAAACGCGCGGCATGAGCGCCGCGGACCACCTGGAAGCCATCCGCGCGCACGCGGGCCGGAGGCTCTTCGACGTCATCGTCCTCAACACGCGCGAGCTTTCCACCGCCTTGCGCCGCCGCTACGCCGCCGAGCGCGCCGAACCGGTCAAACTCGACCTGGAACGCATCGCGGGCATGAAGGTGAAGCCTGTGCTCGCCGACCTGCTGGTTGAGGACCGCCACGTGGCGCGGCACGATTCCTCCCGCCTCGCCGAACTGGTGCTGAAGCTCGCGGCGGACCGCCTGAGAGCGAGGGCGAGCTGTCAACCTGGCTAGTAAGTCCGGCGAGGGAGCAGGAGGCCGGCTGGTGTCGGTTCACGCCGCGCGCGGAGGCGCCAGCAACTTGCGGGCGAGGAAAGCGGCGGTCTGTTCCGACCTGTCGGGACCGCTGCCCGAGAATCCTGTCTCTCGCGCAGTCGTCCGGCAGGGGATGGCCGTCTGGCCGGCGTTGATTCAAGCTGCGCGAGGGCGTATGATGAGGTTTGCGCGGGCAAGCCGGGTGATCGCTGCCCCGTTCAAGCGGTCCGACGTAAAGTCGGACCGAGCAGGCAACGGGGGAGAGGAAAGTCCGAACTCCGCAGGGCAGTGTGCTCGCTAACGGCGAGGGCCGGAGGGGGATTCGGGGCCGAAAGGTTCTGGAGTACGCCTTCGGTACGGAAAGTGCCACAGAAAACATACCGCCTCGTTCCCTCTGCGGGACGGGGTAAGGGTGAAAAGGTGCGGGTCGATTCGTCGGCCCCCGCAACCCGGGGTAAGAGCGCACCGCTCCGATGGCGACATCGGAGGCAGGGTAAACCCCACACGGAGCAAGACCAAATAGGAGAGGAGGGGTGGCCCGCCCCGCATGCCTCTGTAGCGGCGCTCTCTGAGCGCCGAGGTAGCGTCGGTCCCCCGGCCGGCAAGCTTTTGTTGATGCCGCCGGGACGGCGGCGCTACTCAGATGGCGGTCATAGACCGCCGCTACAGGGACTGACGACTCTCGGGTAGGTCGCTTGAGTCCGATAGCAATATCGGACCTAGAGGAATGATCGCCGCCCCGACCTCAAATCGGGGACACAGAATTCGGCTTACAGGCTTGCCCGCGCTTTTCATTTCTCGCCTCAACATTGACGAGCTCACGCCGGCGCTATTCACCGGCCAATCGGGTTCCGCTTTGCCGTCCGCACTCGCCAGTCTATAATTTCCAGACCCCCAATTTGATTCCGAAATCTTTGAGGCGCGGAAGCGTGCGCCCGTGAGGAGGCACCGTCATGGCGAAGACGATGAAAGCGTTCGTGATGAAGCGAATCGGGGAAGTGGGTGTAATGGAGAAACCGATTCCGGATCCCGGTCCGAACGATGCCATCATCAAGACGACCGCGGCGCTCATCTGCACGTCAGACACGCACACAGTGGCGGGGGCCATCGGCGAGCGCAAGGACCTGACGCTTGGCCACGAAGCGGTGGGCGTGGTTTACAAGCCGGGCGGCGCGGTCAAAGGATTCAAGGAAGGCGACCGCGTGGCCGTGAACGCCATCACGCCCTGCTACCAATGCGAAAACTGCCTGCGCGGATACACTTCGCAATGCACGCAAATGCTCGGCGGGTGGAAGTTCGCGAACGTCAAGGACGGGAACATGGCGGAATATTTTCATGTGAACAACGCGCAGGCGAATCTGGCGTCCATTCCCAAATCGCTGAGTGACGAAAAGGCGGCCTACTGCGCCGACATGCTTTCCACCGGCTTCATGGGCGCTGAGCACGCCAACATTCCGATCGGCGGAACGGTGGCTGTGTTCGCGCAGGGGCCGGTGGGTCTGATGGCGACGGTGGGCGCGCGGCTGCTGGGCGCCGGGATGATAATCGCGGTCGAGACGGTCCCGAAGCGCAAGGAGCTGGCGAAGCACTACGGCGCCGACGTCGTGGTGGATTTCAAACAG
>CAZKXX010000047.1:0-27261 GCA_964556705.1 uncultured Acidobacteriota bacterium
ACCCGGCGGGCGCGATTCAGCAATACAAGGTGGAGGGCGCTCTCAACTGGCTGAAATCGGTCTTGTGGCCGAAAGGCGCGCGGGAGTAAGGGTGCCCACGGCAACGGGAACGCCGCCGTTACAGCCGCTGGAACAGGAAATGGACACCACCGTTCCTTACAGCCGTTACCATCCGAAGTGGTATCGCCGTCCGGTGTCGGTGTGGTGGTGGCTCGGGTCGTGGCGCTACGCCAAATTCGTGTTGCGTGAGCTGACCAGTCTCGCCGTCGCGTACACGGCGCTGCTGCTGCTGTGGAAGCTGCGCGCGCTGGCGACGAGCCGCGAAGCCTACGAAGCGTTCACGACGCGCATGCAGAGTCCGTTCTGGATGACCCTGAACGCGCTGGCGCTGGTGATGGTGCTCTACCACGCCGTCACCTGGTTCAACCTGACGCCCAAAGCGATGGTGGTGCGGGTGGGCGGTCGCCGCGTGTCCGACTGGGCGATTTCCGGCGCGAATTATGTGCTCTGGGCAGCGGTCTCCATCTTCCTGGCTTGGAGCGCCACGCGGGGTTGAAGCGATGAAGACGCGGACGATCACGCCGATGTTGTGGGGGCTGTTCAGCGCCGGAGGAACGGTGGCGGCGTTCCTGCTGCCCGTTCACTTGTTTCTGACGGGATTCGGTTTTCCGCTCGGCTGGTTTCCCACGCCCGGCTACGATTACATTTTACGTGTGATGGCGCACCCCGTTCCGAAGCTCTATTTTTTCGTGCTGCTCTCACTGCCGCTCTTTCATTGGGCGCATCGCTTTCGCTACACGCTTTACGACGGATTGAAGATCAAACACCTGACGCCGCTGATTGTCACCCTCTGTTACGGGGGCGCGCTGGTGGGAAGTGTCCTCGCCGCCTGGGCGCTCTGGAAGCTGCCTTAAGGCGGGGCGGGAGAAGGGTCCGGCCGGTGTTCGGGCCGGAAACGCGGAGAACCCCGGAGGTTCAACATGCTGCGTGTCATCCACGCCTTTGACGTCAAGCCGGGAGTGGTGGAGGAATCGTTTATCGAGTGGCTGGACGGCCGGCTGGACGAAATCACCAAACGCTACGGATGCCTGGAGCGCCGCACGTGGCGCTTCATTGACGGCTTTCGCGGCGACTACGACAGAAACCAGCCGGAAGCGCGCCCGCGATACCTGAACGAGGCTTTCTGGCCGTCACAGGAGCACGCCGACCGCTTTCGCAAGTGGCTGCTTTCGGACGAAGGAAAGGAGTTCCGCGTCCAGTGGTTCGGTTCGGTGACCAACCACACGGTGCTGCGCTACGTCGAAGCGCATCCGCGCGTGCCGGTCACCGACGACTGAGCCGCTTCAAGCGGCGCGTTCGATGCGCAGCGCCTGAATCACCACCGGCGTGCGCGGGCGGTCCTGGCGGTCGCGCGCGACGCGCGAGATTTTCTCCACCACGTCCTGCCCCTCCGTGACCTGGCCGAAAATGGTGTGCCGGTTGTTCAGCCAGTCCGTGGGAACGACGGTAATGAAGAACTGGCTGCCGTTCGTGTTCGGCCCGGCATTGGCCATGGCGAGCCTTCCCGGACGGTCAAATGCCAGGCCCGGACCAAACTCGTCCTCGAATTTGTAGCCCGGCCCGCCTGTGCCCGAGCCGAGCGGGCACCCGCCCTGAATCATGAAATCCGGAATCACGCGGTGGAATGTCAGGCCGTCGTAGAAATTTCCCTTCTCGCGCTGGCCGGTCTGCGGGTCCAGGTATTCCTTCGCGCCCGTCGCAAGGCCCACAAAGTTTTCGACCGTTTTCGGAGCCTGGTCCGGAAACAGTTCACACGTGAAGGAGCCGAGCGACGTCTCGAACTTCGCGTAGAGGCCTGGCTTGGCGCTGCTCATGGGGTCTCCTTTCGGGGCGTCGTCGCGGCCGCGGGCGCCCGGACGTTGACGATGGTGACCTTGTTCATCACGACGGGCGTCGTGGGCTTGTCGTTCTCGCCGCGCGGCACTTCTGAAATCTTCACGACCACGTCTTGACCTTCAACGACTTCGCCGAAGATCGTGTGCCGGTTGTTCAGCCAGTCCGCAGGGGCGACGGTGATGAAAAACTGGCCGCCGTTGGTGTTGGGACCGGCGTTGGCCATGGCCAGCAGCCCCGGGCGGTCGAATTTCAATTCGGGATGGAACTCGTCCTTGAAGGTGAAGCCGATGTTGCCCCGGCCGGTGCCCATCTGGTCGCCGCCCTGAATCATGAAGTTGGGGATGACGCGATGAAAGATGAGCCCGTCGTAGTACCGGCGCTCGGCCCAGGCGTTCTTCTTTTCGTCAAACCACCTCTTCTTCCCGTTGGTCAGGTCGATGAAGTTCTTGACCGTCAGCGGCGCCTTGTCCGGAAAGAGCCGGCAGACGATGCGGCCCATCGTGGTGTCGAACACCGCGTAAACGCCCGGAGGGTGATCGAGCTTGATGGCGGGCGCGGCAGGTGCTTTCGTTGCGGGTTTCTTCTTCGTGGTTGTTTGCGCAAACGCCGGAGCAGCCAGCAGGGAAATGACGAGAGCGACGTTCAAGAGGGATCTCATGAGGACCTCACTGGGTTGAGGAAGTCTTTTCGCGGACGGCCTCGACCTCGCGCATCACGCGGAGCATGTTGCCGCCGACCATTTTTTCCAGATCCTGTTCGCTGAAGCCGCGCTGGGCGAGCGCCCGCACGAGGTTAGGAATCCTCGAAATATCGTCCACGCCCTCCGGGACCGACTCCACGCCGTCGTAGTCGGAGCCGATGCCGACGTGATCCACACCCGCCACGCGCGCCGCGTGCTCGAAATGGTCCACCAGGCGTTCGAGCGGCGGCCTGGAAATGTCGCGATAGTGGTGACGATAGATGCGCAACTCTTCGGCCCAGCCGAGGTGCTCTCCTTTTCGCTTCCGCTCGGCGCGAGCCGAGGCGATTTCTTTTTCGGCTTCTTTTCTGCGGCCCACCGCGCGGCGGTAGTCGGGGTCCACAAACGTCGAGAAGAAATTGATATTCACGACCCCGCCGTTTTTCGCGATCGCGCGCAGCAGGTGATCGTTCAGGTTGCGGTGGTGATCGTTCAGCGCGTAACAGGAGGAGTGCGAGGCGATAACCGGCGCACGGGACACTTTCAAAACGTCGATCACGGTCTGGTCGGAGAGGTGCGACACGTCCACCATCATTCCCAGGCGGTTCATTTCCTCCACCACCTCGCGCCCGAAATCCGTCAGACCGTTCCAGCGCGGCGGCGCGCCGGAAGAGTCCGCCCAATCGGTCGGCGCGGTGTGCGTGAGCGTCAGGTAGCGCACGCCAAGGCGATGATAGGTCCGCAGCAGGCGCAGGTCGTTGCGAATGGTGTGGCCGCCTTCGATCCCGAGCAGCACCGCGATGCGGTTTGCCTTTCGTGCCTGAAGAATCTCTTGCGCCGTCGTCGCCAGCGCCAGCGCGTCGCCGTGGCGCGCCACCTGTTCGTGGACTTCGTCAATCAGCCGCAGCGTGCGCGGCACGAGGTCTTCGGCGGGCCAGTTCACCTGCACCCAGATGGCGAAGAAGGCCGCGCCGATTCGTCCCTCGCGCATCTTCGGGATACTGACGTGCCAGGGGCTTGCCGGGTCGGCAAGGTCGTAGCCTTCGTCGAGCATCATCTGAGGGGTATCCACGTGCGTGTCCATGATCAGCGCGCGCTCGAGGACGCGCTCCGCGGCGCCGGCGGGGACGGCGGGGGAGGGCGCGGTCGAGCAGGCCGTCTGGGCCGCCAGCAGCGCGAGCAGGACAACGGAAAAACAACGTGGCAGGCTCTTCAGCACAGGACCGTCAAGTCCTCCATTATTGGCCCGTCGGCGCAGGCCTGTCAAACCTCGCGACGCTCACGGCCCGGCCGGGCGGCTCGACCGGGCACCGTCCTTTTCTCGCTCCCGGCGTTGAACGTTGGGTGGGGTTTCAGTATAATCCCCGGCGTTCCCGCGGAATCCTTCCCAGGAGAGAAGACTGATGGCCTCGGCGGACCTTGCGCTCGGCGTTGCGAGAATTGTGGAGGAGATGCGAAAGGCGGGTGGGTTTCCCGCGCCGGAGGCCCTGCTCAAGCTGGCCACGCAGGTCGCCTCCGCGTTCGGGGCCAAGAAAGATGAAATCGCCATCCTGAGGCTTTCTGGTGACGGGAGGATGCTGCGGTTCCTTTTTCCCATCAAGCTCCAGAAGATCGGGGCGCTTCCCGTAAGCACCGCGCACTCGCTGGCCACCAAGACCATTCGCGACCGCCGCGGAGAAATTGTCAACAACTTCTCCGTGTACAAACATCCCACGGTCTTCGAGGCGGTGGACCTTTCCGAGCAGGAAAAGGCGGCGCCCATTCAGAAAATCATGAGCGCGCCGATGATTGCCGACGGCAAGGTGATCGGCGTGATCCAGGTCAGCCGCAAAGGGAAGGCGGGCGAAAGCATCGGACCCGACTTCTCGCTCCAGGACCTCTCCGAGCTCACCAGCGTGGGCGGCGTCATGGCCAAGTATCTGGCCACGGTCCCCGAGGAACCCCCCAGGAAGAAAGGCTGAGAGCCGCGGCGCGTTTCGCCCGGTCCTTCGCCTCAGTCGTAGTATTCCAGCCCCAGGTGCGTGATCAATTCTTCGCCGCGCAGGTGGCGAAGTGTGTTCTTCAGCTTCATGAGCTGGATGAACAGATCGTGCTCCGGATAGAGATGGGGCGCGCACATCGGGCTCTTGAAGTAGAACGACAGCCACTCCTGGATGCCTTTGCGCGCCATCTCCGGCGTGCGCTGCGCGAGGTCGAGAAAGAGCACCAGGTCGAGCACGATGGGCGCGGCCAGTATCGAATCGCGGCAGAGGAAATCGATCTTGATCTGCATCGGATAGCCGAGCCATCCGAAGATATCAATGTTGTCCCAGCCTTCCTTGTTATCCCCGCGCGGCGGATAGTAATTGATGCGCACGATGTGGTGGAAATCCTTGTAGAGTTCGGGATAGAGGTCAGGCTGGAGGATGTACTCGAGAACGGAAAGCTTGCTCTCTTCCTTCGTCTTGAACGAATACGGGTCGTCGAGAACTTCGCCGTCGCGGTTGCCGAGAATATTCGTCGAAAACCATCCCGTCAGGCCGAGCAGCCGCGCCTTCAGGCCGGGCGCCAGAATCGTCTTCATCAGTGTCTGCCCGGTCTTGAAATCCTTGCCGCAGATGGGGACGCACTTGCTTTGCGCGAGTTCCTGAATCGCGGGAATGTCCACCGTCAGGTTGGGCGCGCCGTTGGCGAAGGGAACGCCGGACTGGAGCGCCGCGTAGGCGTAAATCATGCTCGGTGCGATATCCGGGCTGTTGTTCTTCAGGCCTTTCTCAAAGGCCGCGAGGGTCCGGTGGACGGCGCCCGGCTTGAGATACGCTTCGGTCGAGCCGCACCAGACCATCACCAGGCGCGAGGCTCCGGCCGACTTCCGAAAGCGCGCGATATCCTCCATCACCTGGTCGGCCAGGTGCATTTTTGTCTTTCCTTTCTTGACGTGCTCTCCGTGCAGGTTGCGGACGAACTTCTGTTCGAACACGGCGGGCATGGGACGAATCCTGGTGAGGAAGTCCTTCACCTCGCCGAGCAGCGCGCGCTCCAGCACGCCGGCCTTGAGCGCGGCCGCGTAGCTGTTGTCGCGAAACAGGTCCCAGCCACCGAAGACGAGATCGTTCAGGCCCGCCAGAGGCACGAAGTCCTTGATAAGGGGAATCCGGCGGTCGGTCCGCTTGCCGAGTCGGATCGTGCCCATCTGCGTCAGAGAGCCGATAGGTCGCGCCAACTGTCGGCGAACGGCTTCAACGCCTGCAATAAAAGTCGTCGCCACGGCGCCCATGCCGGGTAGCAGGACGCCCAGTTTCCCTTTAGGTTCAGCAATTTCAAATGTGCGTTTGGCCACAGGCGTCACCTCGGGGGTATAGGAAAGCAATCTGCGTGCCAGTCGAAACTGGCGATGATGCGCTATCGGGCGGAAAATTTCAACGCCTTTTCTCGGGCGCTTGTCGCTCGCGCTGTCCGGCGAGCAACAATCGACGAGTTTGTCGCTCATTCTATCAGGGCGGCATGCCGCGAGACGGGGCCCCGCCGTCTGGCGCCGAAGTCCAAACCTCATCAACCGCGACGGCGTTTGCTATACTGTTCACCCCCCTGTCCCGGGACCGGAACCGCTATGGCCGTGACCAATCCCCGCCTGGTCGTGCGCGACGCTTCGGGCAACGAGCGCGAGATTGAAGTCTCGCGCCTCCCGTTCCGCATCGGACGCCAGAGCGATAACGATCTCGTCCTGCTCGACGCGCGGATTTCGCGCCACCACGCCTGCATCACGCGCGCCGACGACGCTTACCGGCTCGAGGACCTCGGCAGTCGGCACGGGACCTTCGTCAACGGCCAGAAGGTGACTTCGTGCGCCCTTTCGAGCGGCGACCAGATCAGCCTCGGCGTCGTGGACGCCTACCAGATGTTTTTCCTGACCGAGCAGGTGGCGATTCCCAAGCTGCTCGAGGAATTCGGCCGGGCCACCGCCGGCCCCGCCCCGCAACTCCAGCATCTGGCATTGCTGCTTCGGATGGCCCAGATGCTCCATCGCGCGCCCGTGCTCGAAGAAGTCCTGACGACGTTGATCGATTCGGCCGTGCAGCTCGGCGACGCGGAACGCGGCGTCCTCTACCTGCGCGATGCCGCGGGAGAAGTCCGGCCGCGATTGGCGCGTGGGCGGGGCGGCGTCAATCTCCCTCTCACGGAAGACGACGTGGCGCGCGGCGTCGTCGAACGCGTAGCCCTTTCGGGCCGCGAGGAGGTCACCCTTCAGGAAGAGTTCAGTGGACGCGCCACGCAGGAAACGGCGATCATCCAGGGCGGCATGCGCGGCGTGGTGGCCCTGCCGCTTCAGAAGCTGCCCGTGATGGAATCCATCGGCGACACGCTGCACCGCGCCGAACCGGAGCTGCTCGGCGTGCTTTATCTCGAGAACCGTTCGCGACCCTCGGCGCTCACGGGGCTCGACCGCCAGGTGCTCCAATCGCTGGCGCTGGAAGGCGCGACGGTCATCGAAAACGCCCGCCTGCTGCGCGTGGCCCGCGAGGAAGAGCGTTTCCGCCACGAGCTGTCGCTCGCCCGCAACATCCAGCGCAGCCTTCTGCCGCGCGAGCTGCCGCAGGCCGAGCACTTCGAACTGCGCGCCGTGAGCGTCTCGTCGCAGGCGGTGGGCGGAGACTACTTTGACGCCATTCGCCTGCCCGGCGGCCGTTTCGGTTTCGCCGTCGCTGACGTTTCGGGCAAGGGCCTGCCGGCGGCGATGATGGCCGGGAGCCTTCAGGGCGCGTTCGGCGCGGTGGCTGCCGGCGATCCCGAACTCGGCGAACTGGTCTGCCGCGTCAACGAGTTTCTGTGCGAGCGCACGCCGCCCGAGATGTTCGCCACGCTCTTTTACGGAGTTCTCGACCCGCGCGGGCATTTCGATTCCGTGAACGCAGGCCATACGGCGCCGCTCGTGGTGCGCGCCGGCGGTGTGGTGGAACGTCTGTCGGGCGAGAATTTTCCCATGGGATTCTTCCCGGGAATCGTTTTTCGGCCGGAGCGCATCGTGCTCAACCCCGGCGATTGCGTCGTCATGTATTCCGACGGCGTCACCGAAGCGCAGGACGCCGAAGATGAGTTGTTCGGCGAACAGCGGCTGAAGGCCTCTCTCGAAAGCGCTCCCGCGGATTCCGCGCAGGCGGTGTGCGACCGCGTGCTGGCCGCCGTCGAGGAGTTCGTGGGTTCCGCTCCCCAGGCCGACGACGTCACCCTCATGGTCCTTCGCTACTCCGGTCTTTCCCTCTGAAAAGTCTTGGTTCGCGCCGCGCGCCACCGCCCTTACGCGCCGGCGGGCTGGGGGGCGGCTTTGTCGGCCTCGAACAACTGGCGAAGCGAGAAAAGGGTGAGGTGCTCGAAGCCGGGGACCACGAGGTCGGCGCGCGTCCGCCGCAGCTCGTCGAGGGGAAAAGTCGAGCCAATCGCCACGCACTTCATTCCCGCGTTCTTGGCCGCCTCAATCCCCACGGAAGAATCTTCGAAAGCGACCGCGCGCGCGGGCTCCACGCCGAGCTGCCTTGCCGCCTTCAGGTAAATTTCGGCGTGGGGCTTGGGATGCGTCACCTCGTCCCCGCTCACAAGGTGCCGGAAGTACGGACGGAATCCCAGCACGTCGGCGATGAACTCGACGTTCGCGGTAATGGCGGACGACGCCACGGCCATAGGGATTCCGGCGGCGTGGCACTCGACAATGAGCCTTTCCAACCCGGGCAGCGGCCGCGCGTGCGGGCGGAAGACACGCCGGAATCGCTCTTCAAGCTCCTCACTGAGCTGCCGGATTTCTTCCTCGCCGAGGGTCGGCCCGAAGAAATGCCGGAACGCCGTGTCGTTGCGCTTCCCGAGAATCTGCTCAGGGAGTTCCTTCTCGTCAAAGGGAATCCCGTGTTCTTTCAGGAGGTCAACCCATTTCCGGATGTGAAAAGGATTGCTGTCCACGAGCACGCCGTCCATGTCGAAAATGACGGCGGCGGGAAGAGTCGTCATTGGATGCATGGGTCCTTTAGGAGGAAATTCTGAACTCTGAATTATGAATGATGAATTGAAAACCGGGAAGGGCAAATTGAAGACTACGGCGCAAAACCTTGAAGCTATTTTGCAATCAGTGGAAGGCCGAGGAGGGAATTTCAAATTCGCGACAATTCGCCATTCAGAATTCAAAAGCCTTCAGCCTTTCGGCAGAGGTCGTAATGCGGCAAGCAGTTTGTCCGGCGGCAATGTGTTCAGCACGTCTTTCTTCTCCATCCAGGCGCGGCGCGCCGTCAGGACACCGTATTTCATAAACGCGAAGTGGTCGGGATGGTGCGCGTCGGTGGAAATCATCACCTTCATTGCGCGGTCGCGAGCCAGCTTCGCGTGTTTGTCGCAGAGGTCCAGCCGCTCGGGATTGGCGTTCAATTCCAGCACGACACCACTCTCTTTCGCCGCGCCGAAGACTTTTTCCAAGTCGAACTGGAACGGGTCGCGCCGCAGCAGTTGCCGGCCCGTAGGATGGCCCAGGATGCGCACGTAAGGATTTTTCAGCGCCTTGAGCAGCCGCGCCGTCATCTCTTCCGCCGGCATGTTCATCCGCGAATGGACGCTGGCGAGCACGATGTCGAATTTCCTGAGCAGTTCATCGGAATAATCGAGCCGCCCGTCGCCGAGGATATCCACTTCCGCGCCCGCCCAGATTTCGATGCCTTTCACCCGTTTTCGCGCCGCATGAATACGCCGGATGTTTTCGAGCGCGCGTTTTTCGTCGAGTCCGTTCGCAATCGTGACGGCTTTGGAGTGGTCGGTGATGAGAATGTAGCGATAGCCGAGCTTTTTCGCCGCTTCGGCCATCTCTTCGACGCTCGTGCGCCCGTCGGAGGCCGTTGTATGCATTTGCAGGTCGCCTTGGATGTCGCTGAGTTCCACGAGCTTTGGCAGCTTGCCTTCTTCCGCCGCTTCAATTTCCCCCAGATTCTCGCGCAGTTCGGGCGGAATCCAGGGAAGCCCCAGCTTTTCGTAGATTTCCTCCTCGCTGCGCGAGGCGAGGTTTTTTTCGCCCTTGAAGAGCCCGTACTCGCTCAGCTTCCAGCCCCGGCGCTTGGCGCGGTCGCGCAGCGCCACGTTGTGCTCCTTGGAGCCCGTGAAGTACTGGAGCGCCGCGCCGTAAAATTCGCGTTCGAGCAGCCGCACGTCCACCTGCATTTCATTCTTCAGCCGGACGCTCACCTTGTCTTCGCCTTTGGCGAGGATTTCCTTGATGCCGCGGAACTTGACGAAGTGTTCGGCGATGGAGGCGTGGTCGCGCCCGGTGACCAGCAAGTCGAGGTCTCCCACCGTTTCGCGCCCGCGACGGAACGAGCCCGCGGGCGTGACCTCTTCGACGCTCTTCGATTCGCGCAGCCATTCGGTGAGTTCCTCCGCCGTCTCGTCGGCCGTATCCAGCCGGAAACGGCCGGCCGCGCGGTGAAACTGCTCGATGGCCTTGAGGATGTTTTCTTCAGATTTGGCGCTCATTCCCGGCAGTTCGCGCAGCTTGCCGGCTTTCGCGGCGGCTTCCAGGTCGTCAACCGAGTTGATTCCAAGCTGCTGATGAAACAGCTTCACCTTCTGCGGCCCGACGGTTTGAAGTTGAAGCAGGTCGAGCAGCGAGCGGGGAATTTTCGCGAGTTTTTCTTCGTGGTACTTGCAGCGGCCTGTGTCAAGAAGTTCCTGAATCTTCGCCGCGAGGTCCGATCCCACACCGGGAATTTCCGTCAACTTGCGGCTCGGGTCGCGCGCCAGATCCGCCAGCTTCTCCGGATGGCTTTCAATCGCCCGCCGGGCGCGGTCGTACGCGGCCGCCTTGAATTGCCACTTCGGATCGTCCTGGAGAATCCTCAGAAGGTTCGAGATTTCCTCGAAAACGGCGGCGATTTCCGTGTTTTCCATGATGGCCTCGCGCCGGCCGCGCCGGAGAATCTAGATTACCACCATCGGGGCGGAGACTGCCGAGCCTGGCGCGACTGCGGACTGTCTGGGTGGCACAGCACGTGGGCTTTAAAATCATCTCCGGGATTCACTGCGAACAATTGGAGCCCGTGACGGGCCGGAGGGCTCCGGGAAATTAGGGGGGCAGCGCACGCGACATAGTGCCTGTCAACTCAGGCGATTTCAATGCAGATGCGGAACCCAGTATTGGTCCGTGTAACGGAGTCTGGAGATCTCCTTTCCTGCAAGTCGCAGTCGAATGCGATGAAACTTGCCATCGCAGACCGGAGGTGTGAAGCCGAGGAGGATGGTGTTTGCGAGGTCCTCATCAAGAGCACGTAGCACGGTCCGAACCTCCGTCTCGTTCTCGGGGAAAAAGGCCTTTCCGCCTGTGCGCTCACAAATACGTTTGAGCTTTGCCTTTCCCAATCGGGCGTCAGTTGAAGGAAAGACGATTGCGTATATCCGCACGCCAGACATCTGAGCAGACTCAAGCGCTCTTTTTTCTGTTGAGTTAGAGGCGTTATCGGCCCCATCGCTCACAAGAAGTATGACTCGTGCTGTGGGTGCCGATTCAGGACGCAAGGAAGAGAACTTTTGAGAGCTGTGAACCAGGGCATCATGGACCGCCGAACCCCCTCGAACCCGCATTTGGCTCAGAGATTGCCTTAGCGCTGGAACTTCCGTGACTGCGTCAGTTGAGGTGATGATCTGATCGTTGAATCCCACGAGGAAAGCGTCCCCTCCATATCGCTCCACGGCCGCCTTTGCCCATCTCAGGGCGCCATCAAGCAGAATGGGATGCAGGGCGGAGCGACGGGCTGATCCGCTGTGGTCGAGAACCAGGCCGACTCGAAGGGGCGGCTTGGAATAGACAGATGGTTTGGTTACTGTTTCCCCCCGTCCGCGATGCTCGACCTCGAGATCGTCAACGGCAATCTGGCTAATCGAAGAACCTTCGGGAGCTGTCACGAGCACCCGAATCTCGATCTTGTTCCCCTGCGCGTACAAGGCAACAGGTAACAAGCACCAAAGAAGAGTCCAAATGCGCAACATACTGGCCTCGGGGCGAATGTACTCCACACGTTGCGGCGATTCAAGTGAAGTCAGGTTGGCGCCGCCCGCATCCGGCTTGGCGAAGATGAGAAATTTAGAAGCGTCGGACGGAGGACGATGCAAATCGCGTCGCGGGAGCAGACGGAATTGCGAGTGGGCGATGCATCTCGGCTGGTTTCGTTTCTCCGGCTTGAAATTTTCCGAAGGGATGATAGTCTAAAGTCTCCCCGAGTTGACGAGGGCACCGGAGCCGGCATGGAGCCTCGAAAGCGACTGGCCATTGTCACCTTGCGCGCCGGTTCCGGCGAGGCGCGCGCCGCTGACGTCATCCTGCACGCACTGGGCGACGGCGGCGGTCCGGTCGAGCCTCGCCTGTTTGACGCCACCGAACTCGCCCGCCCGTGGTTTCGCTGGTTCTATGGCCAGCCGCGCCGCTGGCTGAAGCGGCGTTTCCCACGTTTCGAGGCTTGGCGGGTTCGCCGCGATGAACGCCGCCGGGTTTTCTCCACCGCGCCTCGATGGTTCTTCCGCCGGGGCGGCCGCGAACTCCTCCGCCAGCTGCGCGATTTCTCGCCGCACCTGGTGATTTCCACAGAAGTCGGGGCCACTGAACTTGTCGCACTCGCCCGCCGTGACGGGTGGATTTCCTGTCCCGTCCTGGCCGTCCAGACGCATTTCGGCGCCGAGCCCGCCTGGGTCCAGCGCGACGTGGACATGTACTGCGTGGGCAGTGACGCGTCGCGCGCGCGGCTGATTTCCTGGGGTGTCTCGCCCAACCGCGTCGTGCTGACGGGCGTGCCCATTGACCCGGCGTTCTCCTTCGCTTTCGACAGGGAAGAACTCTTGCAGGCGCTGGGGCTGGACGCTCGCCGGCCCGTGGTCCTGGTAATGGGCGGCGGGCCGGAGCCTTTGCCGCTCGAGCCGATTCTCCAGAGCCTCGAACTCTGCGGCTTGACCCTTCAGGTCCTGGTCGCCACGGGTCACAATGAGGCTCTGCGCGGCGCGCTCGACGCCCTGCGCGGCAAGCTGGCGCTGGAACTCCACACGTTCGGCTGGACCGAAAACCTTCCCGAATTGATGGCCGCCGCCAACCTGCTGATCGCCCGGCCGGGAGGCGAAATTACCGCGGAGGCGCTCGCCGCGCGCCTGCCTATGGTCTTCCTGAGTCCCACGCCCGTCGCCGAAGAGCGCCACGCGCGTTCGCTCGAGCGCAGCGGCGCCGCCGTTTGCGTCGAGAACTTCCAGGACCTCTCCCACACGGTCCACCGGCTGCTCAGCGATCGCGAGCGGCTGACGGAAATGGCTCGCCGGGCCCACGAGCTGGCCCGAGCCGACGCTGTGCACGGCATCGCTCAGGTCGCGCGCGCGCTGCTCGAAAAGGCGTCTTACATGGACCTGCTCGCCGCGCCGCGCCCGGGCCCCAGCGATTCAGCCTACCTGATGTAACTTCAGAAAAAATGCAGGGAAAATGGAAGCTCAGCCGCTTCGACGGGCTGTTCGGAGATATTCGCGAACGTGCTCGCGGAAGCCGGCTTGGAGTTTTGTGGTCACTTCTCCCGGGGCGGGAAACGTCCAGTTGGGACTGACGGAGCCGACCGCCGCCACTTCGCGCGTCGTCGAGCTGACGAAGGCTTCCTGAGCGGTCGCGAGGTCATCCGGCGTCAGGTCCCGCTCGATCATCTCCACGCCCGCCTTCGGGGCGATTTCAAACAACACCTCGCGCGTGATGCCCGCCAGGCAGCCGGAGGAAAGCGGCGGGGTCAGCACGCGGCCGTCGCGCACGAGGAAAATGTTCGCCGACGTGCACTCGGCGAGCTGGCCTTTTTCATTCAGGAGCAGCGCGTCGTCGAACCCTTCGGCGTGGACGCGCTCGAGCACGGCGGCGTGCGGCACCCAGGAGAGCATCTTCGCGCCCGCATAACAGCCGGTGGAGAAGATTCCCATGGGTTGGAGGCACAGCCGATGCACGCGCGGCCAGGCGGTGAGTTCGCGCGTGAACATCAGCAGATCGGTCGGCGGCAGGCCTTCCGCCTGCGACCACAAGCCGCCCGTGTTTTTCACAAACGAGACGCGCGCCATGCCCTCCGGCCGCCGGTTGGAGCCTGAAAGTTCAATCAGCGCCTGCCGCACCGTCTCCGGGCCGTAGATCATTTCCACCTGGAGCCGTTCGGCGTCGCGCGCCATTCGCGCCCAGTGCCGCTCGAAGGCGAAGGGCAGACCTTCATAAATCCGTAGCGTCGTAAAAACGCCCCAGCCCGTCAGCAGGCCGATCTGCCCGGGCGAGAGATGCGCCTCGGCAATCGGCAGGATCCGGTCGTTGTGAAAAATCAGGCTGTCCATTCGCTTCAAACCTCGACAGCAACTTCCGCGCGCGCGGGCCGCTGGGCCTGGACGCCCAGCGCTTCGAGGAGCGGCCGGGCTTTCAACATCATCTCCTCAAACTCCGCCTGCGGATCGGAATCGGCCACGATGCCGCAGCCCGCGTTGAACGTTGCAGCGTCGCGCACGAGCGTCATCGTGCGAATCGCGACGCTGAATTCGGCCTCAAAATTCGCGCTGCCCGGCATCCCCCGTGCGATGCCGATCGCCCCCATCGAAACGCCGCGAGGAAGGAGCTCGAGCTCCGCCAGGATTTCCATCGCGCGCACTTTCGGCGCCCCGGTGATCGAGCCGCAGGGAAACAGCGCGCGCAGAATTTCGCCCAGGCGCGATTCGGGGCGCAGCGTTCCCTCGACGTGCGAGACCAGATGATAGAGGTGCGGCATGGCCTCGACCTCGTAGAGCCGCGCGCGGATCGTGGAAAACTCGCAGACCCTTCCGAGGTCGTTGCGCAGCAGGTCCACAATCATCACGTTCTCCGCGCGGTCCTTTTCGCTCGAGCGGAGCGCGCGGAAGCGCCGCGCGTCTTCGCTCGCCGTCGCGGCGCGCGCTATCGTTCCCTTGATGGGGCTGGCGAGAATGTGCGATCCCGAAACCCGAAAGAAGCGCTCGGGCGAAGCGCTGAGGATCGCTCGCCCGTCCGCATTCAGAAACGCTCCGAACGCCGCGCGCCCCTCGCGCAGCAGTGCGTAGGCCGCAGCCGCTCCGGCCTGCGGAAACGGCACGCGGAATTGCTGGGTCAGATTCGCCTGATAAACGTCGCCCGCGGCGATGTATTCCTGAATCCGCGCGACCGCACTCCGAAATTCCCCCTCCGTGAAACGGGCCGTCGCGGCGCACGCTTTCGAGGGCGGGGCAGGGGTGTGAAGGGAGGAAGAGTCCGGCGCGAACGGCTCGAGCCGCGGGTAGTAGGCAAACGAGATATCGGGCAGGCCCGGTTCGCAGGGCAGCGCGACGGGCTCGAAATGCCGCCCGAGCTCGTAAGCGCAAAAGCCGATGGCCGCGCCCGCGGGAAATTGTCCGGCGTGACGGCTGAGCCAGTCGGGAAACTCCTCAAAAGCCTCGTCTCCGCCTTCCAGGACGCTGACGGGATGAAGGGCCAGCCATCCGCCGTGGCTCTCGGCGCCCAGCCATCGCCCTTCGAGAATCACCGCGCGCGCCTTCGGTTCGGCCTCCAGGGCGCCGCTCAGCGTGGGTTCGTGGAAGTTCATTTTTCGCTCGTCCCGTCCCCGCCCGCGCAAGAGACTCCCGCGCCGGAGGCGTCGAAAGACGCAACCGTGATTTCTGGCGGTCCGCTGCTCAGGGGAAAAGGGCTCCTACCACCACACGCGCACAGTGAGCGGGTGGTTGAGCCGGATTCTCAGGCGCGTATCCGGGGGAATGTGGACGTCACTGCCTTTCGACCAGAAGTAGGTGTAACTGAAAAAGCCGGCGCCGCCGCCGGGAAGAATGTAAGCGAGCGTTGCCGGTCCGCCGATCGCCCAGCCCGCTGTCGAAGCGGCGCCGAGCGTGGCCAGTCCTCCCGCCATTTTTTTCCAGGAAAACTTTTCGCCCTTCAGCGACCCTTCGGTCTCGATCCGCGCGCCGAACGGGGCTTCCTCTTCAAAACCTTTCAGGACGGCGGTGATGGGCGACGCCTGGCCGTCCGGCAGGGTGACGCGCTCGAAGCGGAATGCCAGTTCCGCGGAGCGTTGCATGCGGCCCGCCGTCCGGACCAGCGTGACGCGCCCGTCAAGCAACGTCCCTTCCGGCAGCGCCACGCGGCCGTTGACGTAAACGGGCTCGAGCAGCCGCGCTTTGATGGGGTCGTTGATGTGCGCCACTTCCGAGTGCAGCCCGGAAAGCAGCAGGACCTCGGCTTCCGTCTCGGCGGGAATCGTCAGCACGTCCGCGCCCGAGCGCACGCCCGCCTCCGCCATGGCCGCGTCGCGGGGCTGAAGCCGGTACGCGGCGCCTTGGTCTTCGGAGCGCAGTCCCGAAAAGAACAACAACAGGGCGATGGCGGTTCCCAGCATCCTGGCCATGGCGGCACCTCGCGGCGGCGGAGAGGGAGGCG
Source organism: uncultured Acidobacteriota bacterium (assembly GCA_964556705.1). Classification (GTDB taxonomy): domain Bacteria; phylum Acidobacteriota; class Terriglobia; order UBA7540; family UBA7540; genus CAZKXX01. The sequence goes on from CAZKXX010000047.1 coordinate 15,999, forward strand.
ACACTGACACTTTTCTCCGCCGCGATTCCAGGTTCCTTAACACTCGTGCCCCGGGGGTTCGCCTCGCCGGTCCGCCCGGCGGGGCATGCGGGAATTGTCTCGCTCTTGGGGACGAAAATCAAGCCGCTTTCCAGGAGGGGAAAAGCGGGGCCGGAGTGTTCTCCGAAAACAAAAAGGCCCAACCGATCGGTTGGGCCAGGATTTGGAACTGCAGCGGAGCCGGGTTAGCCGACTTTCGTGACCTTGTCGGCTTGAGGACCCTTCTGTCCCTGCACGACCTCAAATTCAACAGTGTCGCCTTCCTGGAGCGTCTTGAAGCCGTCACCTTGAATGGCCGAGTAGTGAACGAAGACGTCCGCTCCGCTCTCCTGGCCGATGAAGCCGTAACCCTTGGCATTGTTGAACCATTTCACTTTCCCTTGAAGTCTTGCCACTTCCGTCCTCCTTGAGCATCATTCGAGCGGGGGGCGGGCCGCCGATAGGCTAGAAGAAGAGAAAAGCCGAGAATCCTCGCGGACCCTCGGCGACTTCACCCTTCAAGCGTTCTCCGAACGTGCACCGTCCAAGCTCCCGCCCGGATAGATATATTCACGCCCCCGCGCTTGTCAAGCAAAAACCGCGATGCGGGAAAGGGGCTGTCAAGAACGTTACCGGACGTTGCGTCGCCTTTTGAGGAGCCAGAGCAGCCCTACCAGTGTCTTCGCGTCCGCGATACGCCCCGATTCGATCAGGCGGCGCAGCTCGCGAAGCGTGAAGTGGCGCACGCGGATCCGCTCGTCGCATTCCGGTTGCGCCTGCCCGCGGCGGAGACCCGTAGCCTCGAACAGGTGCATCTTCTCGGAAAGGATTCCCGGGCTGGGGAAGAAGCTGAGAATTCGTCGCAGCCGGCTCGCCCGGTAGCCGGTTTCCTCCAGCAGCTCGCGTCGCGCCGCGGCCCGCAGATTTTCCCCGAGCTCGAGCCCGCCCGCCACCAGCTCCCAGAGCGGCCGTCCCGCGGCATGGCGGAACTGCTCTACCAGCACCACGCGGCCGTCGGCCAGGCGCGGCAGGACCACCACGGACCCCGGATGCCGGACGATTTCCCGCACCGCCCGGATGCCTCCGGGTTCCACCACCTCATCCGTGCGGACTTCCAGCAGCTTGCCTTTGAAGACGACCTTGCTCTTCAGGATTCGTGAGGGCACAGGTGCGCGGAGTTTCCCGGATTCGCCCGCCGCGAGAGATGCGGGCCTGCAGATTACGGGACGAGCTCGAACTTCTCGATCACGGCCTTGGCGGCTTTGTCGTCGCCAGCCTTCTTCAGCGAGTCTCGGTACTCTTCGATCTTGGCCTTCAGCTTGACGTAGCTCTCTCGTTTTTCCCGCAGCGCCGCCGCCTGTGCTTTGGGCGTGCCGGGAGCCGCCGCGGCTTTCTCCAGACATTCCACCACGGGGTCGAAGGCGAGGAGAAAGAACGTCAGACGGTTCAGGCAGCTCTTCTGCCGGTAGGCCCGCTGGAACTGTTCGAGGGATTCTTTGCGCACCGTCTCCACCAGCTCGGTGAGCGACTGCCGGTAATCCCGAATCATGGCGTCTTCCTCCTCACACGCCTGCGCGCGCGCGGGCGCGGGAGAAAAGACGCAGAGAAATACGATTGCCCCCAAAAGGCTCGGCGCGACCCTTTTCACCATGGCTGACGCCTCCCCCCTTCATTGTGATTTCGCGAAGCCCGCCGGGCGAGCGAAGTGGCCGGGCGGACCGGGGCCCCGATGCGGCCATCCTAGCACAAGGCAAGCGCATTTTCCTGCCGCGACTTTCCCGTCCCGCGGTGCCACTGCTATACTGAAAACGAATCGCCGGCCGGAATTCGGGCCGGCCTCAGCCGAGGGTGCAAACGGGTATGAAGGTTTCGGTGCTCATCGTTGATGACGAGCAGCCGGCGCGCGACGAGCTGGCGTTTCTGCTCAAGGGCATGCCCGAGGTCGAAATCGCCGGCCAGGGAAAAAACGGTGTCGAGGCCGTGAACCTGATTCGCGAGCTGAACCCGCACCTCGTCTTCCTCGATGTGCAAATGCCCGGCCTCGACGGCTTCGGCGTCATCAAGAAACTGCTGGAGCGGAAAATCAAGCTGCCCCATTTCGTCTTCGCCACCGCTTACGACCACTACGCTGTGCAGGCGTTCGACGTGAACGCTGTGGACTACCTCCTGAAGCCCATCGCCCGGCCGCGGCTGGAAAAGGCCATCGCCAAGGTGCGGCGCATGATCGAGACCAGCGAGTCTGCCGCTGACAAACTCGACCGGCTCGTGCAGATGATGGAGGAAAAGCCCGCCGCGGCGCAGAAGAACAAGCTGCTGGTCAAAACCGGCGGACGGCTGCTGCTCGTCAACGCCGACGACGTCATCTACGCGGCCATCGAAGACGGCGTCATCAGCATCGTGACGCGCGATTTCGAGGGCCAGTCGAATTTCCGCACCGTCGAGGAATTACAGGGCACGCTCGACCCCAACGTCTTCTGGCGCGTTCATCGCTCCTACCTCGTGAACGTCAACCGCATCAAGGAAGTCGTGCCTTGGTTCAAAAGCTCCTACCAGCTTCGGATGGACGATAAGAAGCAGACCGAAATCCCCGTCAGCCGCGCGCAAACCAAAAAGCTGCGCGAGTTGCTGAACCTCTGAACCTGAATCTCAGTGGAAATCCCCGGGATTTGTCATCCTGAGGTGCCCCAGGCGCCGAAAGATCTCAACGGTGTAAGATTGCGGGGGCAGAGATTCTTCGCTTCGCTCAGAATGACAACGTCCAGGACGGTGCACAGGATCGTTGCGGTGACGGCGATGATGGACGAGGACGGCTTGCGAGCCGCCCCTGCAGCGCGATCCGTCGGGGCGCTTCGCGAAGCGCTCTCCTCATGTCACGCGTGGCCTGAAGTGTTCCTTCAACGCCTCCACGAGCCCCGGAATCGTTGATTCCTTCGCCTCGACGGTGACGCGCAGCCCCAGCTTGCGCAGCGTCTCCGACGTCACCGGGCCGATGGAGGCTATCGCGGCGCCGCCCAGAACTTCGGCGGGCTTGCGCTTGCCGAGCAGTTTGGCGAAGTTCGAAGCCGTGGAAGAACTGGTGAACGTGATGGCGTCGGGCGGGGAAGCGAGCAGCCGGTCGAGTTCTTCGCGCGGAAGTTCCGGCACGACCGTTTCGTAAGCCTCCACCACTTCCACGCGCGCGCCGCGCGCGGCGAGTGTGCGAGGAACAAGGTCGCGCGCCACTTTGGCGCGAGGAATGAGCACGGCCTTTCCTTCGAGTTCAAAATTCTTCATCGCTTCGAGCAATCCCTCGGCGCGATATTCCCTGGGAACGAAATCCACGCGGATTCCCGCGCGCGCGAATTCCGCCGCCGTCGCCGGCCCGATGGCGCCAATCCTCAGTCCTTTCAGGTCGCGAAGGTCCCGACCGCCGGCCTTCAGCCGCGCCAGAAAATTCCGCACGCCGTTGACGGAGGTGACGAGCAGGAATTGAAATTCGCCCAGCCGCGAAATCGCGTCATCGAGCGCCTCCCAGGAAGCGGGCGGGCGGATCTCAATCGTCGGGAGTTCCACGACCTCCGCGCCAAGTTCTTCCAGTCGGTCGCGCAGCTCGCCGGCCTGCTCGCGGGTGCGCGTCAAGACGATGCGCCGGCCGAAGAGCGGCAGCTTTTCAAACCACTGAAGGCCATCGCGCATCCCGACCACTTCGCCGACCACGATGACCGTGGGCGGCTGCACGTGCGCCGCGCGCGCGGCGATGTCCGAGAGCGTGCCGGTCACCACCTGCTGGCTCGGCCGCGTCCCCCAGTGGATCACCGCCGCGGGCGTGGAAGGCGCGCGCCCGCGCTCGATGAGTTTCGCCGCAATCGCCGGCAGATTTTTCGTTCCCATGAAAAATACCAGCGTGCCGCAACTCGTCGCCACGGCGCTCCAGTCGATGCCCTCGGGGCCGAGCACCGGGTCTTCGTGCGCGGAAATGAAGGAGACTGAAGAAGTGAGCCCGCGATGGGTAACGGGAATCCCCGCGTAGGCCGGCGCGGCGATGCCGGAAGTCACACCCGGAACGATTTCAAATGCAATGCCTGCGGTAACGAGCGCTTCGGCTTCTTCCCCGCCGCGCCCGAAGACGAACGGGTCGCCGCCCTTCAGCCGGGCCACCAGCTTGCCTTCGCGCGCCTTGGAAATCAGCAGCCGGGTAATTTCCTTCTGCGGCAGCCGCGCCGCCGTGCCGCGCTTGCCCACAAAGATCCGTTCGGCTTCCGGCCGCGCGTGCCGCAGCAATTCGCGCGCCGCGAGAAAGTCATAGACAATGCAGTCGGCGCGTTCCAGGATGCTCTTGCCTTTGAGCGTCAGCAATCCCGGATCGCCCGGACCCGCGCCGATGAGATAGACTTTTCCAGCCATGGTTACGCGCGCTGGCAAACGTCTCTTCGAAGTCGGGAGATGCCCGCCAAGCGGGCCTCGCGAGTTGAGAGTTCAGAGTTGAGAGCCGAGCGACGGACCCGTCGGTCGTTTCGCCACCCGCGATCGGGCCGCTGACCCACCGAGTCCTGCTCGCGAATTTCCGCGCTCTCTCCGCCTTTTTCCCACTTCCAACTTCCCGTTTCCGCTCGTTCTGACCACTTGTCACTGGTCACTCGACACTGCCTTCAAAACCTCCCTCGCCCCCTGCTGCGCCAGATCTTCCGCCACTCGCGAGCCGAGCCATTCCGGGTTCCCCGCGGGCCCCGAGCAGGCGCTGCGAATGACGCGCGAACCGTCCACGCTCGCCACCACGCCGCGCAAACGCATCAGGTCGCCTTCGAGGCGGGCGTGCGCGGCGATGGGCACCAGACATCCGCCCCCCAGGGCGCGCAGCATGGCGCGCTCGGCGCGCACGGCGGCGTGCGTCGAGTCGTCGTCGAGCGGGCGGACGATTTCCGCCACCGCCGCGTCGCGCGCGCGCGCTTCAATCGCCAGCGCGCCCTGGCCGACGGCGGGGCAGAGCTGGTCGGGCGAAAAATATTCCGTAATGCGCTGCTTCCAGCCCAATCGATGGACGCCTGCGGCCGCCAGCACCAGCGCGTCGCAATCGCCGCGATCGAGCTTCTTCAGCCGCGTGTCGAGATTGCCGCGCAGGGGAACGAATTCGACGTCGGGACGCAGGCTGCGCAGTTGCGACTGCCGGCGCAGGCTGCTGGTGGCCACGCGCGCGCCCGGCGGAAGTTGCGCGAACCGCGCCCCGCTCCTGGAAATGAACACGTCGCGCGCGTCTTCGCGCGGCGGCACGGCGGCGAGCGCCAGACCCGCGGGCTGGTCGGTCGGCAGGTCTTTCAGGCTGTGCACGGCGAGATGAATTTCTCCCGCCAGCAGCGCCTCTTCGATTTCCTTGATGAACAGGCCTTTGGTCCCCGACTGCGTGAGCGGGACGTCCACGAGCTTGTCGCCCGTCGTCTTGATGACGCGGATTTCCACCTGGTGCCCCGCCTTAAGGAGGCGGTCTTTTGCCCAGTTCGCCTGCCAGAGGGCGAGCGCGCTGCCGCGGGAGCCGATGAGGAGGCGCATACTTGATGGATCGAGGCGCGTCCGGAGAATCGAGCCAGAATCAAGAATCCAGAATTCAGAATAATCAGGAGGAAAGCACCGCAGCTCGCAGAACGAGGCAGGAGATTTGCTCGGCCTTCTGGATTCTGAATTCCTGATTCTGAATTCTCGCCTGCCTCCCTCCGCCGATTCTTAATTTCCTATGCCAAACATCCTTCGGATCAACTGCACGAGCGCGGAATGTTCGGGATTCCCGGCGCCGGCCTTGAGCTCGGTGATGGGCCCGTGCAGGATTTTGTTCACCACGCCGCGCAGGAGCGCGTCCACGGCCTCGCGCTGCTCGGGCGTCAGCGAGGCGAGCCGCGCCCGATGCCGTTCGAGTTCGGCGGCGCGGATGCGTTCCAGCCGTTCTTCCAGCGCCACAATCGTCGGCACCACCTCGCGCGAGGCGAGGCGCCGCATCACCTTCTGCACTTCGCGGTTGACGATTTCTTCCGCCCAGACGGCCTCGCGCTCGCGCTGCTTGCGGTTCGCGTCCACCACCTGCTCGAGGTCGTCAATGTCGTACACGAAAGCGTTGTCGAGCTCGTTGACCGCCGGGTCCACGTCGCGCGGCACCGCGATATCCACGAAAAACATGGGACGGTTCTTGCGCGCCACGAGCATCTTTTCCACCTGGCCGCGCGCGATGATGAAGTGCGGCGCGCCCGTCGAGGTGATGACGATATCCGCCTTGCCGATGTGCTCGAAGAGGTCGTCGAAGCGGATGGCCGTGCCGCGAAACGCCGCGGCCAGTTCTTCGGCGCGCTCGAACGTGCGGTTGGACACGAAAATGGCGCTGGCGCCGGAGCGCAGCAGGTGTTTGGCGGCGAGTTCGCTCATCTTCCCCGCGCCCACCACGAAAATGGTTTTGCCGTCCAGATTGCCGAAAATCTTCTTGGCGAGTTCCACCGCGGCGTAAGAAACGGAAACCGCCGACGCGCCGATGGCCGTCTCGCGCCGCACCTTGCGCGCCACCGCCAGCGCCTGATGCGCCACTTCGCTCAGCGCGCCGCGCAGCGCGCCCACCTGCTGCGCGATGGCAAACGCCTGCTTCACCTGGCCGAGAATTTGCGGCTCGCCCACCACCATCGAGTCCAGACTCGCCGCCACGCGGAACAGGTGGCGCACCGCTACCTCCTGACGGTACCAGTAGAAAAAGGGTTCGAGGGGCGTGAGGTCGGTATGGTGATAGTCGGCCAGAAACTGCCGCACGACGGGCTCGGCCTGAATCCCCGGCTGCGCCGAGACGGCCACTTCCACGCGGTTGCAGGTGGAAAGAATCATCGCCTCTTCAATTCCCGGGCGGTGCGCGAGGTCCGCCACGGCCCCGCCGAGGCAGTCTTCGCGGATGTTCATCCGCTCGCGCACCTCGACGGGCGCGGTGCGATGGTTCATGCCGACCAGGAGAAGGTTCATGACATCAATGAAAGGTGCCGGGTGCTCGGCGCTCGGTGCTGGGCGTCGAGCGCCGGCCGCCATCTCTTACCGTGAAGCAGCAAGTTGCAGCCGGCATGCTCCCCGTGCCGCGAATTCCGCCGACTGTTCTGAGTGTTTCCTTCAGGAGTTCAGTGTCCTGCCCCCAGCCCCGGTCCCTCACACCTTTCCTCAGGGCAGCTCTCCGAATTCCGGGAAGTGGCCGTGCTGGCCGCTGATGAAACTCACGCCCAGAAACGTCACCATCATGGCGGCGAAGCCGAAAATCGCCACGTAAGCGGCGCGGCGGCCGCGCCACACGCCGCTCAGGCGCGTCGAAGCCAGCACCAGATAGATCACCCAGGTCACCATCGAGGCCACGATCTTCGGGTCGAATTCCCACGGGCCGCTCCACGTCCGGCTCGCCCAGACGAACCCGGTCAGAATCCCCAGGCTCAGCAGCGGTACGCCGATCACCAGCGAACGAACGTGCAATTCCTCGCACACCTCGAGCGAGGGCAGGCGGTAATAAAACGCCCGCGGCTTCTTCGATTTCAATTCGCGTTCCTGAATCAGATACATCACCGCGGCGACGAACGTCAGGAAGAAAGCGGTGTAGCCGAGAAAAATCGACGAGATGTGAATGAACAGCCAGCCGCCCCGAAACGCCGGGTCCTCAAAGGGCCGCACCGGATGGAGCGCCGAAAGCAGCGTGAGGACGAACACCATGGGCAGCATGAAAATTCCCAGCGCGGCGATGCGATAGCGGAGATAGACGAGAAAAAAAGCCAGCGTGGCGAGAAATGCGAAAAAAGAAAGCGCCGAGCGCACGTCCACGACAGGCAGCTTGCCGATCTCCAGCCCCGCCACCGCGAGGTCCGCGGCGTGCGCCGCCAGTCCCGCGCCCACCGCGCCCAGCGCCGCGGGCGAAAGCGCCGGCCGGCGGCGGACAATCGAAGGCACGGTCAGCGCGATGCCGAGCGCGTAGAGGGCCAGGGCGAGCCACAACAGGGCCGGATGCATGGAAGCCTCGAGGCGCGAGCCTCAAAATCAGTCAATTATAACATTCGGCGGGGTTAGCCTGTTGAGCCTTGACAGCCGTCACGGGACATGTTGTCGCAGGAACGAACTCCCCGCGGGACATTTCGTCGTGTTCGGCGTTTGGCGTTGACTTGCCCGCGCGCGCGAATTTAAGATTCGCCCGCGGAGGGTTTGCATGCCCCTCACAATGACGCCCCGCGACGCGGCGGGGGTTGTCGTGCTCGACCTCAGCGGCCGAGTTGTGCTCGGCGAGGAAGCGGAGGCTTTTCGGAAAGAAATCAAAGACCTGCTGGCCATCCGCCGCACGAAGATTCTGCTGGACCTCGAGGATGTCACGCGCATCGACAGCACCGGAATCGGCGCCCTGGTCGAGGCCGTGATCCTGACGGCTCAGGAAGGCGGCCGGCTGAAACTCCTCCGCGTCCCGCGCCTCATCCACAACGTGCTCTCCACCCACCACCTGCTCAGCGCCTTCGAGATTTTCGACAACGAAGAAGCCGCGCTGGCCAGCTTCGAATAATTCGCTCCCGCCCCGCCGGGGCTGAAACGTCAGCGCCGTCCTCAACTCGGGTCGCCGCGGGCGAGCGCCGCGCGCGGATTGCGTTCCAGCAGCGTGCGCACGTCGTTTTCGCTCGCGCCCGCCTTGCGCAGCGCGGGCAGGAACTCCTCGAACAGAGTTTCGTAACCGCGATAGTTTCCCCCGCCCGGTTCGCCCACGTTGTACCATCCCGCGTCCTGCGAAATCAGCGTGCGGCTCAGCAGCCGGGCGCGCTTCATTCGCATCACATGCCCCACGTGCGTTTCAATCGTTTTCGGCGAAATTCCGTCAAACTCCACCCAGGCGCCGCGTCGCGCGGCTTCGACGTGAATGTTCGGGTCGGATTCCTCCTGAGCGTGCACCCAGATGAAAGCGGAGAGCCGCACGCCCTCTTCTTTCAGCACGTCGAGTTCGGCGAGCGCCGCGTCGCCGCCGCCCGTGTGCGCAGCGATCGCGAGTCCCGTGCGCCGGTGCGTTCGCGCCGCGGCCTGCACGAGTTTCGTTTCGATTTCGCCCAGCGGCCCGCCGTCCACGCCGATTTTGATGAAGCCCGGACGAATCCCCGAAGGCGGGATGCCTCTCTCGAATTCCGTCGCCCAGCGCTCGGCAAGCTGGTCGGCTGTCTCACGGTAGGCAAAGGGTGGAACGAATTTCCGCTGCGCCGCGGCGTAAAAGCCGGTGTTGGTCAGGATGTTAAGCCCCGTCGCTTCGGCGAGCCGCCGCAACAATTCCGGGTCGCGCCCGATAAAATTCGGCGTACATTCGACGAGCGTGTCGCAGCCGAGCGACCGAAGCTTCTGCAAATGCGGCAACGCGACGCGAAACGCATCGTCGGGGTCGTATCGCCCCGGCGCGATCTTGTCCGCGCCGGCAAAATCCACCAGGATGTGCTCGTGCATCAGCGTGCGCCCGAGCCGGCGCGGAGAAATGGGACCGAGTACGGTGTCAATGGACCGTGCCCGGCGCGCCTGCGCGGCAAGCTCGCGCCGCCCGGCGAGCAGCGCGCCCGCGGCAAGAAAGGGAAGCGTGGAGAGAAAAAGTCGTCGTCGCATGGCAGCGATGAGTGTGCCGCAACTCGCTCGCGCCCGCAACAGACAGTTTGGCGGTTCAGGATTCCAGATGTTTCAGCAATTCTTCCGAGGTGTAGTTGCGCGGCGATCTGGCGGTGACGGAAAGCAGCCGGCGGCGGTCGCCGTTCTCGAACGCGAATTCAAAATCCTCGCTCGCGAAAAGCCTGCGGAAAAAATCTTTCAGCTCCGGCTCCGCGGCAGCACGCGTCCCTTCGTCGTTCGGCGCGAGCAGTCGGTCGTTGATGAAGAGTTCCACGTCGCGCCCATTGAAGCGCAGGCGGCCTTCCAGCCGCGGATCGTTTTCGAGCCGGCGCAGCGCCGCCAGCGCCGCGCGCGCCGCCTGCGCGAAGCGATTGAAATTCGTTCCCTCCAGCGTCGCCTTGCGGTTGTAGCGCACGCCCAGCCGGTTGCCGGTGTTGTCCACGCTGTAGTTGGCCTGATGTCCGATGAGCACCACGCCCGGCCCCGCCGAAAGGTGGCGGTAATCGGCCACGTCCACGAGCAGCTCGTCCAGATTCTGCTCCTGGATCCAGCCGTGAAAAATCGGCAGGAACTTTTCAAGGTCCACCGCCTCGGGATTCGCGACCGGCAGCTTGACGTTGACGTGCTGAAATTCCATGTCGTTCCCCAATCCTCAGACCGGCGCCGGCGCGGCCATGCGGTTGTAGCAACTGTGCGACGCCTCGATGAACAACTGCGCTTCTTCGAGCAGGTAGCGCACCGACTCCGGCGTGTGGGGCTCGTTGCGGCGCTTATGCGCGGCAAAAAAGTACTGAGCGAATTTTCCGCCCGCGAACGGGTCGAAGAATTTCTGCGTGTCGTAGAAGCGCGCGCGGAATTCTTCCGCAATCCGGTCGGGGTCGTCCTGCACGCCGGCATTTTCGATTTTCACCAGCGCCCTCGCCGCGCGCAGCATCGCCTGGTAAGCAAGCTGGCCCGCGCGCCCGAAGTCTCCGCCGTCGAACGCCACCTGGGCCTCGAAGACTTCGCGCTCCGCCGCGCCCAGCTCGAATTCCACCGACGAGACCACTTCGCCGGCGCACTCGCCCGTGCCCAGATCGCCCAGACTGAACTCACGCGGGTCGCCCCAGTCGCTGAAGTACGTGCGGTCGGCCGGCGCGGGCGGCAGTTTCGTCAGATCTTCCAGCCACGATTTGATTTCCGCTTTGCCCACGCGCTTGATGAACTCGCGGAACGTTTCACCGTTCTGCCGGCCTTTCACGTAGCGTTCCGTCAGCCGCGACACGACTTCCGGAATGTTTTTCGACGGCACGGCCATGATCGGCAGGCCGTAGGAGCCCGCGTTCTGCTCCCACTCGCCGCCCAGAATCAACTGGAAGTGCGGAACGACGTAGCTCCCCATCTTGCGGCTGACGCCGTAGAAGCCGAGGTCCGCCACGTGATGCTGCCCGCAACTGTTGAAGCAGCCGCTGATTTTGATGTGCAGGTCCCGGACCGCCTCATCGAGCTGAAAGGCTTTCTCGCCCAGGCGCTTTCGCAATTCGGCGGCCAGGCCGCGCGAGGAAGAAATCCCCAGCTTGCAGGTGTCGGTGCCCGGGCAGGCGGTGATATCGAGAATCGTTTCGGCGCCCGGCTCGGCCAGACCCGCCGCGGCGAGCGCTTCGTAGAGCGCCGGAAG
>CAZKXX010000048.1:0-7971 GCA_964556705.1 uncultured Acidobacteriota bacterium
GAGTATCTCGCCCACGCGTACCAGTCGAAGGCGCAGGTACTGGCCGCGGCGCTGGAGTTCGGTTTGAGGTAGAATCTTCGGCCAAGGATGGATCCCGTGCTCGCTCAAAGAACGTCGGACCGGAACGAAATGCTTCGCTCGAATTTTCTCCGCCTCGGCGCGCTGGCCGCCGCCCTGGCGCTTTCGACCGTGACGGCGCTGGCCCAGTCGCCGGTGCGCGTCGAAAAGACTTTCGACACCACGCTTTATCCCCGCATCGCCATTTCCAACCTGCGCGGCCAGGTGGTGGTGCGCGGCTGGGAAAAGTCCCAGGTGCGGCTCGTCGCCCTCACACCGTCACCGAAAGTGGAAGTGGACGTGGTCCGTCAGCCGCCCACCGGCGCCGCCGACCGCCTCCAGTTGACCACGCACGTTCTCGACCCGGCCCTGACCGCGACGGAGGACTTCGCCGATTACACGCTGGACGTGCCCTACGGCGCGATCGTGGAAATCCGCAACCGCCAGGGCGGTGTGGACGTCGCCGGCCTGCGAGGCGACACCTGGATTGAGACGACGGCGGCGGAAATTCTCGGCAAAGACATCGCCGGGCACCTCACGGCGAAATCGTTGGGCGGAGATATCCGGATTGCCGCCGCCTCGGGCCGCGTCGAAGTCGCTTCCATCACCGGCTCGATCTACATCACCTCGCCCGCCAGCGGCCACCTGCGGGCCAACACCAATTCCGGCGCCATTCGCTATCAGGGAGACTTCCTCGCCGGCGGCCAGTACGTGCTCACCACCTACAGCGGAAACATCGAAATCCTCTGCCCGGTGGATTCCTCCTTCGACCTCACCGCGAAAACGGTGAAAGGCAAGCTCGAAAACACCCTGGCCCTCACGCCGCGGCGCCAGCCCTCGACCCCGATCGTCGGGACGCAAAGCCTGCTCGGCACGCATAACACCGGCAGCGCTTCGGTGGAGGTCAGTTCCTTCAGCGGCACGATTCGCGTCCGCCCGGCGCGCTGAAGGCTCCGCTTTCTTTTTCGCTGTCATCCCGGGCAGGCCCCACCTGCCCGCCGCGCTCGTTGCGGATTTCCGCCGCAACTCGTTATAATGGCCGCGTCGGGCTGCGCTCGCACGTAGTCCCTCAGGATGAGCCGACACCGTCAAAAACTGATCTATCTGCTCGGCTTCATGGGAAGCGGCAAGTCCACGGTGGGCCATCTGCTGGCGCAGGAACTCCACTGGCCTTTCGTCGATCTCGACTCCACCATCGAAGCCGGCCAGGGCGCGACGGTGCGGGAAATTTTCGACCAGCACGGCGAGCCTTTCTTTCGCGAACTCGAGCACGCCGCGCTGGTGGAGGCCTCGCGAGCCGAGCCCGTCGTCATCGCCCTGGGCGGCGGAACGTTCGCGCAGAAGGTCAATTTCGACTTCATTCGCGAACGCGGCGGCACCACCATCTGGCTCGATTGCGGGCTGGAAGGACTCCTCGCCCGCTGCGCAGGAAAGAACGACCGCCCGCTGTTCCGCGACCCGGAAAGTTTCGGCAAACTGCTCGAGCAGCGGCTGCCCTTCTACCGAATGGCCGAGCACCGCGTGACCACCGAAGGCCGGCAGCCGCAGCAGGTGGTGGAGCAGATTCTGCGGCTCCCGCTATTCTGAAGGGCGAGGAGGTTGGACCTGAAATCCCATCGCGTTGTTTCCCTAACGTTCGCCCTGGCGCTGCTGGCCGCTGCCGGCCTTTCAGCGAATGTCCCGCTCGCGCAGAACGCGCCGGCCGCTTCGGTCGCTGACGAAGGTTCGTTCAACGTCCTGGTGGGCGGCCAGCCCGTGGGCACGGAAAAATTCCGCATCCGCGACCAGCGCGACCGCATCGAGGCCGAGTCGCAGAGCGACCTGCGCGTCGTCCAGGACGGCCAGCGGCAGGAGTTTCAGGTAACGGCGAAGCTGACGATGGCTTCCGACCTCCGCCCGCTGACCTACTCGTGGAGCCAGAAGGGACCGTACAATTCGAAGATCGACGCCGACTTCCGCTCTTCGCCCGCCAAGCTGCGTTACAAGACGATCTCCGGAGAAACCGACGACCGCGAATTCGAACTGCCGCAGACCACCGTCATCCTTGACGACAACGTCCTGCACCACTACCAGCTCGTCGTGGCGCTCTACCGGCGCACGGCGGGCGGCCGCCAGGCGTTCCAGGCTTTCGTGCCGCAGGGCGCGCTGCCCGGAGTCCTCATCGTCGAATCGCAGGGCAAGGAGCAGGTCGATTTCGGCAGCGGGCCGCGCCAGCTCGAGCGCCTCGCCGTCTCGACCGACTTGCTGCAGATTGAGGTGTGGGTGGACGAGCAGGGGCGCGTCCAGCGCCTGCGCGCGCCCGCCGCCAATCTGGAGGCCGTCCGCCAGTAAACTTCTTCCGCGCCGCCCTCCGCGCGCGGGTCAGAGGAGCCGCGCGCCGTACAGCGCGGGCCCCGCGCCGCCCAACTCGCGCCGCCACACCACTTCGGCCGGCATTTCCATTTCCATCGAGCCCGGCGCGTAGCCCACGGTCAGCGAAATCCGCTCGCCTTCTTTCAGCGCCAGGTTCGCGCCGAAGCAGACTCCCGTTTTCGAAACGTTTTCGGTGCGCGAGATTTCCTCGCGGCCGTCGCGCGTGCGCACGCGCACGGGAACTTTCAGCGTCAGCCGGCGCGCACGCCGGCGCTCCGCGGATGCGGCGGCGGCCTCCGGCGCGGGAAGATCCGGCGGCGACGCCGCTTCGTCCTCGCCCTCCGTAAATCCGAACCGCCAGCGCGTCGCGCGCCCGCACTCGGCGCAGTCGCGCTCCAGCGGCGAACCCCCGGCCATGCCGCGGTATTCTTCCAGCGAGAGCGGCGCCAGCTCGCGCGCGCCGCATTCCGCGCATTCCAGCAGCGCGTCCACCGCCTCGGCGGGCGCGGACGGCTTCTTCGGAAAAACGATTCCCCAGAAATTCTCCTCCGGGTCCAGACACTCCACGCCCCACTCGCTTCCGTCGCCGAGCGATTTCTTCGCCTTTTCGACGACGCGGAAACTGGCGCGCATCCGGTTCTGAAGGTTCGTAATCGTCACCCGCGCGCCGGGGACCACGCCGTTCCGGAGCGCGACGCGCGCGCCGTGCCGGTTCAGCACCAGCGTGTGCGTCTCCTCGACGAACGCCTTCCCGTCCGCGCCCGTCCCGCGGACTTCGATGGGAATCCGCAGCAGGACGCGTTCACTGCGTCTTTGAGCCGCCGACCCGCCTTCCATCTCGCCTGGTCACCTTCCCTTCCGGCAGTCTCTTTCTCCTCATCGGCCGCCCGACGTGGGTTCGTGAGCCCCGCGAACTTCTCAAGCCCTCGCCGCGCCGGTCGTTTCCGCCTCCACCCGGAAGCGCGGCGACCGATATTCCTTGGAGCGATATTCGGCGGGAATCGTTGTCTCGTTTCCGTCGCGCAGCGTCAGGTATTGCGGCGACATGATTTCAATTCCGCCTTCATTGAACGAGTCCTGAATGTTTTGGTGCAATTCCGCGTAAATAGCGGCCATCCGGTTCGGCTGGTTCGTGTAGGCGTTGAGCTGGTAGCTCACGTACCAGTCGTCGAGGCTCGTCTGAAGCACGAACGGTTTCGGGTCCTTCAGGACGTGCGTGGTGCGCTCCGCGGCCCGGACGAGGAGTTCGTGGACCTTCCGCCACGGCGCGTCGTAGCCGATGGTGACCGTCGTATGCAAGATCAACCCCAGCTCGCGCGCCCGCGCGCTGTAGTTGGTTATTTCCTTCCCCAGGATCTGAAGGCTCGGGACGATGACTTCTTCGTTCTTGCTGGTCAGCACCTTCGTGTAGAGGAACCGCCGCTCGACCACGTCGCCCAGCGTCTCGCCCAGCTTGACGCGGTCTCCTTCGTAGTACGGCCGCATGTAGCGCAGCACGATGCCGGCGATGAGGTTCCCCACCGTCGAAGTCGAGCCGAAGGAGACCATCAGCCCCAACAGCACCGTGATGCCCTGCGCCGCCGTCGTTCCCGTCCCCGGAATCAGCGGGGCGATGAAGAACAAGGCCAGGACCACGATGACGGCCTTGACGATCGAGGCGGTGGGACGCGCCAGGTCCTGGTGCAGCCACGGCTCCAAACTGATGACGCCGCGATGCGCCTGCTCAAAAACAAACCCGATCCCGCGCAGCGCCAGCCGCGTGACCAGCACGATGACGAGGATGTAGAAAAGATTTGGCAAATAGCCGATGACCCCGCGCACGATGGTGACCAGCGGCTCCCAAAGCCACAGGGCCACCTGACGCGCATAGCGCTCCGTGGCCGGAAACTGGCTGAACACAATCAGCAACGCACCTCCGATGACCACCGCCCAGGTGAGATAGTAGAGAGTCTTTTCCACCGTCAGGACGCCGGTGAACATGCGTTGCGGCGAGATGATTTCAAGTTCCCGGAACGTGAGCCGCGGCAGCCGTTCCCGGCGCTCTTCCATCGCGCGCTCCAGCACCTGCCGTCCCTTTCGCAGAGCCAGCAACAGCAGGAGTGTCAGGACGAGCAGGATCGCGGTCACCAGGATGCGCTCGACGAGCGTCTCTCGCACCTGCCGGCCGCGCGCGGCGTCGAGGCCGTGCTCGACCGCTTCCGCCCACTCTTCGGCCAACGCCTGCTGAGTTTTCCCGGCCGCCCGCGCGTCGGCTTCCGTTACCGCCACCACCGGACGCCCGCCGACCGTCACCATCCAACCGAGATCTGTTTGCTGTACCACGGCTTGCGTTCGCGCCAGCGGCGAAGCCAGAATCTCCGCCAGTCGCCGGTTCACGATTTCCGCCCGTTCCTCCGCGCTCAGACTTCCCACGCCCGCGCGCAACTCGAAGAGAAATTCCCCGTTCACTCCAACGCGAGCGCCTGAGGGTTGCTCTTGCGTGCCCGAAGATTTTTCCTGTGCGCCCGCGTCGCCGGACGAAAAAAGGCACAACACCACGACAAGCACCGCTCGTTTCATGGCTTTGCCCTCCCCATTCTCAAGACCCTTGCCCTGCTGGAGCGCCATCCTAGCACGGGCACGCTCGCCGCGTCGGGCGGGGCTTGCCTGCCTGCAGCAGGCAGGCCCCCGCCCTCGGCGGGCCGTTGAATTCAAAATTCAAGATGCCCGATTCAAAACCGATGTGACGTGGGTAAAGAGACCCCAAGAGTGCGCGGGGAACATGTGGGGAGGCCGGGCTGAAGTTATCGCGCGGTTAATGTCTTTTGCTTGACAAGGTGACGCGCTGGGGAGACAATCGCTGCCCCGGGGAGCGCCGGCGATGCTCGAACACGGGGGCGGGCAGCGCGCAATGACAACGGGTGGATACGGAAGGGCCGACGGGCAACCGCCGACCGTTTCCCTCCTCTGGCGTCGGGTGCGGGCCGCCCTGCTCCCTCTCGCCGCGCTCCCCGTTTTCCCCCGCCTCACGGTCACCGTCTGAGCTCCTCGAGAACCAGGCAAAGGAAAATTCGCTTTCGTGGGTCCGGTCGATGTGGTAATAAACGGCGCGCGGCTGCGGCCGGCGGCGGGTGGAGACATTATGTCGCTTGCGCCGGCCGGGGTGAATTGCGCACTCTCAGAACTCAGCCGCACGAATCCCTCAGCAATACATAACGAGAGGAAGGACACATCATGAGTGATGACATCAATCGCAGGGATTTCATGAAGCGCGCGGCGCTCAGCACGGCCGCCGTGAGCATTTCGATGGCGGGACTGAGCACCACGCGCGTGCTGGGCGCAAACGACCGCTTGCGTCTGGGCGTGATCGGCACGGGCCGCCAGGGCATCGACAACATGCAGCACTTCATCCGGCAGGGCGTGGAAGCGGCGGCGGTCTCGGACTGCTACGAGCCGAACCTTCAGAACGGATTGCGCGCCGCGGGCGGCAAGGCGAAAACCTACACCGATTTTCGCAAGCTGATTGACGACAAATCGCTCGACATCGTGATGGTGGCGACGCCCGACCACTGGCACGCGCTCCAGACGGTGATGGCCTGCCAGGCAGGCAAGGACGTTTACGCGGAGAAGCCCATCTGCGTGGCCATCGAAGAAGGAAAGAAGATGGTCGAGGCGGCGCGCAAGCACAAGCGCGTGGTGCAGGTCGGTTTGTGGCAGCGCTCGAACGCGCACTTCCAGGCGGCGGCCAAGGCCGTTCAGGACGGCGTGCTCGGCAAGGTGACCTACGTGCGCACCTGGAATTACTCGAACATCTTCCCGGACGGCATCGGCAACGTTCCGGACGGCGATCCGCCGCCTGGGCTGGACTGGGACATGTGGCTGGGGCCGGCGCCGAAGCGGCCGTACAACTGGAACCGCTTCGGCGTGGGCGACCGCTGGTCCACGTTCCGGTATTTTTATGATTACGCCAACGGCTGGCCGGGCGACTGGGCCGTCCATCTGCTCGACATCGTCCAGTGGGCGATGAAGGTGACGGGGCCGACGGCGGTGACGGCGACGGGATCGAAATTCGTCGTCAAGGACAACGCCGATATACCGGATACGCTCGACGTGACCTACGAGTTTCCAGGGTTTGTCTGCACGTACGAGAACCGCCTCGCGAACAGCAACTCGCTCTTCGGCAAGGGCTACGGAATCGTGTTCCACGGCACCGACGCGACGATGTTCCTCGACCGCGACGGGTACGAAATCTATCCCGAGAATACGGCTTCGGCGAGGGCGAATCAAAAACTCCAGCTCGCCGAAAAGAAAGTGAAACGGACCGACGACGGGCTCGCCAACCACGTGACGAACATGCTGGAGTGCATCAAGTCGCGGCAGCGGCCGGCAAACGATATCGAGGACGGACACCACTCGTCCACGACGGCGCTGCTGGCGAACGTGGCTCTGCTCAGCAAGCGGCGGATTGTGTGGGACCCGGCGGCGCAGAAGCTGGTTGAAGGCGGCCCGGAAGCCGAGAAGCTGCTGAGCCGCGAATACCGCGCGCCGTGGAAACTGGAAGTGTAATTGAAAGCTGACAGCGATCAGCTGTCAGCTTTCAGCTCTCACCGCACAGCAGGAAGCGTTGGTTGTTGGTGCTGCTTACTTTGTCGGCGCTTGATGGAACTGAGCGGCACAGACTGCACGTGCGCGGACTCACGACTGCGGCTCAACCAACAATCTTCTGTGCTGAGGGCTGACGGCTGAACGGTGACCGCTAAGGCAGCGACGTGATGTAAAGCGCTGTGGATTCCGCGCCCTCATCGAGTGGCGCGAGGAAGGCGGCGGTGCGTTCGCCGTCTCCGACGAGGGAGCGGAGCGGCCTTCCCTGCGCGGCGGCGGTGATGGCGTGCATCTCTTCCGGCGCGGTCAACCGCAGCAACTGGCCTTCGCAGTAGCAATAAAGCCCCAAATCAAAATCCTGCCCGAGGGGCGCGGCAGCGACGATGATGTTGCCGCGCGGCCCCGACGTCTGCCCCTGAATGCGGCCGAGCGGCACAGCGGGCGTGCCCGGAGTAAGTCTCGCCATCACGGGCTTCGTCGGGTCGCCGGCGAGCAGCCCCGTCTGCACGGTATCACCCTCGATCAGCACGAACAGCATGCGCACGGGAAGCTGCTCGGACCGCGCGGGAAGGATTTCAACGACTTCGGTTTCTTCGGCGGGCAGCTTCAGGTCTTCGAAGTTGCGCGTGGCGACGGCGCGAAAGAACTGCTCGGTCACGGCTTCGAGCGGCGTGCCGCGGCGGACGAAGACCGCTTCATCGTGACTGAAGAAGACGGGCGTCAGCAGGTCGGCGGGCCCGACGGCGATTTCCGGCGGCAGCGGAACCGCGACGGTGCCGCGCGGGGTCCAGAGGAAGAGACCGCTGGAGGGATTCGGTCCGGACAGACGCGCGGCGAAGAGCACGTTGCCCGTCGAACTGACGAGCGGGGCCGAAAATTCCGCGAACGTGGCGTCGGGCAGGCCCGGCACGGCGCCGCCCGCCGTTGCCACGGCGAGCGACTGGTTGCCCTGGATGACCGAGGTGTCGTCCTTCCCGACGC
>CAZKXX010000048.1:7981-16605 GCA_964556705.1 uncultured Acidobacteriota bacterium
CGACGGTGGTGGGCGCGTCGCCGTCATTCAGCGCCGCCGTGAAAGCGATGACGCCCGTATTGTTCAGACTCGGCGCGCTGAATGAATCGTAAGACGTTCGTGGAACCGGCCCACGCAATCCTTCAAAAGCCACCACGCTGAACGTGACGCCCGTTGACCGCACCACGGCGCGCAAATCGCGCCGAGCGCTGTGCAGCGTGGTGAGGAAAACAATCTCTTTTGCTTCGTTCATCGCCAGGCCGGAGAACTGGCCGAAAGCGAAACCCGTGTGGCCCGGCACACCCCATCCGGCGGCGAGCAGCAGGCGCGTGTTCGATTGCGCGCGCGCCGGAGCCGAAGCGTGCCCGCCGGCAAGCAGCGCGAGAAGCGCGCCGCAGGCCGCGGCCTTCCACCGCCGGCAACTCCCCATGTCCGTGTTCAAATCGCGCGTCCTCCCGGGATGGAAGCAGCCAGCGAACCTAGCATCGTGCTTCCGCGAGCGTCAAGGTGAATCACCGGCCACTGCCAGACGCCGCGGACAGCCCCGCAAGAAAAGACCTCCATTGCATCGCGCCAGCGGCGACGGAGCGTCACCCTAACTTGGATGCAGAGTTTTCTCAGGCGCGCCTCTATCCGCTGCCATTGCCGAGACTTCGCGGCGCGGGCCTCGCGCCGAGACGGCGAGCGCGACGCGCGGCCTCGCTCGTGCATATGTCGCGCGCGAGGGGGTCTGATGGCGATGCGCCTTCCGGCGTGGTTGCGCGTGCTGGGAACGCTCGGCTTTCTGACCCTTGTGCTGTGGCGCGTGCCGGTGGCCGAGTTGCGGTCGGCTTTCGATGGGATTCGGCTCGGCTGGCTGGCCCCGGCGGCGCTGGCCACCGCGGCGATGCTGGGCGCGCGCTGGCTGCGCTGGCATCGGCTGCTCGCCACGGGGGGCGCGGAAGTCTCCGCGGCCTGTTCCGCGCGCTCGCTGCTGGGAGGATTCACGCTGAGCCTCGTCCTTCCCGGACGCTCCGGCGAACTGGCGCGCTGGCTTTTCCTGCCGCGCGAACTTCGCGGCCGCGTGCTGCCGCTGAACCTGCTCGACCGCGCGCTCGATGCCTGGGCGCTCGCGACGTTCGGCGTGGTCAGCCTGTTTTTCCCCGCGCCGCATCAGCCCGCGCTGCTGGCCGCGGCGGTGTGGCTGGCGACGCTGCCGCTCGTCAACGGCCTGCCGGTGCTGCTCGAGTCGTTCACCTCCCTTCCCTTTTTCCGCCGCGCGCTGGGTGCGAACGTTGATTCCACACATCCCGCCTTCGCGCGCTTCCGCCCGCTGCGCTTTGCGCCGCTGGCGCTGGTTTCCACCGGGCTTGACCTCGCCGTATTCTATTTCCTCCTCTGCGCGTTTCAGGAAGCGGGCTTCGGCGCGGCGCTGGCGACTTTTCCGTGGATTGTCACCGCGGGCGGCCTGCCGCTTTCGGTGGCCGGGATCGGCCCGCGGGAAGGCGCGGCAGTCCTGCTTCTGGGACGGTTCGCCGTTTCACGCGCCGCCGCGCTGAACGCCGCGGCGATGTTGTTTGTGTTTTCGGCGCTGATTCCTGCCGCATTGGGCGGACTCCTTCTTCTGGCCACTCGTCTCGGCCTGCATCCGGGGGGGGGCGCGGCCCGGCCCCGACGCCCGCCATTCCGATTCGAGCCTGAGAAATCGAAAGTCATGTTATAAAAATGGACTCGCCTTCGCGCGCGAACGATTCCCGCGCGGTGACGGGGCACGGTCCGGCGGATTCCGTCCCGGAGGAATCCCGCCTTCTCTTTCGGCCAACGGCCATGACGATTGCGATTCTTTCGCTCTTCGTGCTGGGGGCGATGGCACGCTGGGTTGCGCGCGCCGCGCCGCGCTCCGCCAACTGGCTTCTCGCTCTCGTCCCTTTTGCCTGGACCGTTTACTTCCTCTCGCGAATTTCCTCCATCGGCGCGGGCAACGCCGTCGTGGAGTTCCATCCCTGGGTGCCGGCCCTGGGCGTGAATTTCTCCTTTTATCTCGACGGCCTGAGCCTGGTGATGGCGCTGCTCATCACCGGCATCGGAACGCTGGTCATCATCTATGCCGGCGGATACCTGGCCGGGCACCCGCAACTCGACCGCATGTACGCCTACCTTCTGGTCTTCATGGCCTCGATGCTGGGCGTGGTGCTCGCCGACAACGCCGTCACGCTGTTCGTCTTCTGGGAGCTGACGAGCGTCAGCTCGTATCTGCTGATCGGCTTCGACCACGAGCGCGCCGAAGCGCGCTCGGCGGCGCTCCAGGCGCTGCTCGTGACGGGCCTCGGCGGACTGCCGTTGCTGGCGGGATTACTCCTGCTCGGCATGGCGGGCGGAAACATGGAAATCTCCGCCCTCCTCGCGCAGGGCGGCGGGACGGTCCGCGCGCACCCGCTCTATCTCCCCATTCTGCTGCTTATCCTGGCCGGAGCGTTTACGAAGTCGGCGCAATTTCCTTTTCACTTCTGGCTCCCCAACGCCATGGAAGCGCCCACGCCCGTCAGCGCGTACCTGCACGCCGCAACGATGGTAAAGGCGGGCGTGTATTTGCTGGCGCGGCTGAATCCGGTGCTGGGCGGGACGGAAGCGTGGACGCTGCTCGTAGGCGTTGCGGGCGCCGTAACGATGGCGCTCGGCGCCTATCTCGCCTTCCGGCAGACGGACCTCAAGCGGCTGCTCGCTTACTCCACCGTCAGCGCGCTCGGCACGCTGACGCTGCTTCTGGGACTGGGCACGGAAGCGGCCGCCAAAGCCGCCGTCATCTATCTGCTCGCGCACGGATTTTACAAGGGCGCGATGTTTCTGATGGCGGGCGCCGTGGACCACGAGACGGGCACGCGCCATGTGACCGAGCTCGGCGGACTGCGCGCTGCCATGCCGGTGACCGCGGCGGCGGCTTTCCTCGCCGCGCTTTCGATGGCGGGACTCCCGCCCGCCTTCGGCTTCATCGCCAAAGAGGGGCTGCTCGAGGCCGTGCACGACATGTCCCCGGGCACGCCTTTTCTGGTGGCGCTGACCGTGATTTCGGGAATGCTCGGCATGGCCGTCGCCGCGCTAGCCGGACTGAAACCCTTTATCGGTCCCCCTCGAGAAACGCCCAAGCATCCGCACGAAGCGCCGCTGAGCCTCTGGCTTGGGCCTGCGTTGCTCGCCGGGCTGGGCCTGTTTTTCGGATTCGTTCCGGGTTGGCTGGAAGCGTCGCTCCTCGGGCCGGCGGCCTCGGCCGTGGCGGGCGCTCCCGTGGAGATGCATCTGGCGCTCTGGCACGGCTTCAATCCGGTGCTGGCGCTGAGCGGGGTCACGGTGGCGGGCGGCGCGGGACTCTACTGGGGCTGGGGCATTCTGCGGGGCTTTCTCGACCGGCTCGATGCCGTCGCGGCGCTGCGGCCGTCACGCTGGTACGACTGGGGATTGAACGGCATGCTGTGGCTGGCGACGGCGCAGACGCGCGTGCTGCAGAACGGCTACCTGCGGCACTACCTGCGGGTGATCGTGCTTGCGGCGGTGGCCGCGGGCGGCTACACGCTGTTCAGCCGCGTGGGCTGGCCCGGCTTGGGGCCGCGCACGGAGCTGCGCCCTTACGAAGCGCTGCTCGGCGCCCTCATCCTGCTGGCGGCGGTGGTCGCGGTGCGCTCGCGTTCCCGGCTGGCAGCGATTGCGTCGCTCGGTGTGGTGGGTTACGGGGTCGCGCTCGTGTACGTACTGTTCGGCGCGCCCGACCTGGCGATGACGCAGATTCTGGTTGAGACGCTCACCGTCATCCTTTTCGTCTTCATGTTTTATCACCTGCCGCGCTTCGCGGAACTGACGTCGCAACGGACGCGCGCGCGCGACATCTTCGTTTCGCTTTCCGCCGGCGCGCTCGTCACCCTGCTGGTTCTGGCCGCGACCAGCGCGCCGCTCAGCCCGCGCCTCACGCCCTATTTCGCCAGCCACAGCCTGGAATCGGCCCACGGCCGGAACATCGTCAACGTCATCCTGGTCGACTTTCGCGCCCTCGACACGCTGGGCGAGATCACGGTGCTCGCGGTGGCGGGCGTGGGCGTCTTCGCCCTGCTCAAGTTGCGCATGGAGAAAGGAGGCGGGACGTGATCTCGCTCATCCTGCGCACGGCGACGCGCTTCCTGATGGTGCTCATGCTGCTGTTTTCGCTCTTTCTGCTGCTGCGCGGCCACAATGCGCCCGGGGGCGGGTTTATCGGCGGGCTGGTCTCGGCCGCCGCCTTCGTCCTCTACGCCATCGCCCATGACGTCGCCGCCGCGCGCCGGCTGCTGCGCCTCGAGCCGCGCAACTTCATCGGCGCCGGGTTGTTCATCGCCGCGGTGAGCGGCATCCCGGCGCTGTTTGCGGGCCAGCCGTTTCTGACCGGACTGTGGGGCGCGCTGCGACCGGCCGGCGCGGCGCCCGTGCAGGTGGGCACGCCGCTGTTTTTCGACCTGGGGGTTTACCTGACCGTGTTGGGCGTGACCCTGACCATCGTGTACGCGCTTCTGGAGGAATGAAGTGGAGACGTATCTGGCCTTCGTGATCGGTGGGCTTTACACCGCAGGGCTCTACCTGCTGATGCGGCGCAGCATCGTCAAGCTGATTCTGGGCCTGGTGATTCTGAGCAACGCGGCAAATCTGCTGATCTTCACCTCCGCCCGCCTGACGCGCGGGCACCCCCCGCTGGTGGCCGCGGGACTGAGCCAGCCGGTCCCGCCGTTTGCCGACCCGCTGCCCCAGGCGCTGATTCTGACGGCCATCGTCATCAGCTTCGGCGTGCTGGCTTTTGCCCTGGTGCTGGTCCACCGCGCGCACCAGGTTGTAGGCACCGACGACCTCGACGACATGCGAACCACGGACACTCTGGAGGGGCCGGGCGCGAAATGAACCTCTTCCTCGTTCTGCCCATCCTGATCCCGCTGCTCACCGCCGTGGCCACGCTGCTCGCCTGGCGCTGGCGGCGCGTGCAACGCGTGCTGGGCCTCGTCGGCACCGCCGGGATTTTGGCGTCGGCGATCGGCCTGCTTCATTCGGTCACGACGCAGGGCATCCAGGTGGCGCAGATGGGGAGCTGGCCTGCGCCGTACGGCATCAGCTTTGTCGCGGACCTGTTCAGCGCCCTGATGGTCGCCCTGGCCGGCCTGGTGGGTTTTGCGGTGGGCGTCTATTCGCTGGCTTCCATGGACGCGCGCCGCGAGGCCTACGGCTACTATCCCCTCTACCACATCCTGCTGATGGGCATTTGCGGCGCCTTTCTCACCGGCGACATCTTCAATCTCTACGTCTGGTTCGAGGTGATGCTGATTGCCTCCTTCGTGCTCCTGGCCCTGGGCGGGGAGCGGGCGCAGATGGAAGGCGCCATCAAATACGTCACGCTCAACCTGGTCAGCTCGGCGATTTTTCTCACCGCCGTCGGCATCCTCTACGGCACGGCCGGAACGCTGAACATGGCCGACCTGGCCGTGGCGTTCCAGAACTCGAACAACCCGGGTCTGGTGACGACCCTGGCCATGCTCTTCCTGGTCACTTTCGGCATCAAGGCGGCCATCTTTCCTTTGTTTTTCTGGCTGCCGGCGTCCTATCACACGCCGCCCGTGGCCGTCTCCGCCATCTTCGCCGGCCTGCTCACCAAGGTGGGCGTGTACGCGATGATCCGCGTCTTCTCCCTGCTCTTCGTGTACGACATCAGCTACACGCACACGCTGCTGCTGGTGATTTCCGGCTTCACGATGCTGACCGGCGTCCTCGGCGCCGTCGCGCAGAATGACTTCCGCCGCATTCTGGCGTTCCACAGCGTCAGCCAGATCGGGTATATCGTGATGGGCCTGGGGCTGTTCACGCCGCTGGCGCTGGCGGGCTCGATTTTTTTCATCCTGCACCACAGCCTCGTCAAGTCGAACCTGTTCCTGGTGAGCGGCGTCGCCAACCGGCTGGAGGGCAGTTACGAACTCAAGAAGCTGGGCGGGCTCTACCACGCCTACCCGGGGCTTTCACTGCTCTTCCTGGTTCCGGCGTTTTCGCTGGCCGGCGTGCCGCCGCTTTCGGGCTTCTTCGCCAAGCTGGTGCTGGTGCGGGCGGGGCTCGACATCGAACAATACGCCATCGTCGCCGTGGCGCTCGGCGTGAGCCTGCTGACACTTTTTTCGATGACCAAGATCTGGGCCGAAGCTTTCTGGAAACCGACGCCGGGCCCCGAGCCCGCTGCGCGGCGCAGTTACGAGCGGAGGGAGCGCGTGCTGCTCGGGCCCATCATTCTGCTGGCGGCGGCGGCCGTCCTGCTGGGCGTCGGCTTCGAGCCCGTGCTGAACCTGGCGCTGCGCGCCGCCGAACAACTGGCGAATCCGGCCGAATACATCGGGGCCGTCCTGGGAGCGCGGACGTGAAAGGGTTCATCTACAACCTGCTGGTGGCGCTGGCTTGGGCCGGCCTGCACGAGCAATTCACGGCGGCCAACTTCGCCGTGGGTTTCGTGCTGGGCTTCGTGCTGCTCTATTTCGCGCAGCCCGTGCTGGGCCCCTCGCTCTATTTCGCCAAGGTCCGCCAAGTCCTCGGCTTGCTGTTGTTCTTCTTCTGGGAACTGGTGCTGGCGAACCTGCGCGTGGCGCGCGACGTCATCACGCCGGGGTTCGACATGCGCCCGGGGGTCCTCGCCATCCCGCTCGATGCCCGCAGCGACGTGGAAATCACCCTGCTCGCCAACATGATTACGCTCACGCCCGGAACGATGAGCCTCGACGTCTCGCTCGACCGGAAGACGCTCTACATCCACACCCTCTGGGGCGAAGACACCGGCATGGTGCGGCGCAACATCAAGGAAGGATTCGAGAAGCGGCTGCTGGAGGTGCTGCGATGAACGGGGCGGAAGTGTTGCACTGGGCGATGCTGGTGGCGGGGACGATGCTGATGGTGGCGATTATTCTGGCGTTCGTGCGCCTGATGCGCGGGCCCAGCCTGCCCGATCGCGTCGTGGCCCTCGATTTGACGAGCACCCTTTCGCTGGGAATTATCGCGGCCTTTGCGGTGGCCTCCGGCGAGACCGTCTATCTGGACGTGGGAATCGTGCTCGCGCTCATCGCCTTCCTCGGCACCGTCGCCTTTGCGCGATATCTGGAAAAGAGGACCTTGGCCGAATCGTCCCCCTCTCCCAGGAGGCCTGCCCATGACTGAATTGATTGCCGCCGTTCTCATGGTGATCGGTTCCTCGTTCATGCTGCTCGGCGCCGTGGGTGTGGCGCGCATGCCGGACCTGTTTACGCGCATGCAGTCCACGACCAAAGCGGCCACGCTCGGCATCGGCTGCATGTTTGCCGGCGCCGCGGTCCATTTCGGGACGCTCGGTGTAGCGGTGCGCGCGCTCGCCGTGATCACCTTTGTCTTTCTCACGCAGCCCATCGCCGCGCACATGATTTCGCGCGCCGCCTATTTCATCGGCGTACCGCTGTGGGAAGGGACGCGACGCGACGAACTGCGGGGACGGTACGATCCGCGCACGCACGTGCTGGAAAGCAGTCGCGAAGGCGTGCCGGGCGAAACGCCGAGCGCCGATTCCATCGCAACGTGAAAACCCTTGTGATGCGGACCCGTCGCGGCGGGTCCCCTCCGCCCCGAAGCTTGTCCTTCTGAGCCCCGAATCCGCAGGGCGGGATCGGGACTTCCTGAAAATGACAACATTCCACGAAAGCAACGCACTCCTACCGGTCTTCCCTTTCAATTTTTTCGAGAAACGCTTCGAGTCCGGCCGGCAGCGGCGCCGTCAGGCGCAGCGCCTCGCCCGTGCGCGGGTGCTGGAATTCGAGCGACGCGGCGTGGAGGAAGTTGCGTTCGAGTGTGGGCGCCTCGCGCCCGCCGAGCCGCAACTTTGCCGGCGCGCCGTAAAGCGTGTCGCCCACCACAGGATGCCGGAGGTGCGCGAAGTGGACGCGAAGCTGATGCGTGCGTCCGGTGCGCGGCTCGGCGGCGACCAGGGTGAAGTGCGGAAACCGCCGCAGAACGCGAAACGCCGTCAGCGCTTCGCGCGGCCGGATTCCCCCGGCCTTCATCCTCACGCGCCTCACCGGATCGCGGCCGACGGACGCGCGGATTTCGCCGCTTTCTTTCTCCACGCGGCCGTGCACGAGCAGCGTGTAGGTCTTGCGGACCTGTCGCGATTTGAATTGCCCGGCGAGGGCGCGATGCGCGGCGTCGTTTTTCGCCGCGACGATCAATCCCGACGTCATGCGGTCCAGGCGATGGACGATACCGGGACGAAGCGGGCCGCCCGTCTCAGAAAGCTTGCCGATGTGATGGAGCAGAGCGTTGACGAGCGTTCCGGCCTTCACGCCCGCGCCCATGTGCACCACCATGCCGGCGGGTTTGTCCAGCGCGACGAGGTCGTCGTCTTCAAAGACGATGTCGAGCGGAAGATCTTCGGGCCGGGCGCGGAGTTCGGCGCGTTCGGCGCGGACGGCGATGCGCGCGCCCGCTTCAACCGTCTCGCCCGCTTTGCGCGCCGGGCGGCCGCCGACGGCGACCTGGCCCGCGGCAATCAGCCGCTGGATCTGGCTGCGGCTCCACTCGGGCATCGAGCGCGCCAGGAACACGTCGAGCCGCGCGCCCGCGGCTTCCGCCGGCACTTCGAATTCCCGCAGCTCATCCATGGG
>CAZKXX010000048.1:16615-27190 GCA_964556705.1 uncultured Acidobacteriota bacterium
GTGCAGGATGACGAAGCCCGCGCCCGCCACAATCGCCGCGTCCGCCATGTTGAACGCCGGCCAGTGGTAGCGCCCCAGGTAAACATCCACGAAATCCACCACCTTGCCGTCGCGAATGCGGTCGAAGAGGTTTGAGACCGCGCCGCCGACGATCAGCCCCAAGCCGATGCCCGAAGGCCAGTCGAGCCTGGGAGTTTTGAGAACGATGCGAATGACCACGGCCAGAACGATGATGGAAATCGCGATGAGCACGAAAGTTTTCCAGGGGGCGGGAGAATCCGCGAACAGCCCGAACGCCGCGCCCGGATTCTTCACGTGCGTCAGGTTCAGGAAACGCGGAAAGATGGGAATGATGGCGTGCTCGGGGATGGAATGTTCAACCATCCGCTTCGTCATCTGGTCGCCGACGAGCACGGTGACCGCGACGGCCGCGTAAAGGGCGCGGGAAAGGTGGCGGAAGTGCACGGAGTGGAGTTTGGACATGCCCGGGTCAGGGGTCCGCGGTCAGCCTTCGGCGGCACGGGCTGGCCGAAAACGTCCTTCTACTCGTAACGGCAGGCGCGCCGTCGCTAAACCGTGGCTTCGATTTCGTGCAGCGCCGCCGAGCAGCGCTCGCAGACCGTCGGATAATCCGCGTCCTCGCCGACGCGCTCGGAATAATTCCAGCAGCGGTCGCACTTCTTTCCCGTCGCGCGCTCGACGCGCAGCCGCAGACCAGGGACCGTGGTCTCCGTCAGACCTTTCAAGGTCTCCGGGCCGAACTCGACCTGTGAAACGATGAAGAGCGTGGGCAGGAAGGCGCGGTACGCTTCGAGCAGCGGGGCCAGTTGCGAGCCGGGAACGAGCACGACTTTGGCTTCCAGCGCGCCGCCGATGAATTTCTGCTGGCGGGCGGATTCCAGCGCCTTCAGAACTTCGTCGCGCACGGCGATGAGCCGCGGCCAGTTTTCCAGCCGCTTCACGTGCTTTTCCGGCAGCCCTTCGCGGAAACGCGCGGAGGGGATGAACGCGGCGAGGTGCACGCTCGTTTCGCGCGGCCCTTCGGCCGAGGGAAGATAGGACCAGACTTCGTCGGCCGTGAACGCCAGCAGCGGAGCGGCGGCGCGCGCCAGCGCGTCGGCAATGCGCCAGAGCACCGTCTGCGCCGCGCGGCGGCGCGCCGAACGCGCCGGCGCCGTATAAAGCCGGTCCTTCAGGATGTCGAAGTAAAACGCGCTCAGGTCCACCGTGGCAAAATCGTAGAGCGCGCGATAGACCTTGTGGAACGCGTACTCCCGGTACGCCGCCTCCACGCGCTCGAGCACTTCCGCCGTCCGCGCCAGCGCCCAGACGTCGATCTCTTCGTAGTCCTCCGGCGCCACCGCGTCGCGCGGGGGGGAGAAATCGTAGAGGTTCGCCAGGCAGTAGCGAAACGTGTTGCGGAGTTTCCGATACGCCTCGGAAAGCCGCGCCAGCGTCTCTTCCGACAGGCCGATGTCTTCGCCCAGCACGAGTGACGCGGCCCAGAGCCGCAGCACTTCCGCGCCGTGCGTCTTGATGATCTCCATCGGCTCGATGACGTTTCCGAGCGATTTCGACATCGCGTGTCCCTGCGCGTCCACCACCCAGCCGTGCGTCAGCACGGTGCGGTAAGGCGCCGAGCCGTGAGTGATGAGCGCCACGAGCAGCGAAGAGTGGAACCAGCCGCGATACTGGTCGCCCGCCTCGAGATAAACGTCGGCGGGCCAGGGCAGGTCGGGCCGCCGCCCGAGCACGGCGAAGTGGCTCGAGCCAGAGTCGAACCACACGTCGAGGATGTCGGTTTCCTTCCGCAGCTTCGTGCCGCCGCAGGCGGGACACTTCGTTCCCGGCGGCACGAGGTCTTCCAGAGGATGCGAGTACCAGGCGTCGGCGCCTTCGCGGCGAAAGAGTTCGAGGGCGCGCGCGGCAAGTTTCACGCCGAACTCCGGCGGGTCAATCAGCGGTTTGCGGCACGACTCGCAGTGGAAGACGGTGATCGGCACGCCCCAGGAGCGCTGGCGCGAAATGCACCAGTCCGGTCGTGTGGCGATCATGTTCGAGATGCGTTCCTCGCCCCAGGCGGGCAACCACTTCGTTTTGCGGATTTCTTCGAGCGCGCGCTGGCGGAGGTTCTTGTGGTCAATCGAAATGAACCACTGTTCGGCGGCGCGAAAGATGACGGGATTGTGGCAGCGCCAGCAGTGCGGATAGGAATGGGTCAGCCAGCCGGGCTGCCCCGCAAGCGTTCCGCGTTGCTTCAGGAGCTCGATGATGGATTCGTTCGCGTCGAAAACTTTCTTGCCTTGGTAGGCGCCGAGCCCTTCGACGAACTCGCCGGCGTCGCCCACCGGGCAGTAGATTTCGATTCCGTAGGCGACTCCCGTCTGGTAGTCCTCGCGGCCATGTCCGGGGGCGGTGTGGACCGCACCCGTGCCGTCCTCCGCCGTGACGTAGTCGGCGAGGACTCCGAGCACCTTGCGCTCCAGAAAAGGGTGCTGGAACTCGACCCGTTCGAGCTTGCGGCCCGGAATCCGAGCCAGCACCTGATGCGCCTGAAGACCCGTCTCATGCAGCGTCGGGGCGTGCCGGCGGCTTTCCACCAGATAGACGTCGCCCTTTTCATCGGCCGCCGCGACGTATTCGAATTCGGGATGAAACGCCACGGCCATCGAGGCGGGAAGCGTCCACGGCGTCGTCGTCCAGATCAGCACCCAGACTTTGCGCCCTTTCAGCGCCGGATCGAGTTGGGCGGCGTCGCTCAGCAGCGCGTAGCGCGCGTAAATGGAACGGCTCTTGTGATCTTCGTATTCGACTTCCGCTTCCGCCAGCGCCGTCTTGCAGGAAATGCACCAGTGCACGGGCTTCAGGCCGCGATAGACGTAGCCTTCGCCGAGGAATTTCAAAAACGCCTCGGCAATCTGCGCCTCGTATTCGAAGTCCATCGTCAGGTAGGGCCGGTCCCATTCACCGAGAATTCCCAGGCGGCGGAAGTCCTGGCGCTGAAGCTCCACGAATTTCTCGGCGTAGCGGCGGCAGGCGCGGCGGATTTCCGCCTGGCTCATCTTCGCCTTCTTCGCGCCCAGTTCCTTGTCCACGTTGATCTCAATCGGCAAGCCGTGACAGTCCCAGCCGGGCAGGAAGGGCGTGTTGAAGCCTTCGAGCGTCTTCGCCTTGACGATGAAGTCTTTGAGGATTTTGTTGAGCGCCGTGCCGAGATGAATGCGGCCGTTCGCGTAGGGCGGGCCGTCATGCAGCGTGAAGAGGGGCGCCTCGGCGCGCGCGCGGCGCTGCTGGCCGTAGAGGTCTTCCTTCGCCCATTTCTCCAGCCTCTTGGGCTCGTTCTGCGGAAGGTTCGCCTTCATCGGAAAGTCGGTGCGAGGCAGGTTGAGCGTGGATTTCAGGTCGAGCGTCTTCCGCATGAAACCTCCGGCAAAGGATAAACATCGCATTATAAAGAAGAAACGAAGAGGGTGTCCAGCCGCGAAGAGGCGGGCCGCTGTCTCGCTCGATCGAACGCGGGCTTTCAATCCTGTCCTGTGCGGCGAGGCGAGCTTTCCTGCAACTTTTTCCGCCCTGGCATGTCCAAAGACGAGAGCCAGGGGGGCCGGGTCACCCGGGCATCCAATTGCGGGAGGCGCACTCGGGGAATTGTGATAAACTGTAGAGGGTGGGTGGGAGCCTGACTGCGAGGTTTCTCCCCGGGGGGCAACTTTTAGCCCCCCGATGCCATCAAGCTATGCAAGGGGAACGCATTCGGCGCGGAGGCAAGCCAACCGCAAAGGACTGGATTCATGCCAACTGACAAGACGCAGGTCGGTGTTGGGTCAGGAAGCGTCTCCAGGGATTCCCAACCCTCGGCCGAGCCGGTCTTCCAGATGACGTTTGTCGAGGGACCGGGCCTGCTGGTTTCGATCTACCGCCAGATCCGCGAGGCGCTTACCGCACCCAAGATCACGGTGCCGCGGCAGTATTATCGCGGCGAGATGGCGCTGCCCGTCTCCGAGATGCGCCCCTGGTATCGCGACGTACCCAACCAGCTTCGGAGTCTGTTCGAAAAACCCAAGCCCCCCGCAATCCCGCTCACTTCGAAGCCCGTGGATGTCCCCGACATCTGGCAGGACTACCAGCCGCAGACCGCTTCCTGGATTAACTCCGCGCTGGTGCACGTGATTGCTGTGACGGCGCTCTTCCTGCCCTACATGATTCACCAGATGGTTCCCCAGGTCGAAGCGGCACGGAACTACACGGTCACGGATATTTCGCCGTATCTGCCGAACCTCGCCGGTGAAGACGACAAGATGGGTGGCGGGGGCGGCGGCGGCGACCGCACTCCCATCCCCGCTTCGAAAGGGGCGGTGCCGCGGTTTACGCGCACGCAACTCGCGCCTCCGCAGGTGGTGCTGCCGAATCTGGACCCGCAACTCCCGGTCGAGCCCACGCTCCTCGGGCCGCCAGAACTAAGGCTGCCGGAGATGGCCATGAACGCCCCCCTGGGCGACCCGCAAGGAATCATCGGGCCGTTTTCAAGCGGCCCGGGGTTTGGCGGCGGCATCGGCTCGGGCTCCGGCGGCGGGATCGGCTCGGGACGCGGCGGCGGGCTAGGCCCGGGCGAAGGCGGCGGCTTTGGCGGCGGCGCCTATAGCGTGGGTGGCGGCGTTACGGCGCCCATCCCCATCTTCAAGCCCGACCCGCCGTACTCGGAAGAGGCGCGGAAGGCCAAATACCAGGGGACCGTGGTCCTGATGATCGTCGTGGACGCTCAGGGGAACGTCACCGACGTTCGCGTAGCCAAGCCGCTCGGCCTCGGCCTCGACGAAAAAGCCGTCGAAACGGTCCGCACGTGGAAGTTCAAGCCCGGGATGCGCCAGGGCAACCCGGTGCCTGTGCGCGTCATGGTGGAAGTCAGCTTCCGGTTGTTCTAGCTCCGGTCGTGAAGACCTTCCCCTCCGCAATTCCTCCCAAGCGCGGACAATCCTTGACACCAAGCCCTTCTCCCGGTTACTTCTAGAAGAGCCTCTTTGCTGGGAGGTCGTCTAACGGTAGGACTGCAGACTCTGGATCTGCGTATCGGGGTTCGAATCCCTGCCTCCCAGCCAAACCTCTTGAAATCAATCAGAAACAGAAATTCTCTCACCCAATTTCTGAGATTCTCTTCAAGCCTGAGCAAAAAAGACCGTCACGCTTCTCGCTCGACGTGCTTTCCCATCCTGCGGCTGAAGCGTCCAATCTTCGGGCAAATTGTCGGTCCGACACCTCGTCTATCGCTTGCACAATGCAAGCGATGTGAGGTAGAGTCTGGCCGGTGCCGGGCAAGCCCAAAAGAGAACGACGCTCCGGATGCCCCGTGAGCATCTCACTAGAGATCTTCGGGGACCGTTGGTCGCTTTTGATTATCCGTGACCTGATGGTGAGAGGGTTTCGCACGTTTCGAGAGTTTCAGGAATCGGGCGAAAGGATCGCGACAAACATCCTGGCGGACCGGCTGCGGAAACTCGAAGAGCGCGGAATCCTCACGGCGGAGCCGGAGGAAACCGACCGGCGAAAGGTGATTTACCGCCTCACAGAGAAAGGAATCGACTTGGCGCCGGTGCTTCTGGAGCTGCTGATTTGGGGCGCTCGCCACGAAGAGACCCGTCTTCCCTGCGCGCTCATCGAACAGATGGAGAAAAACCGGGAACAAGTGCTCGCCGAAGTCCGGCGGCGGTGGCAGGAACAGGATCCAACTCCGCTGTTCCCCTCCACTAGAGACCGAGGCACTGACAAAGATTCAGGGCAACCGCGACAGAAGTTATGAACTCCAGGCTCGTGGCCACGGACAGCCACACGACGGAAACAGTCCGCCGGGACGTTGAAGCGCTGTACCGCGCGGAATCCCGCCGGGTGCTCGCCACGCTGATCCGGCTGCTCGGCGACTTCGATCTTGCAGAAGAAGCGCTGCACGACGCCTTCGCGGCGGCGATGTCGCAGTGGCCGCGCGACGGGGTGCCTGCCAATCCTCGCGCCTGGCTCATTTCGACGGGCCGGTTCAAAGCTATTGACGCGTTGCGCCGGAGAGCGCGGTTCGACGCATCGCTTTCGGCTCTCGCCGAGCGAATGAGCGCGCAGGCCGCCAGCGAAGAGCCCGGCGATGCGGAAGGCGTTGAGGACGACCGGCTGCGGCTGGTTTTCACCTGCTGTCATCCGGCTCTGCCGCCGAACGCCCAAATCGCCATGACGCTGCGCGAAGTCTGCGGCCTCACGACGGAGGAAATCGCGCGCGCTTTCCTCACTTCCCCTCCCACGATTGCCCAGCGCATCGTTCGCGCCAAGTCGAAAATCCGGGACGCGCGCATTCCCTACCAGGTGCCCGCGCAATCGGAGCTGCCGGAAAGGCTCGACGCAGTCTTGCGCGTCATCTACCTGGTATTCAACGAGGGCTACTCGGCTTCGTCGGGAGATTCGCTGACGCGGGCCGATCACTCCGGCGAAGCCATTCGCCTGGGACGCCTACTCGTCGAACTCCTGCCCGAGTCCGAAGTCGTGGGATGTCTCGCGCTCATGCTGCTGCAAGAATCGCGTCGAGCCGCACGCACTTCGCCCACTGGAGACCTGGTCCTGCTGGAAAACCAGGACCGCTCGCTTTGGAACCACGAACTGATCCAAGAAGGGCTGGCGCTGGTGGAGCGAGCCTTCGCCTCGCGACGCATCGGTCCGTACACGCTTCAGGCGGCGATTGCGGCGGTGCATGCGCGGGCGGTCGAGTTCGAGGCCACAGACTGGTCGGAGATTGTGGGGCTCTACGACGTACTGCTGCGGGCGGAACCCTCGCCCGTCGTCGAACTGAACCGAGCCGTGGCCGTGGCGATGCGCGACGGCCCGCAGGAAGGATTGAAACTTGTGGACGCCATTCTGGCCCGGGGTGATCTGCAGGACTACCACCTTGCACACGCGGCTCGCGCCGACCTCTGCCGGCGTTTGGGCAGGACCGCCGAAGCTCGAGCCGCCTACCAGCGAGCCCTAAGTCTTTCAAAACAAGGGCCGGAACGGCGATTCCTGGAGCGGCGGCTGGAGGAACTTCAAAACTGACGTGCCGGTTGTCGATTTGGCATGGCGGCGGACGACTATCGGATGCAGGCACAGGAGCTGAGACCGAGTCCGCCGCCAAGGTTTCGTGGGACCCGGCTCAGAACCACAAAGGGGAGATGCGACGATGCGATTCATGGTGATCGTTCCCGCCAGCAAAGAATCCGAGGCAGGCATCCTGCCAAGTATGGAGCTGCTGGCTGCCATGGGCAAATACAACGAAGAACTCGTGAAAGCCGGGGTCATGCTCGCCGGTGAGGGGCTGCACCCGACCTCCAAAGGCGCGCGCGTCAAGTTCTTGGATGGAAAGACGACAGTGACGGACGGGCCGTTTACGGAGTCGAAGGAGCTGATAGCCGGCTTCTGGCTCTGGCAGTGCAGGTCGAAAGGGGAAGCGATCGAGTGGCTCAAGCGCGCGCCTTTCGGAGGCGGCGTTGAAATCGAGCTTCGCCAAGTCTTTGAGGCGCAAGACTTCGGCCCAGCCTTCACGCCCGAGCTTCGGGAGCAGGAGGAGCGGCTGCGCGTTCAGTTGTCTGAGAAAAAAGAACGCTGAGTCTGTCGATCTAATGAGACCTCGTTCGACCAATCAGCGAACAACAATTCCCGGCCGGTTGAAAAGGTCGAAGGCCCGGCCCAGCAACTGAATCTGAAAAAGGAGACATGACGATGCGATTCCTGATGATGGTAAAACATGCCGAGAAATTCTCAGGCCCGCCACCCGAGGAACTCATGGAGGAGATTGAGAAGCTCACGCAGAAGACGCCCAGCGCAATGATTGCCAGCGGCGGGCTTGCTCCCACGGCCGCGAGCGCGAAAGTACGCGTCTCCGGCGGAAAGCTCGACACGATTGATGGACCCTTTGCCGAAGCCAAGGAAGTCGTCGGCGGGTTCGCCATCATGGAATTCAACTCGAAACAAGAGGCCCTCGAGGCGACCGTAACCTTCATGGACCTTCACCGGAAATACTGGCCGGGCTGGGAAGGAGAGACGGAAGTCCGCCAGATCTTCGGGCCGGAGGATTTTGCGCCGCAATCGTAAGCACACCCGCGGAGATTGCTTCTCGGACGACAGGAAGAGTGACGCAGAAAGGAGACGATGGATGTTGAAGGTGACCGTTCACGGCCAGGGAGACATTGCCATCCTCCGATGCGAGGGGCGGCTCGTCGCAGGGGTTGAGGCAGCCTGTGTCTGGAGCGGCGTGCGTAGCCGGAGGGAGCTGGACACCCTGTTCCTCGATTTGGCGCAGGTCGAACGCATCGATGCCGCAGGACTGGGAATCCTGTTGACCCTGCGCGCCTGGGCGCGGTCGAGGGGAATTCAACTGCATCTCATGAATGTCCCCGAAAGGGTTGCGCAGCTCCTCGAGCTGACCCGACTGGACGGCGTGTTCGACATCTTTCGTGTGGAGGCCTTGTTTCAGCCTTTGTCCCCGCCGGCGCAGTGGGCCGCTGCTGACGCGTTTTCATGCTAGCGGCAGATTCGTGTGGCGCGAACGGCCCCGAGGCTCCGGCGGTCGCCGCCGGACGCCGCAGCGCGTTGAGCCGGTGTTGCGGCGAACGCGAGATTGCCCGAGGTTCGAGCGCTAATTCTTTTGTTGGAGGAATCATGAAGTACCTCTGCCTGATCTACGAAGACGAGACCCTTTGGGAAAAGATGCCGGAGGAGGAGTTCAAGAAGGCTTTCGGCGAGCACATGGCTTTCACGAGCGACATCGAACGGAGCGGCCACCACATCGCGAGCCATCCGCTGGAGCCGACGCGCACCGCAACGACGGTCCGCGTGCGAAACGGAAAAGTCACGACCACCGACGGGCCGTTTGCAGAGACCAAGGAGCAACTGGGCGGCTTCTACCTCATCGAGGCAAAGGACCTGAACGACGCCATCCAGATCGCCTCGAGAATTCCCTGCGCGCGGACCGGATGCGTCGAAGTGCGCCCGATCATGGAATTCCAGGCACCTTAGGATCCGGTCAAGGGCAGGAACCTCTGCGCAGAGGTTCGGCGGGCCGCAGCGGGTGGAAAGGCGCTGCTTGCCACTCGCGCGCGCGGCGCCGCGGGGAATTGGGCTAAGATAGCTGAGTTTTGCCGGTTCAGGGCTTTTTCGAAAGGTCATCGATTCTCAACGCCGGTTCCGCCGCGAGCCAGGAGGAAGCCGTGAAGTACTTGTGCCTCGTTTATTGCGATGAGAAGTCGCTCCATTCCCTTCCCGAGAGCCCGGACGACCGCGAGTGTCTGGGCTACGTGGAAACGCTGAGCCGGAGCGGGCACTTCGTGGCCGGCGAGGCACTGGAATCGGTCGAGACCGCAACCACGGTGCGAGTCCGCAACGGAAAGGTGTCCGTCACGGACGGACCATTTGCGGAGACCAAGGAGCAACTGGCCGGTTTCTACATGATCGAAGCGCGGGACCTCGACGAAGCCATCCAGGTGGCGGCGAAGATTCCGCCGGCGCGAGTGGGCAGCATTGAGGTGCGGCCGGTCCGGCCTTTGAACGGGAGAGCGTCGTAGGGGCGGCGCCGGATGCGCCGTTCTCTGAAAGAACTAAAATTGAGAGAAAGGACTGGAGAATTCCATGAAAATCTTCGGCAAAACGTTGTCCGATTACGTGGCCTTTTCAAAGTGGATTCTCAGCCTGATTGTGGTGGTGGGGATTGTCCGTCTTGCACTCTCGCTCGCCGGCGTGCCGAACGCGACGGCAAAGTGGGTTAGCGTGACCGGCGCGGTCTTGATCGGGGTCGTGTACCTCGCCGTCCGAGTCCATACGAGCGGCTTCGGCGGGTACAAGCAGCTCCTTCCCGTCTTCGTGCTTCAAGCCCTGGCCTCGCAGGCCGTCATCGTTGCGGCGATTGTCCTTGCGATTTTTACGGGGACGGACAACATCTACACCGCGCCGGAATACAGCGGTGGCGGAGACGGGAAGACGTGGCTCCACGCGGGAGCCCATCTCGTCATCGCCACGACGGCCGTTTCGCTGGGGAGCTGGCTGATCGGGAGCGTGATTCTGTTTGTGACCAGAAAGGTTGCGCCCGGTAGCAAAGTCACCCAAGCTGCGGCGGGGGCTTGAGTCTTATTCCCTGCCCTTTCAGGGAGATTGGCGCAGGAAGGCCACATTTCAAATCAAGGAGTCATGTATGAGCAAAGTCAGGGTGCTCGTGGGGACACGCAAGGGCGCCTTCATTCTGGAGTCGGACGGCAAGCGCGACAAGTGGAAGGTGAGCGGGCCGCATTTCGCGGGCTGGGAGATTTACCATCTGAAGGGTTCGCCGGCGGACCCGAACCGCATTTACGCCTCGCAGACCAGCGGCTGGTTCGGGCAGATCATCCAGCGATCGAGCGACGGCGGCAAGACCTGGGAAACGCCCGGGGGCGAAAAGATTCCCGCGCCTTCCGATCCGCCCGCCGGCGCGAGCAACAAGTTCGTTTACGACACCTCGGCGGAAACCGGCAAGCCGCTGACGACGCACCAGTTTTACGACGGCACGCAGCACCCCTGGGAATTCAAGCGCGTCTGGCA
>CAZKXX010000049.1:0-26659 GCA_964556705.1 uncultured Acidobacteriota bacterium
GTGTGCCGCGGAGCGCGGCGGTTTTACGCATCCCGAGATTTCGCAGAGGGCACAGATGAGCAAGACAGAAATCAGGATGGGTTGCCGGTGTGGATGTGGCGCTGCGCTTCAAACTACCAGCGCAGAGACCTGCCTGCGGCAGGCAGGCGCCGAGAAGGCGGAAACTGCACCTGCGCCATCCTCACACCCCCAGCCGGCGGCGGATTTCGCGTTCGTATTCGGGGAAGTAGCGGCCGATCACAGGCAGGTCGAAGCTTCTGAGAATGGACTCCTTCGGCTCGCGTTCCAGCAGGAACTCGAACGAGCGGCGGATGAGTTCTTCGGGCGTGGTCTTTCCGCCCGCGAGTTTTTCAAAATCCTCGCGCGCCAGCCCCACCGTGTGGCGCGTCTCGCCGCGCCCATCAGAGACGGTGGCCTGATACTTCCCTTCCCCCAACTTTTCCACCCGAATCATCGCCGGCATGATGCTTCCTCCTCTCGCAAGTTTACACCCGCGCCGGGTGTGCTATCCTGCCTCCACTCCGGCAGGGCCCAGAGCGTCGAACAGTTTCCGGACGAGCCAGCGAAGGAGGTGCCGCCGTGCGGAACCGAATCACTCAGGCATGCGAGTGGAGGCGCGCGCCGGCCGGGGCGCTCGCCGTGGCGCTCGGCGCGGCAACGCTCTTCGCCCAGTTCGGCGGCTCGATCGAAGGCCAGATCCGCACCGCCGACAACCAGCCCCTGCCGCCCAACGTCACCGTGCGCCTGGAAGCCGCCGAAGGCGCCTATCTCAATCAGATTTACGTCGGCAGCGACGGACGGTTCACGTTCACCAATCTCGGCGCCGGCATGTACCGGCTGGTGGTGACGGCGGAAGGCTACAAGACCGTTTCGCAGACCGTGGACATGGCCTGGTGGGCCTCGCGCACGCCGACGGTTTATCTCGTGCCGGTGGTGAAGAAGACCGTCACCGAGGACGGCTCGCCCACGGTCGCCGCCTCCGACCTTTCCGCGCCGAAGAAAGCGCGCGAAGAACTGGAAAAGGGCCTGCGCGATCTCTCGCGCGGAAAACTCGACCCGGCGCGCAAGCATCTGGAGAAGGCCGTGGCGCTGCACGAATGTTACGTCCGCGCGCAGACGGCGCTGGGCGCGGCGCTGGGCATGAGCGGCGAGTTCGACGCGGCCGAAGCGGCGTTTGCCCAAGCGCTCGCCTGCGACCCGGGTTTTGTGGAAGCGTATGTCGAACGCGCCGTGCTCCTGAACGCGCGCAAAAAGTACGCGGAGTGCGAAGCGGCCATTCAGGCAGGTCTGGGGAAATTCCCCAACGAGTGGCGGCTGCACTTCCAGCTCGGCATCGCGCGCGACGGCGCAGGCGATTACCGCGGCGCCGAAGAGTCGTTGCTGAAAGCGCAGCTCATCCATCCGGAAGTCCCGCCCGAGTTTCATCTGCGCCTCGCCGACGTTTACCTGAACCTGCGGCGCTATCCGCAGGCGCACGCGGAGCTGGCGAAATACGTGGCCGCGGCGCCGGAAGGCGCGTACGCTGAGCCCAGCCGCAAAATCATGCAGCAACTGGAGTGGTCGGGCCTGGTCTCTCCCTCGCGCGCGAACGCGGAAGCCAAGAAGCCGTAGCGCAGGTCTGCTTTGTGACCCTGCCTGCGCCTGCCTGCGGCAGGCAGAGCAGGCAGGCTGCGGCTTTTCCCGGCGACATCGGTTGCGGCCGTTCGCGGCAGCACAAGCCGCGGGTCAGAAAACAGACCCGCGCGACCTGCTCGGGTTCCACAGGCGGCAGCACAAGCCGCGGGTCGGAAAACAGACCCGCGCGACCTCGCCGCCCGAATTTCCTGTTCGTCTCCGGCCCTCTGTTTCAATAGGCTAGAACTGTGGCGTGGCGACTCTGGTGTGGAGTCACTTCACCTCCTGCTCGAACGCTGAAATCCGCACAGGTGACCGACCACTCGATGCGCTTCAAGGGACGCAAGGGAGTCCTGTACGAGTACTGGGTGTTTTCGGAGGAATCGCCCGGAGGAAATGCTTCGATGTCCGGGCCGCATTACCACCAGAACTGAGGGGCTGAGTCAGAAACTGCTTCGCCACAGAGGCACGGAGACACAGACAAGAACATTTTGCTGTGATCTCCGTGCCTCTGTGGTCAGAACGCCTCACTCTCGCAGCGCAGATCTTC
Source organism: uncultured Acidobacteriota bacterium (assembly GCA_964556705.1). Lineage (GTDB taxonomy): Bacteria > Acidobacteriota > Terriglobia > UBA7540 > UBA7540 > CAZKXX01. The sequence continues at coordinate 2,165 of CAZKXX010000049.1, forward strand.
GGCGGGGTTCCGGTGACCCGCAAGAGGCGAGAAACGGGGTCCTGCTGTCCACACTTGATTCCACACATTCTGATGTGTAACAATGTGGGGAGGAGGTGACGGCCTCATGCCTACCAACCTCGCGATTGACGACCGACTGATTGAGGAGGCCCGCCGCACCGGGGGGCACAAGACCAAGAAAGCCGCCGTCACCGCGGCACTTGAGGAATACATCAAGCAGCGGAAACGGCTCCGAGTCCTCTCCCTCTTCGGAACCATCGACTACGATCCCAAGTACGATTACAAAGCCGAGCGGCATCGCCGATGACCGTCCTGACCGACACGTCGGTGTGGTCGCTGGCGCTGCGCCGGCACCGGAGGGATTTGAGCGCCGGGCAGGAAATCGTCCGCCGCGAACTCGCCGACCTGATCCGTGGCGGGATGGTCCGACTGATCGGCCCCGTCAGGCAGGAGCTCCTTTCCGGAATCCGGTCGGAGGGCCAATTCGAACGACTCCGCCATCAGTTGAGTTACTTCGATGACGTCCCCCTCGTGACCGAAGACTTCGAGGAGGCCGCCAGGGCCAGCAATCGCTGCCGCGCCGCCGGCGTGACGGGATCGAACACCGATTTCCTCATTTGCGCCGTGGCGATGCGGCACGAGTGGCCCATTTTCACCACCGACCGTGACTTCACCGTCTACGCGAAGCACCTTCCCATCGCGCTCCACGCGCCCCGCACGGGCCGAGCGCAGACTCCCGGCTCATAAGCGTCCTCAGGCCGCAGGCCGGATATTCTGGTTCAGCCGGAAGAGGTTCTCCGGGTCGTACTTCCTCTTGGTTTCTCGCAGCCGCTGGTAGTTCTGTCGGTAGTTGAGCCGGACGCTCGCCTCGTCGTCGTCGGAAGTGAGGTTGATGTAGCTCCCCGCTTCCGAATGGGGGCGCAAAGCCTCGAAGTATTCGCGCACCCAGCGGATGTTCCGTTCGTTGTCAGCCGCATCGCGCCAGGCGCCGGCGACGTTCACGAGGAACGCGGCGTCCCGAAAGGGATAGGCGGTCGCATCCGGCGCCACGCGCCCGGCGGCGCCGTCGGTCGGCATGATGAACGTCCCTGACTCGATGGTCGGTGTTTTCGCGCCGTGCTCGACGTGTGCCTGGATCGCCCCGTCCGTCAGTCGCCGCACGTTGTTTCCCTTCCAGTATTGCTGGAGCCCGGCGGGCAGGAGTTCGTCGAACAGCGTGTTGACGACCGGGAACGGCAGGCGAGCGAGGAACGAGCCCGCGAAGCGGCCCCATTTCTGGAGAGGCTTCAGGACTTCCTCCCCTTTCGCCAAGTCGCCGCTCCAGCAGACGACTGCGGCCGCTACGGGCTTGCCGTGCCACTCCGCGGCGATAAACGGCAGGGGCGCCGCCTTGGTGATCCCGAGAATGACCCCCAATTCTTCCGGCGCCTTGGCGATGAAGTCGCGATAGGCGCCGAGGACGCCGGCTTCGAGCGGATAGAACACCGCTCCGCCGTAGATGTCCGCCACCGGATGCAGGCGGAACTCAAAGGACGTGACGACGCCGAAGTTGCCGCCGCCGCCCCGGATGGCCCAGAACAGGTCCTTTTCGCGTTCCTCGCTGCACGTCACAAAACTGCCGTCGGCCAGGACCACGTCCGCCGAGAGAAGGTTGTCGCAAGAGAGGCCGAAGCGACGCGTCAGATGGCCCACGCCTCCGCCGAGCGTGAGCCCGGCGATCCCCGTGGTCGAAACCACCCCGGCGGGCACGGCCATTCCGAACGCGTACGTGTTGTGATTCAGGTCGCTCAGGAGGCAGCCACCTTCGGCGCGGACGGTGCGGCGTTCCGGGTCAACCCGGATGCCTTTCATGCGGCGCAGGTCGATCACCAGACCGCCGTCGCAGGTCCCGAAACCGGGGACGCTGTGGCCGCCTCCGCGCACGGCCAGCAGAAGATGGTGCGCGCGGGCGAACTTGACGCCTGCCATCACGTCGGCCACACCCGCGGCGTGAAGCATCAGCGCCGGCCGGCGGTCGTGCATGCCGTTGTAAACCTTGCGGGCTTCGTCGTAGTCCGCGTCGTTCGGCCGGATGAGCGCGCCACGCACGCTCTTCTGGAATTCCTGGACCGCTTTCTCGTCAACCACCTCCTCGACGGCTGTGCGGGCTTTCGGATTCGACTTGGACATTCCGGCCTCCCGAATTGAAGTTGGTTCGGCTGCCGCGCCGAACGACGCAGCGGCCTCTTCCCAGCATCGAGCCAACAGAAAGGCCGATTGCTCCCTTGACGGGCTGGAACGGAAATCAGCGCGCCCGGGGTACCGGCATGTCGTCCCTTGGTGACCGACTCAGCCCCACTTCTTGGCGAGAGCCTCGAGGCCGGCTTTGGACAGGTCTTCCGGACCCATCACGATGTGAAACTGGCAGTCCGCGTTGAAGGTCAGGAAGAATGGCTCCGCGAACTTCGGGACCTGGGACGGCTCCGCAACATCCACAATCAGGATGGCGCCGCGCCGCCCGTTGTAGTTGGTGAAATAAACGGCTTCCGGCTTGAGGTCTTCGAGAATCTTCTGAAGCTTCTTTCCCGCCGACCCGTCGCGAACCAGGGTGTTGAAAGGCTCGTGCGGCAATTGGGCGTGCAAAAGCATTCGCATGCCTCCCCCTAATTCAGGAATTTGAATTTCAACCACTACGCCTTCGCGTACTCGGCCAGGAACTGCTCGGCCTCACGAAGCTCCGGCCGTTCGCCGTCGCCCGTTTTGGCGAGTTCCACGAGCTTCGTGTAGAAGTGCCGCGCCCGCAGACGGTCGCCGGCCTCGCGGGCCGCGCGCGCGGCGCCGTAAAGCGCTCGCAGGCGGTTCGGCGAGCGTTCGAGCACGGCTTCGAATTCCGCCAAGGCCTGCGACGGGCGTTTCATTTCAAGCAGCATCTCTCCCAGCAGTTCGCGCGCCGGGACGATGGGCCCCGGCGTGACGGGATGCTTCTCCGTCGCGTCTTCCAGGTCCGCGGCGGCGCGCAACTGCTTCAGCGCTTCTTCCTGCCGGCCTTCCGCCCAGGTGGTCCACGCGGCCACAATCTGGCGCTGAATTTCCACCTGGTCCGCCCAGTAGGGTTCCTTCTCCTTGAGCAGGATTTCGCGATAGGCCTCGAGCTTTTCGATGGCCGGCTTCGCCTCCGCGGCTTTGCCGGTGCGCGCCGCGGCCAGTCCGCTGGCGAAGTAAAAGTTCGCATCCGCCCAGGCGAACCGGCCGCCTGGCAACTCCCCGGCCGGCGGCACCAGCGAGGCCGCTTCGTGCCAGGCGCGCCGCTCGATGGCGTAGCGCGCCGGCATGGTCGCGACCGCGAAGACCCCGGCAAAATAGAGCGGCGAAGTCTTCTGTGCCGGAGGCGGCATCCGCTCAAGCAGTTCTCGCGCCTTCGAGTCGCGCGCCGTCTGGAGGTAGGCGTACATCAGGTAGTCCATCGCGTGGCGCTCCTCGCCGGGGTCTTTCGCCTTGCGCGCCGCGGCGGCCGAGTCGAGGTTCGAAGCGATGGATTCCTCCCACATTCCCAGCCGCGTGAAGATGTGCGAAGGCATGTGGAGCGCGTGGGCGGACTCGGGCGCGACTTTCGCATAGCGGCGCGCCGCTTCCAACGCGCGGTGGGCGAGCGGAGGATAGTCGTACGCGTGGATGACGTAATGCGCCAGTCCCGGATGCTCCGGGTATTTGGCGAAAATCGGTTCGAGCAGCTCGCCGGACTTTTTCTGCCGCACGAGTTCTTTATCCGGCGGGAGCGCCGCCGCCGTTCCCTGCAAGGCGAGCGCGTAGAAGACGGTCGCTTCGAGGTCATGCGGATAGCGGCGATGCAGCTCCTCCATCGCCTTTTCGTAAGCCTCGACGCGCGCCACGTGGTCCACCGTGGAGTGGTCCTTGTAGAAGGTTTCGATGGCAGCGATCCAGTCGCGCTCGCGGGCGGTCCTGGCGCCGAGCGCCTTGGCTTTTTCCACAGCCGCCCAGGCGGCCTTCAGGTCTTCCGGCCCCGGCCGCACCCAGAGCGGATGGTAGCGCGACATGGCGATTCCCCAGTAGGCCATCGCGCAGTCGGGGTCTTTGTGTGCGACTTCCGCAAAAGTCTCCTCCGCCGCCGAGTACCAGAACGAATGGAGCAGGGCCACGGCGGTGTTGAAGAGCGGCTGCACGGACTCGCTGCACGAGACCAGGAACTCCACCCTGCCCAGGCGGTCGAGCTGGACGGGCCCGTGGTCGTGATGATGCTGATGAGATTCCTGGGCGAGTACCGGAAGGCCAGCCACCAGGCCGGCAAAGAGGGTTGTTGCCCAAAGCCCGTGGATGCGCTTCATGGAGACCTCCGATTGGAAACGGGATGCCGGAAGGATTCTAAGCGAGAGATTCGGGCGGGTCAACTCAAGGAGGGGCAACACCCGAATCGCAAGGCGCCTGAGAAGGCACGCTGGTCCGCGAAATATGCGCGCAGGAGCTCGCATACGGAGTAAAATGGACCCGGAGTCGGGGGTCGCCGGCCATGGGTCAAGCCAGAATTGACATCCCGAATGACAGACTCACGGAATTCTGCCGCAGGCATCGCGTCCGCAAGCTGGCGCTGTTCGGCTCCGCCCTGCGCGAAGACTTCACTCGGGCCAGCGACGTGGACGTGCTGGTTGAATTCGAACCCGGGCACGTCCCTGGCCTGAACTTTTTCGCCATGGAGCGGGAACTTTCCGAAATTTTCGGCCGGAAAGTGGACCTGAACACTCCTCAGTTCCTGAGCCGTTACCTCCGTGACCGGGCGCTCGCCGAGGCTGAGGTGAAATATGTCGCGCCGTGACCCCACGGTGCGACTCCGGCACATGCTGGATCACGCCCGCGAAGCCGCCGCGATGGCGCGCGGGAGGGCGCGCGGCGATCTCGACACGGACCGTCAATTCAACCTTGCCCTGGTGCGGCTGCTGGAAATTGTGGGTGAGGCAGCAGGACGAATGACGTCCGCCGAACAGGACCTCTACGCTGAGATTCCGTGGGCCGATATTGTGGGACTGCGCAATCGCCTCATCCACGGATACGACAACGTGGACTTTGACATTCTGTGGCAGATTGTGACGCGCGACCTTCCGCCCCTGATTCAAAACCTCGAAAAAATCCTCGCCTCGAACGACAACCCGTAGGGTCAAGGTCGGAGCCTGAAGGAGAGGCCACGCCTGCCTCATCGATGTGTCTCTGCGGTGAGGTTCCGGCTCACTCGTAGCGAAGGATTTCGACGGGATTGAGTCGCGCGGCGGAAAGCGAAGGATAAAGCGTCGCCACAAAGCTGATGGCGAGCGCGGCGAGGGCGATCCACACGCCGTCGAGCGGCTGGGCGCGGAAGGGCACGAAGGAAAGCGAATAGATTTCGGCGTCGAGAGGAATGAGCTGGTACGCCTCTCCCGCCCAGGCGAGGCCGTAGCCGAGCGCGAGGCCCAGAAGCGTCCCGAGGGCCGCAATCGAAAGCCCGTGCAGCGTGAACACCGCCCAGACCTGCCGCGCGCGCGCGCCCATGGACATCAGCACGGCGATGTCGCGGTTCTTCTCCATCACCATCATCACCAGCGTGATGAAGATGTTGATGGCGGCCACCAGCACGATGAGGCCGATGGTGAGAATCGTCACCAGCCGTTCGAGGCGGAGCGCGTTGAAGAGCGCGCGGTTCTGCTCCATCCAGGTCGAGGTCTCGAAACCCGGGCCCGCCGCGGCGCGGATCTCTTCCGCCACCTGCTCGGCGAGATAGAGGTCGTCGAGCTTGAACTGAATGACGGAAGCCACGTCGCCGAGCGCGAAGAGGCGCTGCGCGGCATCGAGCGTGGTGATCCCCCAGGAGGCGTCGAAGTCATAAAAGCCGGAATCGAACACGCCGACGACGCGGAAGTTGCGGAACTTGGGAACGATCTGGAGCGGCGTCAGATAACCCTGCGGGCTCGTCACCAGCACCGTGTCCCCGACGAAGACGCCGAGCGACCGCGCGAGTTCTTTGCCGATGATGAGCGGGTCGGCGTTCGTGAACTTCTGGCTGAGACCTTCGACCGAACCTTCTTTCAGCCGGCCGAGGAGCGTTCCCACCTGCATCTCGCGCTCGGGGATCACGCCCTTCAGCACCACGCCCTGGGCGCGCGACTGGCTTGAAATGAGCACCTGCTCGTAGAGCGCCGGAGCGGTGGCGCGCACGTGCGGGAGCTTCGCGAGGCGGTCGGCCATTTCGGTGTAGTTCTCGATGCCGGCGTGCGTCGGGTCGAGCAGCGTGACGTCCGCCGTCACGCCCAGCAGGCGCTGCTCGAGTTCGCGGCGAAAGCCGTTGTTGATGGCCAGCGCCACCACAAGCGCCGCGACGCCCGCCATCACGCCCACCACCGAAATCGCCGTGATGACCGAAATCGCCGCCTGCCGGCGCTTGGCTTTCAAATACCGCAGGGCTACGAAGAGTTCGAAACGCATGGTTCCGTCACGCCTCTCGGATTCCTTTCTCCAGTTCCCGCAGCAGGCCGAGAAGTCGCTCAAATGACTGGTCGAACTCCTCGTCGCTGAGCGGCGGCGTCGGCATCATCTGCTGCACCAGCCTGAAGCGAGAGTCATCGGCCGTTTCTTCCTCGAGTATTTCGAGGACTCGTTCCTTCGTCCTGGGGCGCGCTATCCTCCCAACGTCACGCCCAAGGAGCCTGGCACCAGCCAAGGCATAGTCTAACCCCTGAATCTGTGACAAGTCGCTTTCCTCGCCCAAGATCCGATCATAGTTCCCCGCATCAAGGTAGTTGATCACCAAGTAAGCCAAGTCCTGCGCATCCCTCCTCCGCTGCCGGTCCCCCCAGGCGACGATCTTCAGCAGCGCGACTCCTGCGGGAGAGGCGACCTGAATGTCGAGCGGCGGGTCCAATCGTAGCCTCACCGGTTGCGCAAACTCGTAGGCTTCTTCGAAGCCTGCGACACTCAGTGTAATGTCTCTGTCTCGCGGCCAGTTGATTTCATCTGTCGGCTCAGCAATCGGCCCGAAGGGAAGAAGGTCCACACGAAGACTCCTGCGGAACACAACTTGCTGGACTTCTCTTGATGCCTCAAAGTCACCCGTGTCGAGCAAACCTTGTCTTAATTTGTCAAATTCTTGCCAATTTGCGACGCAAATTCCCACATCCACATCTTCTGTCGCGCGCCTCACATGGAGATTGTATCCATGAACAAGGATGAGGTCTCGCGCCATCGCCCCGACGACAAAGAAGCGCGCACCCTCGGAAAGGGCAACTCTCGTCAGAGCCTCGAAGAGATCCAGCAACGCGCCATCAATTTTCCCCGACAAGTCCAGCAAGGCATTGTTCATAAATCATTCTCGCTGTCTCGATGCATCGGTCGTCCCCCGTCGCCAACAAGTCGGCGTACACCAGAAGGGGAGGGGCGACTCGTTCCGCCGCCCAATCGCGGCCAGGAGTCGGAGCGCCTTGCACGACCGCCGTATCGCAGTCGGGGGCCCAAAATACCCTTAAGATTTCGACGTCTCCGCGCGGGTCTCTCTTAAGCCTGTTTCGGATGGCGAATTCCTCCACGCGAGCTGCGGGCAATCTCATGGCTCGCCGAAAGAAGATGCCCTCGTTGTATTGACCTCTGATATAAACCGTCGCCAGTTCTGGCTTAAGGTGATGCGTCAACATAGCCGCCGCAACTTCTCCGCCCCAGTAGGCATTGAATTCCCGTATCCGAACGTGCTCCCACCATGGGTCGGTAGTTTTCGGAGCCGCAAACCGTCCGATCAGAAGTTTCGGCTTCAGCTGCTCCGGGTAGGCGGTCACCCACCTCTCCAACAGCTTCGCCTTGTTCACAAGCCTTCGACCGCGTTTCCCCATATCAAGCCAAAAGCCCTGTTCGTTCAAATCCGCCACGATCCACCCAACAGTTCCCAGTGCCACCCCGGCAACCCTTGCGATTTCCCTGTAGTTCTCATCCGCCAGACCGGGCTTGCATAGCAGCGCAAAAAGTACCTTCAGTCCAGCTTGCTGAAAGGCCCGCGTTGGTCGCGCTCCTCGTGGAACTTTCGCGGGCCGTTCCCCCTTGATGTACACCAGAAGTGGAAACTCATTCACGTAGGCATTTCCCGCCACATCCAGGAAAGGAATGCGCATTTCTTTTAGCCGTTCCGCCAGATTTGGATTTACGTACTCGGCGACCAGAATTCCTTTTTGTCCGTGGCGGCGTAGCCTTTCTGCGACCACCCCTAGCGTCGCGTTGGTGACAGTGCCCTTTACTTCTGCGACGAACTGCATGTCGAGCCCGGGAGCCTGAAGCCGCAGTCGCGCGTCCGCCTCTTGGGGCATGGGCAGCCCTGGTCGCTCTTTGTCAATGGTGAACTCCAGGCCAGTCTGCTTTCTCCAAGCATCGATGGCCTTTTGCAGGATGTTGCGTTCGATCGTGCCGGCTGCCATGACTCTCCTCCCTTGATCTGTTCACTAAATCACTTTGTACGCCTTCGGTGAACATGGTCCATGGATGAACAGATTGTACACAAAAAGAATATGTTCATTATACGCGAACAGAAACAAAAAGTGAACGGAATTCCGATTCGACTAATAAAGCATTTTTATTCAAACACTTAAACGTTTATGAGGAACCTGATTGGGAGGGACTCCGCAAACCCATCAGGCAGCATCAAGCCGGAGAAGCAGAGGTCCTTGGCCAGCCTATGTTAGTCAGGTTCGCCCGTGGTTCTCCCCCGCCGAGGGGCGGCGGTGATACAAGGGCGCACAGCCTTCTTGCCGGCCTCCTCCCCGCCCGGTATGATGCCCGCCGCCGAACTTGATGGCGTTCGTCCGTTCGGTCTGAGGTCATGCGATGAAGCAATCTTTCGTTCGCACCTTTTCCGCAGTCCTCGCTGCTTTCCTCGCGGCAACCGTGTCGGCCGGAGCGGAGGGCGCGCGGCTTCCCGTGCGCGGGCTTTATCTGAGTGTGCCGAGGCCGGACGAAGTTTCCCTGACCGTAGAATTCATCCGCAAAGCGCTCCCCAAGGAAGGGGTCAATCTGCTGGTCATGGAGATCAACTACCGCTATCAATTCACGAGCCACCCCGAAGTCGTGGACGCGGACGCGCTCTCACGCGACGACGTCAAAGCCATCGTCGCCGCCTGCCGGGCCGCCGGCGTGCGGCTGATTCCGCTCATCAACTTGTGGGGACACCAGTCCTGGGAGAAGACGACGTTCGGGCTGTTGCGCGCCTATCCCCAGTTCGATGAAACGCCGGGGAAATATCCGGACAACGAAGGCATCTACTGCCGCAGCTACTGCCCGCTGCACCCGGACCTGCACAGGGTGGTCTTCGCGCTCGTGGACGAGCTGGCGGAAGTGACCGAAGCCGACGCGGTGCACGTGGGCCTCGACGAAATTTTCATCGTCGCCGACCCGGACTGCCCCCGCTGCAAAGGCCGCAACCCGGCCGAATTGTTCGCGCAAGAAGTCCAAAAGCTGCGCGACCATCTGGCGAGTTCGAAGCGCGAAATGTGGATATGGGGCGACCGGCTGCTCGATTCGAAAACGACGGGACTCGGCGAGTGGGAGGCAAGTGAAAACGGCACGGCGCCGGCCATTCGCCAAGTCCCGCGCGATATCGTCATCTGCGACTGGCACTATGACTCGGCGCCGCCGACGGCGGCGTATTTTGCTGTCGAAGGTTTCCGGGTTGTCTCTGCGCCGTGGCGCAAAACGCCCGTGGCGCTCGGGCAACTGGAAGGGATGCGCTCCGTGCGCGCCAACGCCAATCCCGCCATCGCGGAGCGGATGCTGGGAATGCTGCAGACGACCTGGGGAAGCTCCGCCAATTTCATTCGCGCGTACCACGGCGACCGAAGAGCGCCTGTCGGGAGCCGCGAAGCCGCGGAGACCTTCAAGCGGCTGTTCAAACAGATTCGCAAGATGCGCTGAGAGGCACGCGCGCGGGACGACGGAAATCCAATTGGAGACGGAATGTCATGGCCACGTTAGGATTGATTGAATACGACGCGGCGAGCGCCGAAGTGCGCGCCGTTTATGACGACATCATGGCGACGCGCAAGACGGACCGCGTGAACAATTTCTGGAAAGCGCTCGCCCACGACCCGCTGACGCTCCGCCGCACCTGGCAGAGCGTGAAGGAAATCATGGCCGCGGGCGCGCTCGACCCGCTGACGAAGGAGATGATCTATCTCGCCGTGAGCGCGACCAATCAGTGCGCCTACTGCATCGCCTCGCACTCTGCGGCGGCGCGCAAAGCGGGAATGAGTGACGCGATGCTCGCCGAGCTGATGGCCGTGGTCGGCATGGCGAATGAAACCAACCGCCTCGCCAGCGGCTATCAGGTGGAAATTGACGAACAGTTTCTGACGGTGAAGCCGGTCCCCTAGGACACGCCGGATGCGCGCGCGTGTGACCCGGCTCGCGCGAGCAATGTGAGGCGAAATCGCCCGGCTCCTCGAATTTTGTTTTTGACGACCATCTTCAAATGGACGCCGCGCCAGCGATGAAGTCATGCAGCTTGAGATTCACCAGCGCACGGGAAGCGCGTCGCGTCCGATGCGCGAACCGGGAGGGTTCGAACGCGTCCGGCTCGCGCCCGGCGAAAAGAAGCGGGTGCGGTTTTCGCTCGGCCCGGAAGAATTGCGTTTCTGGGGCCCCGCGGAAATGACGTGGGTCGTGGAACCCGGAAAATTCGACCGGTCGGTGGGCGGCGATTCCTCAGCCACACCGCACGCGGAGTTTGAAGTTCTGCGGCAGGGCTCCGCAGCCGGAAAGTGATTCCGCGGGCGGCGCTTGACATTTACGCATATTGCGTATATTTTTACGCAAAATGCGTAAGCACGTGTCCGCTCTCGACGCCCTCTGGCCGCGCACCCGGCAGGCCGTGCTGGAAGCCCTCTTCCTTCACCCGGACCAGTGGTGGTATTTGAGCGATCTCGCCGCGCACCTTGGCCTCGCGCCCTCCAGCCTCCAGCGTGAAGTCTGGCGGCTGACTTCGGCGGGCCTCGTCCGACGCCGCCAGGACGGCCGACGCGTGTATTACCAGGCCCGGCGTGACAGCCCGTTTTTTTCTTCCCTCGCCGGCATCCTGCAAGCGGCCCGGGGAATTGTCCCCGTCCTGCGTAAAGTGCTCCAGCCGTTTGCGGGAGGCATCCAGTTCGCGTTCGTTTACGGCTCGGTGGCGCGAGGTCGGGAACGTCCCGAAAGCGACGTGGATCTCATCGTGGTCGGTGAAGTGGGACTGGCATCCCTGGCACCGGCGCTTCGCAAAGCGGAGCGAATCCTCGGACGGTCGGTCAACGCGACCGTCTACACGCCGCGTGAATTCGCGGAAAGACGGCGAAGAGGACAGCACTTCCTCCGCTCTCTGGCGGCCGAGCGGAAGATCTTCATCTTTGGAGACGCGGGTGAGTTGGAAGCTCTGGCTGGCTGAAGGCCGCATCAAATGCCACCGCCCGACCCGGCAGGAAATCGGGGACTTACGCAACGTGGTGGAGCGAGATCTGGCCGACGCCGCCGTGCCGGGGCTCTCCGCCGACCGCAAGTTTGCCATCGCTTACAACGCCGTGCTTCAGCTCTCGAGAATCGTCGTCGCCTGCGAGGGATACCGTGTCGCCGCTGCCGCGGGACACCACCAACTCGCGCTCGAAGCCGCTTCGCGGGCGTTGGGAGCCACAGCTCGAGCCTTGATGGAATACTTCGACCTTTGCCGGAGAAAACGCAACCTGATTGACTACGACGCGGCGGAAGTGGCCAGTCAAAGCGAGGCCGACGAACTCCTGAACAAGGCTCGGGAGTTTCGTCTCATCGTCGAAGCCTGGATTGCCGACAAACACCCCGCCTTCGGCTGAAGGAACACCCCCCTAATACCGGCACTTCCAGTTCTCCGCCTTCACGAAATACGATTTGTAGTTCTTCGCTTTCGGGTCCATGCAGCCGGCGAGGTTCAGCAATTCGATTTTGCGGAACTCGGTCGGGTGGCTCTCGGCCTGCAACGCGATGTGGCCTTCGGAGAGCAGCTTGCCGTCCTGCATGAGCCAGGGATTGTGCTTGCTCACCGCGCCGCCGCCGATCTGGGGCATCTCGTAAGAGAGCACGACCTCGCCTTCCACGATGTGCCGAATGGTCGAGCTCCCGAGCACCATCGCCTCGACGCGCACCCACTGGTCGCCATGATAGGTCTTCGAGCGCGAGTTGACGCAGTGCTGCGTCACCAGCTTGCCCTCCATCACCACGTTCGTCCCGGGCGTGCAGAGGTTGGCCGTGGTGCGCTCGCCCGAACCCAATCCACCGAGCAACTGGACCTCGATGGAGATGGGAAAATCCTGGTCCTTCTGCATCGTTTCCGGCGGCTGCGTGTGGACCATGATGCCGTTGTTGCGCAGCGCCCAGTTGGGAGCTTCCGCCACCTGCTCGCCGACGAAGCGGTATTCGACGGCGATGATGTAGTGCGAAAACTTCTGCTTGTGGAAGATGTGGCCGAAACGGCCGCCGAACTTGTCGTACTGGTCGTAGGAAATCTTGAACACGCCGTTTTCGACGCGGAAGGTGTTGCCGAAATTCTCGCCCGGCTCGAAGCCGGTGATTTTCGGCACCCAGTCGTTCAAGTCCTTGCCGTTGAAAAGCTGGATCCATTCTTTTTCGTCCGGATTGTTTTCCGCGGCAAGGTTTGGCTGCGGAATCATCCAGACCAACGCGATGAGGAGTGATGCGAAGAGTTTGGTTTTCATAATGCGCAGATTATAGCGCCATTCGGCCCACGAGTCTCACCGCAGAGGCGCAGAGAACACAGAGGAGACGACATCGTTCCGCGGCCGGGCGGAAGGCTGAGCTACTGCCGTACCACGGGCCTCCTGCCCGTGCGCAAATTCACGGAAGAAAAGGCGCTTGCAGGATGCGCTTGCATTTCTCTCTCACCAGGAGTAAGAGTGAAGTATGCAGACGGAAGGAGGTAGGACTCCACCGGGCCTGCATCAAACGACCGAATAACCACACCGCTCTTGCGGTGCGCACCGCGGCGGTCGCTCCCGGGGCGGCCACCACGGCCACAGGAAGAAAAGAAAAGCGGGGAGCCACCCTCGGCTCCCCCTTTTCGTCTCCGGTCTGTTCCGCCCGCGATTCCGGCTCGAAACCGCTGCGCCTCCTATTGCGGGCGACGTTTTCGCCTCAAAGACTCGCGTCCCTGAATGCTAAAATGACCTTCGCGAACGGAGGCTCTCATGACTCCCGGCGTGATCGGTTGGATTCTTATTGGTCTGATTGCGGGATGGCTGGGCGGCAAGATCACGCGCGGCCGCGGCTTCGGGCTGGTGGCGAACCTGTGCCTGGGCCTGGTGGGCGCCGTCATCGGCGGATGGATTTTCGGGCGGCTGGGCGTCGAGTCGTTCGGTTACATCGGAGGCCTCGCCGCGGCCACCGTGGGCGCCGTCCTGCTGGTGGGCTTCGGACGATTGCTCTCCGGCGCGCGCGGGTGACGCGGGTGAGCACGCCCGTCATCCTCTGATACCATGGGCCGGACTCCACGCGGGAGGCGCGGCCATGAGGAACTCCGGGGGGAGCTGGGGGACGGAATTACTGGTGGTCTTTCTGGGCGGATTCCTGCTGGCGGGCCTGCTGGCAGCGGGCGGATGGTATCTCGTGCTGCAGCCGCGCCACGAAGCGGCGCTGCGAACGAAAGAGGCGGCGTTGAAAGAAAAAGAAGCCGCGCTCATTCACTGCACGGCGGCCAAAGACCAGTGCCACGAGTTGCGCGAGAAGCTCCAGGCCGAGAACAGCGAGATCAATTCAAAACTCGAAGACGCTTTGCGCGGATGGGGCCGTTGCCTGCGGAGCCAGGGCGCCGCGGGGCCGGGGCCGTAAAGCAGGACGGGAAGGAATCGTTTCCTCGAATCAACGGGACTTCCCCACCACCCGAGCGCGTACGCCGCGCTGATCGTCGCCCCCACCCAGCGGCGACGCCCGCGCCAGCGGGGCCTTCTTGCTCGCGTCGCCCGGATCAGTCCGACGATTTTTCCGGGCGCAGAAGCGGAAAAAGAATCACCTCGCGGATGGAGCGCGAGTTGGTGAGGAGCATGGCCAGGCGGTCCACGCCGATCCCTTCGCCGCCCGTGGGCGGCATGCCGTAGCTGAGCGCTCGGATGTAGTCCTCGTCCACGGCATGCGCAGTGAGGTCGCCTTTGTCGCGCAGCAGTTGCTGGTACTCGAACCGCCGGCGCTGCTCGACGGGGTCGTTCAGCTCGCTGAAGGCGTTGGCGATTTCCATGCCGGCGACGTAGAGCTCGAAGCGCTCGACGTAATTCGGGTCTTCGGGCTTCTGCTTGGCAAGCGGCGAAACTTCCAGCGGAAAATCCAGAATGAACGTGGGCTGGATGAGGTGCTCTTCCGAAACAGCTTCAAAAAGTTCCTGGAGCGCCAGGCCCGGCGCGGCGCCCTCGGCAAGCCCGAGCGGCTCGCGCCCGGCGCGGCGCGCGAAGTCGTCGTACGCCGCCGTCCAGCGGAAGATGGCGCGCGGCTCGGCCAGGTCTTCGAGTTTCGGACCCTTCCCCTGCTCGGGCCAGAAGCGCACCACCGCTTCCTGCATCGTGTAACGCTGGAATCTCTCGAACGAAATCTTCTTCCCGTCGAACTCGAATTCGAGCGACCCGGCCACCGCCATCGCCACGTGGCGCATCAGGCGTTCGGTGAGCGCCATCATGTCGCGATAATCGGCGTAAGCCTGGTAGAACTCGAGCATCGTGAATTCCGGGTTGTGCTGCGTTGAGATGCCCTCGTTGCGGAAGTTGCGGTTGATCTCGAACACCCGGTCGAGCCCGCCGACGATGAGCCGCTTCAGATAGAGTTCCGGCGCGATGCGCAGGTAGAGGTCGAGGTCGAGCGCGTTGTGGTGGGTCTTGAACGGCCGGGCCATGGCGCCGCCGGCGAGCGGCTGCATCATGGGCGTCTCGACTTCGAGGTAGCCCTCGCCTTCCAGAAACTGCCGCAGCGCGCGCACCAGGCGGGAACGCTTCTCGAAAACCTCCCGCACCGGCGGATTGACCATCAGATCGAGGTAGCGCTGCCGGTAGCGGATTTCGACGTCGTGCAGCCCGTGCCATTTTTCCGGCAGAGGTAACAGCGCCTTGGCCAGAAAGTGGAGCTTTTCGACGTGCACGCTCAGCTCGCCCGTGCGCGTGCGGAACAGATAGCCCTCCGCGCCCACCAGGTCGCCGAGGTCGAGGAGTTTATAAAGTTCGAACTGCTTCTCACCGACCGCGTCGAGCCGGACGTAGATTTGCAGCCGCGCGCCGCCGCCCTGCAAGTGCGCGAAGCCCGCCTTGCCGTGCGGGCGGACGGTCATCATGCGTCCGGCCACGCGCACGGAAAGCTTCTCCTTTTCCAGCTCTTCGGCCGTGCGGGAGGAGTATTTCTCGAGAATCTCGGGCAGCGTGTGCGAGCACTCAAATTTGCGCGGGTAGCGCTCGAAACCGAGTTCGGCAATCCGTTCGAGCTTGGTCTTGCGCTGCTGAATCAGGGCGTCCGATTCGTGCGTGGACAATCCGAAGCTCCTTCGCCCTCGACGGGCATGATGGGACGCGACACGGTGCGCAAAGGGCGGAATTATAGGTTTCGCCGCGAAGGAGTGTCAAGGAACGCAGGCCCGCGCGATTCCCTTCGGGGGTAACGGTCCCGGTACTACTTCTTGCGGTCTCAGAAAAGGATTGATTTTTGTTCTTGAGCGGCCGTTCGGAAATCCGTATAGTAACGCTCACATGTTCCCCTGGATCCTCGGCGCAATCGTCCTCCTGTCAGCCGGCTGGCTGCTGCGCCGGCTGCTCCGGCTGAACCGTCCGGAAGCGCCGCGCCGCGCGGGCGTTCCCCGTCTCAGCCCCGACCGGGAATCGCTTTACCTCCGTCTGGTGCGCGAAGTCGAAGCGCATTCGCACATGGTGGGCGTGGTGCTGAACGAGGCAATCGAACAGCACCGCGACGGCCGGAGCGAACTGGCGTGGCGACTGGCGCGGCTTTCGGTGGCGGAATGGCGGCGCCTGACGGAGATTCTTTCCGCGACGCTCAGTGTCATCGGCCGTCACCTCGACGCCCCCGTCATCGTCGTTCCCGTGCGCGGGAAATCCGCGGAGCACTTCAAGACGCGGCTGATGGGAGATTCGGCCCGGCTGCACGAACTGCTGGACCAGTTGGTCTTCCGGTCGAACCTTCGCGTGCAACTCCACCTGCGGTTTCTGCGGCGCGCGGTCGAGACGCTGACCGCCGAGTACGATTACGCTCGCCGGTTCGCGGAACGCACGGACGACGGGACGCGGGAAACCTGGCGGCGGCTCGACTACCTCTACCATGACTTCGACCTGATTGCGAAGGAGACGCTGCTGGCCACGCGGGCCTTCCTCGCCTGCCTGCCCGATGCCGCGGTCGAATCATTCGCTACCCAACTGACGCCTGCGATCGAACCCCGCGCGCAGGCCGCGTCTTCGCTCGTCGGGAAATAGGCTGACGGCGGGACTATCCGTAGAAAATTTCCGCGATGGCGATGAGTTCGGGGTCCACGTGCTTGAGCTTGCGCATGGCCTGTCCGAGCGGGATGTCCGTAATTTTGCCGCCGCGCAGCGCCACCATGTGGCCGAACTTGCCCTCCTCGATGAGGTCCACGGCTTTCACGCCGTAGCGCGTGCCGAGCACGCGGTCGAAGGCGGTGGGCGAACCGCCGCGCTGGATGTGACCGAGGACCGTGACACGGGTTTCGTAGCCGGTCAGCTTTTCCAAGCGCTTGGCGATGACTTCGCCGATGCCGCCCAGTTGCGCGTGCCCGAACTGGTCCAGCTTCTGGTCTTTCGTTACCAGTCCCTCGGACTCCTTGAGCTTGAACCCTTCGGCCACCACGACAATCGAAAACAGGCGTCCGCGCGAGTGGCGCTTCTTGATGATTCCCGCGACATCCTCGATGGTCATGGGATGCTCGGGGATCAGGATGCAGTCGGCGCCGCCCGCCAGTCCTCCCACCACGGCGATCCAGCCCGTGTGCCGGCCCATCACCTCCACCACCATGACGCGCTGGTGAGACTCCGCCGTCGTGTGGAGCCGGTCAATCGCCTCCGTCACAATGGAAACTGCCGTATCGAAGCCGAAAGTCTGGTCGGTTCCCTCGACGTCGTTGTCAATCGTCTTGGGCACGCCGACCACCTTGACCTTCTCCTCCGCCAAATGGCGGGCCACGCCCAGCGTGTCTTCGCCGCCCACGGCGATCAGGTAGTCCATCTCGAGCTTCTTCATGTTCGCGAGGACCGCTTTCTTGTCCTCTTCCTTCTTCAGCGGATTCGTGCGCGAAGTGCCCAGAATCGTCCCGCCGCGCGGCAGGATGCCGGAGACGGAAAACAGGGTGAGCGGCTCGGCCATGCCCTTGACCATTCCCAGCCAGCCGTTCTTGACGCCCAGCACCTTGTAACCCCGTTGCTCCGCGCGCCGCACCACCGCCCGGATAACCGCGTTCAACCCGGGACAGTCTCCGCCGCCGGTCAGGATTCCAATCGTTCCCTTGCCGTTCTTTGCCATAAGTGTCTCTCCCCGAATGACTGCGATATGATGCGCCGCGCCAGCGCGGGCCGAGCGCGACGTCCAAACGCTTGCCATCCCGCCCTCGTGCGCTGCCCGGCGCGACGGAAGCAAAGCAATCTAACAAGACCCAAGTCCGCAGTCAATGCGCAGCGGGGGCTTGCGGACAATTTGAGCGTGCCTCGGGTACCAAGTGTTTTGGCGAGGCCCTTCACCGAGCGCTGCGGCATTTTTCGATTGACACGCCATGGCACGGAACCGGAATAATGTGGCCGTCCGCCGCGCGCCCGCAGAAGCACCCTGCCGGGCCACTTCTCGACTGGAGGGCAATCCCATGAGATTCCTGAGCGGAAGGGCTGCGCTGTTCTTCGCAAGCGCGCTGCTTCTGGCCTCATCCCTTCTCGGCGCCCCACCCGCCGGTCCGGCCAAGCCCTTCGACTTGACCGGCTGGAATGGCGGCCGATTCGTTTTCGGCGTGGACTACTACCCCGAGCACTGGCCGGAAAGCCAGTGGGACTCGGACGCCAGAATGATGAAGGACGCGGGCATCAACTTCGTGCGCCTGGCGGAGTTTGCCTGGGTGAAGATGGAGCCGGCGGAAGGCCAGTTCGATTTCGCCTGGCTCGACCGCGCCATCCAAGTCCTGAACGCGCAGGGAATCAAGGTCATGCTGGGCACGCCCACGGCTGCGCCGCCCGCCTGGCTCTACGCGAAATTCCCGGACATCGCCACGATGAACGAAAACGGCGTTCGGCACCGCTTCGGCTCGCGCCGCGACTACTGCCTTCACAACCCGAACTTCCTCGCCGCCACGCGCCGCATCGTGACCGCGATGGCCGAGCACTACAAGAACCATCCGGGCGTCATCGGCTGGCAGATTGACAACGAGCTCGGCAATCCCTATTGCTTCGATGCGTTCTGCCAGAAAGCCTTTCAGGACTACGCGCGAAACAAGTTCAAGACGCTCGACGCGCTCAACCAGGCCTGGGGAACGATATTCTGGGGACACACCTACACGGACTGGTCGCAGGTCCCGCTGCCGTGGAACACGCTGTTCGGCGCGCACAATCCCAGTCTGGCCCTCGACCATCGCCGCTTCCACAGCCGCGCCACGCGCGACTACCTGAAGCTCCAGGTGGATCTCTTGAGGAAGATTGCGCCGAAGCAGCCCATCACCCACAACGCCATGGGCTACTTCGATCAGGTGGACTACTCGGAACTTTTCGAGCCGGTGGATTTTCTCGCCTGGGACAATTACCCGATGTTCGGCGAGGACTACTCGTATTATTTCGGCACGAGCCTCGCGCACGCCCTGATGCGCGGCGCCAAGGACAATCAGAATTTCATCGTCATGGAGCAGCAGGCCGGCCTGCCGGGCTGGCTGAGCTTCTGGGGACGCCAGGCCGCCCCGGGACTCTATCGCGTCTGGACCTACCAGGCGGTGGCGAACGGCGCCGACGGCATGGTTTATTTCCGCTGGCGCACCTCGCGATTCGGCAGCGAGCAGTATTGGCAGGGCGTCCTCGACCAGGACAGCCATCCGAACGCCCGCTTCCGGATGGTCTCGCGCATGGGGAAGGAATTCGCCCAACTGACCGAGCTGCTGCGCGGCTCGAAAATCAAGTCGGACGTGGCCATCCTCGTCTCACCCGACAGCCGCTGGGCGTTTCGCATCCAGCCGCTGACCCGGGAATTCGACTACAACCGCCAGATGCGGATGTATTACGAGGGATTTCGGCGCCACGGCGCGAGCGTGGACGCCGTCTTTCCGCAACACGATTTTTCGAAATACAAAATCCTCGTCGCTCCGTCGCTCTTCGTCGTCACTCCCGACCTCGCCGCGAAGCTCCGCCAATTCGTGGAAGGCGGAGGGACGCTGGTGCTGAGCTACCGCTCGGGAGTGAAGGACCAGCACAACGTTTACACGGACCGGACGCTGCCCGGGCCGCTGGCGGAGCTGGCGGGCATCGCCATCCGCGACTTCGACCCGCACACCAACCAGGAGCAGGAAGTCGTGGACGAGGAAGGCGTGCGTTACCCGGCGCGCGCCTGGTTCGACATTCTCGAGCCGACGACGGCCGACGTGCTGGCGACCTACACGAAGGGCTACTACGCCGGAAAACCGGCGGCGACGGTGAACCGCGTGGGAACGGGCACGGTGATTTACATCGGCACCGAAGTTGCCGAGCCCGGCTACGCGCGGCTCGCCGCCTTCGTTTGCGATGAGAAGGGAGTTTCGGTCGCCCCCGCCATGCCGGAAGGTGTCGAGTACGCGGAACGCGACAAGGACGGGAAGAAGATCATCTTTCTGATGAACTACACCGAAAAGCCTCAGACGGTTACGCTCGGCGCGCCGCTCAGCAACGCCCTGACCGGCGGGACGGAACCGGCGAGCGTCGAAATTCCCGCCTTCGACGTCAAGGTGCTGACGAAATAGGAGCGACCCGCAAGGCGAGAGCCGAATTCACGGCGCCGTCGAAGCAAGCCGGGCGAGCGCCTCGCCCGAGACGCGCATCGTGATCCATTCCTTCATGGCCACGGCGCCGAGCGACTTGTAGAATTCAATCGCCGGCGTGTTCCAGTCGAGCACCTGCCACTCGAAGCGCGCACAGCCTTCGCGCACCGCAATCTTCGCCAGGTGGACGAGCAGTGCCCGGCCGATTCCGCGGCGCCGGAACGCCGGCCGCACGAAGAGGTCTTCGAGGAAGATTCCGGGGCGTCCGCGAAAGGTGGAGTAGTTGAAGAAATAGAGCGCATAACCGGCGACCTCGCCGTCCCACTCGGCCATCAGGATGTGAATGATCGGCTCTTCCCCAAACGCATCGCGCTCCAGATCCTCGGCCGTGATCACCACCAAGTCGAGCAGCTTTTCGTACTCCGCCAGCTCGCGAATGAGCTTGAGAATTTCGGGAATGTCGTTCTTGGTCGCAGGGCGTATGGTTTGCATTGTTTCAGGTGGGACACGCGAGGGATTATTCCTTCAGCATCTGCTGCACTACATCTTCCAGGCGATGGAGTTTGTTTTCAACCACGTCCCAAACGATTTCGGCATCCACGCCAAAGTACTCGTGGATCAGGATGTCGCGCAATCCCCCGATCCTCTTCCAGTCGATCTCGGGATATCTGGAACGCACGGAATCCGGCAGGCTCTTGGCCGCCTCGCCGATGATCTCCAAATTGCGGACGACCGCGTCGAAAGTCCTGGTGTCCTGTTTGAATGTTTGCAGGGTGGCGCCCGCCGTGTCCGTGCGGATTTTATGGATTGCGTCGACGATATCTTCGAGGCCGACCTTATAGTCCCTGGGCATGGATTGCTTCCCGGAGCACGGGCTCGCGCAGGCGGGGCTTGAGCGTGTCGGCAAGCACCAGATCCACGGGGCAGGCGAAGAGGCCCTCCAGGAATTCCTTCAGGTCCATGTAAGCGTCGAACGTATTCCGTTCGAATTCCACGACGAAATCGAGGTCGCTCGCGCCTGTGCCCTCGCCTCGCGCCACCGAGCCGAACAGGCCGAGACTCTTCACCCCGAACCGCCGCAGCACTTCGCGATTCTCCTCCAGCCGGGCCAGAACTTGTTCTCGTGTGCGCGCCATCATGTCCGCAGTTTACAACAAATCCTGCCAGTTTGACCGGAAATCCCGCCGGCGCGCTCAGAGGCAACCCGGCCCGGCCCTGACTCCACCAGCTCGCGGATAAGATTGAGGATTTCAGGAATATCTTTCGTCGTCGCCGGGCGGCTGAGCGCAAGCTTGCACAAATGATGAGAAATTTGAAGGGCGCGATGCGTACGCTTGAACGAAGTCAGGTCACCCTTTACGGCGTCGCGCCGCCACAGAACCGGGGCGCTCAGCCACGCAGCCAGGGGCGAGCGGGACACGATTCGCCGACGGCGCGCCTCGGAGAACCGCACTCCCCTGGAGAAGCAAATGGACGTACACCTGCGCAATCTGCACAAGCTGGTCGAAAGACGATCGAAAAGAGCACGTGCTGGAGGCACGAGAGCGCGGTAACAGACTTCATCGCAGAAGTCGCGCGAAGCGCGAGGCATGCGCCAGCCACCTGCGGAAAGGCAGACTTGCAGCGCGACTTACCCCTCACCCGGTGAGAAAGCGCGCCGAGTCAAGGGCAGCGCGGGTCTGTTCTGTGACCCGCGGCTTGTCATCGCGGCACGAAGGGCCGCAGGCCACAAAACAGAAGAACCGCAGGTCACAAAACAGACCTGCGCTACTGGTAAAGCACGGAAAGCGCGAGGCTGAAGACGGGGCGGAAGATGTACGGGAAGATGTTCCAGCAGATGACGATTCCGACGATGGACATCATGGGGTCGCGCGTGAGTTCTGCGTAGCGGCGCGCCAGCGTATCGCCGACGACGAGCCCGATGGCGGCGTGGCCGTCGAGCGGCGGCACGGGCAGCAGATTGAAAACCGCCAGCAGCAGGTTAAGCGAAAACAGGATGCTCAGGAAAAAAGCCAGCCCTGTGGCCAGGCCTTCCGAGGGCGCGGCCACAACACTCGTGAAACTGGCATAATCCGGCCGTTCCAGGACTCCGGCAAGAATCAGAACACGAATCGCCGCCGCAGCGAGCGCGACGAGGATGAAGTTCGCCGCGGGCCCGGCGAGCGCCATCCAGGCGGCGCGCTTCGGGTGACGGTCGCGCCAGAGCGGATCGTAGGGCGCGCTCGCCCAGCCGATCATCCAGCCGCCGAGGGCGTAGGAGAGGACCGGCACGATGATCGTGCCGAAGATTTCGCGCTGCATGTGCGGCAGCGGATTGAGCGTCACCTGGCCGCCCAGGGCGGCGGTCGGATCGCCGCCCCACTTCGCCACCAGCGCGTGCGCCGCCTCGTGACACGTCAGCGAAAAAAGGAAGGCGATGTACCAGACCAGGCCGTTGGCGACGAATTGAGGGTCCACGAAGTGAATTTATCAGAGACAGCGCCCTGACGGAAAGGTTTGGGGGGATGCCTCGTGCGAGGAAGCGCCACGAGGGCCGCGTTCCATTGGATGGCTTCGACGCGCTCACCACAGGCCGCGCTTCTGGACGGGTTTCTGGCCGTCGGGTCTGGGAACGAAGAAATCGTCCCACGTCAGGCCGCATTCCTTGACCATCTGGAGACAATACTCGAGCCGGCCGAGCTCGCGCCCTTCGTTGTTCGTCCCGAAGGAGAATTTCACGCCGGCCTGCTTGGCCGCTTTGATGAACGTCGCGCTGGGAATACGGAAGCGGCTGTTGATTTCGATGGCCACGTCGTTCTGCTTCGCCGCAGCAATCACCTTCTGCATCCGCGACGGCGTCCACAGCCGGTCGTAATCGGCGGCGATGACGTCGGGCAGGAACGTGGGATTCGCATGGATATCGATCGGCTCGTTGGTCAGCACGCCGACGATGCGGTCCACGTACATGTCCATGAACTTTTCGGCGTCCGGGATCTCGCCGACTTCTTCCTGGATCCACAGCCGCAGGCGCTTGCCGGAATCATCGGTGAAGGTCATGGCGTCGGTGAAGACGTAGTCGAACTTCGCGATTGTGCGCGGGGAGAAGAGCGTCACCCACTCGCGGCCCTCGCCCTGCAAGGCCGTGAACACGGGCTGGCCCTCCAATTCCGCGAGGAACGCCTCGGCGCCCGCATCGTCAGTGACGGGGAAGCCGAGTCCTCCGTTGACGGCGATGCCGTACTGGATGCCGTTGCGGCGCGCTTCCGCAAGGAGATCCTCCACCCTCAATCCGCCCTTCAGGTGCGCGTGGTAATCCACGACGGGATAGTTCTCGGCGTTGAGGCGCAGGAGTTCGCGGTAAACGTCGTCCACCACGGGCGGGTCGGAGACGCCGTCTGTGAGGTCGTCGGGCAGCGGCTTCACGCGGATGTTTCGGAACGCGACGCGCGAATCCGGGTCGTGACCCTGAAGCGCGAACGTGCCGCTGCCGAGAACGCGCCCCGACATCCCGGGCGGCGTGACGGGCGGCTGCGGCTCGATGTAATCGACAATCAGCGTTCCGTTCAGGCGGATCTCGACGCGCTTGCCGCGAACGATAACGTGAAGCTCGAACCATTCGTCGTCGCGCGCGAGCTGCTTGTAAACGTTGCGCACGGCGTAAAGCGACCCGGTCTTCTTCCGCTCGCGGTAGCCGGTCTCGCCGAGAACCGTGTTGCAGATCTGGACTTCAAAACCCTTCTCCGGCCAGCCCTGGGGCTGGAAGCGGGTGTGAAAATAGACGCCGGAGTTCGAGCCCGGGCGCGCCATGGCCTCCACTTTCAATTCAAAATTCCTGAACTCCGCGTTGCGGACGGCGCCCGAATAGAACAGGTGCGAACGAGGGCCTTGCGCCACAATTGCTCCGTCCGCGACTTTGAAGGTGGCCTGGTTTTCGTTCGCTTTCCAGCCGTCCAGCGAGCGGCCGTCGAAGAGGGGAATCCAGCCGTCGTCGCCGCCCCGCAGGGCATAAGCCGCCGGCAGCGCGGCCAGGGTGGCGAGCATTTCGCGTCTCGAGATGGGTGCCATGACACACTCCTTGGGGGGACTGCGGGTGCGATCAGCAAGAGACAGCAGGAGAGCTGCCAAAAGGGCGGGCCAAGGCGGTTCCGGGGCCGGGGGAAGGCCGCAAAAATCAAAAGGCCCCGAAGCTCGGGGCCTTGACTTTCAACCTTGAACTTTCAACTCTCGACTGCTCTTTAACAACTGAGTTGAGCTGCCACGCCGTTCTGAAATCGCAAATTTGAGATTTGAAATTTCAGACCGTTGAGCGATATGTCCCCGGCCTGATCATCGTCAAGACGACCCCGAGGACCGGTTCTCTCTTAGAAAGGAGGTGATCCAGCCACAGGTTCTCCTACAGCTACCTTGTTACGACTTCACCCCAATCATGGATCATACCGTCGACGCCTCCCTCCCCGAAGGGTTAGGCCGGCGGCTTCTAGTACAACCCACTTTCGTGATGTGACGGGCGGTGTGTACAAGGCCCGGGAACGTATTCACCGCGC
>CAZKXX010000050.1:0-26631 GCA_964556705.1 uncultured Acidobacteriota bacterium
AGAAAGCGCTCGACGCCGCGGAAGCGCTCGAGAATCCCTTTCGTGTAGTCCACGCGGTCCACGCCGACGCCCATGAATGTGGCCTGCACACCGAGTTCCCTGAAAAGTTCTCCACGTTCGAGATACGGCGAGGGGAGGTCCGCGCCGGGCGGCGGCTCGGTGAGGTCCACGCTGACGGGAAACGGCCGCACCAGCGTGAAATGCCCACGCCGGTTGACGGCGTACCGCTCCCACTCGATCCGGCACTCGACCGCACGGTCCACCGATTCCAGAAAATTCGTGCAGTGCGACTGGATATGGAAGCCGACGAGGTCAGCGCCCAGCAGCCCGTCCACGAGTTCGCGCTGCCACGGACAGATCCCGAAGGCTTCGGGGTTGGGCCAGGGGATGTGCCAGAAGATGGCGACGCGCGCGTCAGGCCGCTCCTCCTTCACCAGGCGGGGCAGAAGCGCGAAGTGGTAGTCCTGCACGAGGACGAAAGGCCGTTCGGTTCCCTGCATTTCTTCCAGGACCGCGCGGGCGAACTTGCGGTTCACCCGCTGATACTGGTCCCAGTCGGCGGCGCGAAAAAGCGGCCGCGTGTGGGCGATGTGGCAGAGCGGCCACAAACCTTCATTGGAAAAACCGAAATAGTAGCCTTCCTCCTCTTCTTTTGTCAGCCAGACGCGGCGCAGCGTGTATTGAGGATTGTCGGGCGGGACGCGCAGATGGTCCTGCTCATCGACCGTTTCGCGGTCCGCGTCTCCGCCGCCGTGAGCGACCCACGTGCCGTCGCAGGAGCGCAGGATCGGCTCGAGCGCCGTCACGAGGCCGCTGGCGGGGACCATCGCCTCAATCGCCTTGCCTCGGTGGACGTGCATGCAGGGCTCGCGGTTGGAGACGACGAAGAGAGGCGAATCCTCAAGCTTGTTCCGGACGTGGACGCGCAGGCGTTCCGGCGTCCACAGCGACTCGGCGGCTTCGCGCAGGCGCGCTTCCTCCTCCGCCGCGGCGCGCGCGGCGGCCAGGCTGCGCGCGAGGTTCGTAACTTCCTTGGCCAGGGGACGGAAGAGGTCTTCATCGGGCAACGTGAGGCGCTCGACTTCCCCGCCCCGGCGCAGCTCCCGCATCCATTCGACGGTCTTGGCGATGGGTCCTTCCAGGCTCCAGCGAACGACCAGCAGCGTAAGAATAACGATGAGCAGCGTCTGAACGAGAACCCGCAGGAAGGTGTCGCGCCAGATGCGGCTCTCCTGGTCCGCAATGTACCGCGTGTCCTGGAAGATGGCGAGCGCGCCCGCCCTGTCCTCCAGCGGCCGCACGTGAACATGGGTCGGCACGCCGCCGAGGCTGAGGTGCTCTCCGCGGGCGGTCCGCTCATCGAGCGCGCGAGAGAGAGCCTCGGGGGGCTCCGAAAGGTGTTGGCGCAGCCGGGAAGTTAAAGCGATCGGCTGGCCGTCCGGCCCGTACACGGCCACGCCCGCCAGCCTCTCGCGATTTCCGAGGCGCTCCACGATGCGAAGGATTTCCGCCTGCGAGCCTCGCTCCAAGCGGGCTGCCACGGCCTCCTCGAGGCTTTCCGCGATGACCTCGGCGCGGACCTCGAGTTCGCTGCGCAGAGCGCGCTTTTCGCCGGCCACCTGAAACCAGGCGAACACGAAGGCGATGGTGGCCACGCCCGCGATAATCGCCAGAGTCAGTCGAAGACTGATCTTCATTCCTTACACCCTGACCGCGCACGGCCTGCGCCCGAGCAGTTTCAGAACCGCGCGATTCCACCCCGCCGGCCCCACGCCCCCCGCGCGCCGCGCCCGGGGGACGGCGGCGAGCGTTTCCCGATCGTAACGCCCTCCGGGGCGCGCGACCAGGATGGGAACGTCCACAGCGCGCAGCAGCGCAACGTCATTGGGGCTGTCACCCAACCCGACGGCGCGGATGGGCCCGCGCCCGAGGCGTCGAAACCACGTCTTCAATTTCCGCACGGCGGCTCCTTTGTCATTCCGCCCGAGAATGTGGAAGAAGCGACCGCCGCGCGTAGCGCGCAACCCCTGGTCGCGAATCGCCCGGCGCAGTCGCGGCCAGGCGGCTCGAGCCTCCTCGCGCAGGACGAAGGGCTCGTCGAATTCGCGTTGCATCGCAAGCCGGGCTTCGCGGAGGCTCAGACCTGTCAACCCGGCCACTTCCCGCGCCTCCATCTCCGCAAACGGACGAACCTTCGCACCCGCTTGTCGCGCCGCGCGACGTAAGGCGGCCAGCAGCAGCCGCCGCGGAACTCCGAACGCCACACAGCGCCAGCCTGCTCCCGCCGGCCGCTCGTTCCGAATCCGGAACGGGAAATACCCGTCGGGGAAATAGACCGCGCCGCCGTTTTCGGTGACGAAGGGTTCGCGGCGGCGCAGCTTCGTGAGCAGCGGCCTCACCTCGGCGCGCGTCTTGCTGGTCACCAGCACCAGAGGAATCCGACGCCGGCGCAACATTTCCAGAGCGCGGGCGGCGGGCCGCCAGTCGTAATCGTCGTGACCGAGCAGCGTGCCGTCGAGGTCGGTGAAAAAGACCATCGTGGCGTCATCTCTCCTCTCCGCCACCTTGGCCTCTACAGGTGCTGGATTGAATCCTCGGCCTCCTTTTCAGGACGCGGGCCGAATTGCCGCTGGAGCAGGTCGCGGGCCAGGTCGCGCGCTCCCAATCCGAAGGCGATGGCAGCCGCCGTGACCAGCCCGCCGAACATGATGGAGAAAGTCACGATGATCGTGGTGCGGCTGATGCCCAGTTCGTCCAGCGCCGCGACCACGGCCAGCGCCATTACGAAGAAGCGGGTCAGCCCGGCGAGTAACCGCGCCGAAGGCATGCGGGCGTTGACGGCGGCGATCAGAACGCTGCGCCCGAGGAAGCGGCTGACCAGCGCCCCGACCACCAGAATCGCCATCGCCGCCAGCAGGTGCGGGAGATAGAGGAAGAAGCGCTCGACGAGGTTCTGCGTCCACTGCGTCCGCATGGCGTTCAAGCCGGCCAGCAGCGCGGTGAGAATGATAAGACCCTGAACGAGCTGGCCGGACAGGTACGAGCACGAGCGCGCCAGCCCCAGCCGTTCGATCTCACCGGCCACGCCCAGCCGGTCGCAGAGGCGGTCGAACTTGAGCGCTGAGAGGAGCCGGTAGACGGCCTCCTTGGCCAGCCAGCCGATCAGCAGTCCGAGCAGGACAAGGATGATCATGCCCATCAAGCTCGAAAGGCTGGCGACGGCCTGATGGCCGAGCTCGCGTAAGGGATTCAGGACGGCCTGTTCCCAGAACCCGTTCATGACGATCACCTCTTTTCCACGGTCCGGTGCGACCAGTGTGAAATCAGATAGGGCTTCATTTGCTCGTACACCAGGCTCAGTCTCTCGATCCGTTCTTCGACCTGCGCCGCGGTTTCGTCCTTGGTCTGCCGCGCGAAGGAGGCCACCCAGCCGAGATAGAGCGGCGTGAGCGATTTCACCAGATGTTCGCGGTCAATCGTCCGGCGATGGTAGGCCAGCGCCAAATCGTAAATGAGGCCGACCCAGACCTCGTCGGGGAGCACGAACTGCTCGCCGGGCTGCTCGGCCAGCCCGAGTAACCTGTGAAGGGCATCCGGAGAGATCACCTGCTCGTAGATAGACCGCAGGTCGCGGCAGCCCTGCTGAAAGGCGTTCAGCATGCGCGGCACATTGATGGGGACCGGTTCGAGGCCCACTTCGAAGGGAAACCCGAAAAGCGGAGTGGGCAGCGAGCCGAGCACCGTCGGCCAGACCTTTTCGTAGGTTTCCATCAGGCTGAAGACGGAGCCAATCACCTGCACCAGCATGGCGCTCAAGTCGGCGCCCGGATCCTTGGCGTCGTGGATCTTCGCGCCCAGGTAAGCCTGGCAGACGCGAAAGTTTTCCGCGATCGCCGTCGTCGTCATCCAGATATCGATCCCGTACCGGGCCACGTCGGTCGTCCAGACGTCTTTGGTCAGATAGTGGCTGGCCAGGCGGCCCGAAAAACCGAAATCGCCGCCGATCGGCTGGCGCACGCGGCGCCCGTAAAGCGCGCGCGTCAGCGGGTAGATGACGCTGTTCGTGATCGTGCCGTCATACTTGTGCCGCTTGTAGTAGGGCGCGACGTAATCGAAATCGCGCTCCAGAACGGGACGCAGCAGCAGGTCGAACCACTCCGGAGTAATGCTGCGCAGGTCCGCGTCCACCACAGCACAGGCCCGCGCCTCGACGAGTTGAGCGATGCGAAAAACCGTGCGAAAGGCGCTGCCCTTGCCCGGCAGGCCGTGATAGGGCGTCGTCAAACGGTGCACGGTGTGCAGTGCGTGCTTGACGAGGAGCAACTGCTGCGTGTCGAGGTGAGCCTTTTCGACTTCCTCGCGCGTGCCGTCCTTCGAGCCCCCGTCGGAATTGATAATCAAAGCCTTGCGTTCCGGAAAATACTTGAGCAGGCCGGCGTGCGCCGCGCGCGCCACGTGGCCGATGGTCCGCGCGTTATTGTAGCTGGGGATGCCGATCACAATGTCGGCCGTGCCGACCTTCCCCACCGCCTCTTTCACCTGCGGAGCCAGAATTTCCTCAGCCAATGTTCCGAACCTCAGGCGTTGTCATTTTCCACGACTTCGTTGAGTCTCTGAAAGATGTCCGGCATGGCCGCCACGATGCGGTTCCAGTTCGGGATGAGCGGCTGGCCCAAAGGGTCGGCCAGAAAGCTCTCCGCCGCCAGACCCAGCCCCCGCGCGAAAGCGTGAACCGCTTCCTCCTCCGCGTGGCGGTCGAAGGTCAGCCCGTTGAGCGTGGCGTCGGCATGATAACGCGTGATCATGTCCTCCGCGCTGCGCACGTACTGCGCGCGCAAGGTGCGGAAGCCGCCTTCGGAGAGCACCACGCCCTCCGCCGCCAGCGTGCGGAAGAGCGTCTTGCAGATGTCCACGGTCATCCGCATCAGCCCCTTTTCCGGATCGTCGGCTGAAAGGACCTGATGTTTGTGTTCGTAGTTGTCGCAGAGGTCCACCTGGCAGACCCTCTTGACCGAGAAGTTGCGGAAGATCTCGGCAAGCACGCCGACCTCCAGGCCCCAGTCGGCGGGGATGCGGTTCATGCGAGCGATGTCCGAGTACATGCAGAATTCGCCCGCCAGCGGGTAGCGGAAG
Organism: uncultured Acidobacteriota bacterium; assembly: GCA_964556705.1. Taxonomy (GTDB): domain Bacteria; phylum Acidobacteriota; class Terriglobia; order UBA7540; family UBA7540; genus CAZKXX01. Next base: position 5,134 of record CAZKXX010000050.1, read on the forward strand.
CTGTCGAGATAAGTCAGAAGCGGGTGGTTGCCCACCAGGCCCTGCATCGCCCGAACCACGGGCGTCACCAGCAGGCGCGTCACGCGGCCGTGCAGACGGTCTGTGACGCGGGAGTAGTAGCCCTTGCAGAACACGAAGTCGATGCGCGTGTCCGCCACGGGATAGCACAGCCGCGCCAGAATCTCGCGCGAGTAGTTGATGATGTCGCAGTCGTGCAGCGCAATGATGTCGGCTTCTCCCGCGGCCAGGACGTAGCCGTAAGCGATCCAGCAGGAACGGCCTTTGCCGTCCTCACCCACGGGCAGGTCGGCGGCCTTGAGGTCGGAATAGATTTTCTGGATGCCCGGCCCGTCGTTCCACAGCACCCGGACGTTGCGATGAAGACCTGAGACGCGCCGGCGGGCATCCTGGAACTGCTTCCGGTCGGCGCGGCCGAGGGTCACGACGACCTGGCGGAGGTAAGGGACGCGTGAGACCTCCTCAAGAATTTTTGGCATCGCCGGGCCTTCGAACTCCGAGTAGAGCGCCGGGAGCACCAGGGCGATAGCCTGCTTTCGGCCGAATTCCGTCAAATCTTTCTCGAGGGAATCGAGGGAACGCTGGCCCAGGCGATGGAGCGTGGCAACAACCCCCGTCTGGTAGAAGTCGGACATGAGTCAGCCTCCTCCGGAGAATATCTGATGGCGTCCTAAACGGGCGGTCCGCCTGGCCTGAGGTCTGAGAGGCCGGTCAGTCACGAGGCTGCCGGCAGTATTGCGTGAAGATCTTCTCGAGTTCTTCGAGGCGCGCGCGCTCGGAGGCGCGCAAGCGCCGCGAAAAGGACCCCGGAACGCACCGGCGGACGTGATGATAAAGGATCTGGTCGCCGACGCTCTTCAGCGCCGACTGCACGGCCGAGATTTGCACCAGAAGGTCCACGCACAGCCGCGGCTCCTTCACCATCCGTTCGATCCCTCGCACCTGCCCCGCGATGCGGCGCAGCCGGAGGGCGACTTGCTCTTGCGCGTGTTCGCTCAACATAAACGCTCTCAGGGCCCGGGTCAATCGCCCGAACCGAATCGAGACATATACCGGGTAGGGGTATATAGAATGGAGGAAGAGAACGGGCGTGTCAACAGGATTCGGGGGCGAGGGACGGGCGGACTTCAGGCCTCGTCGGCGTCATCGTCGGCCTCGGTCGTGACCCGGCGCGTGAGCGTCGCCACGGGCGCGGGAGGGGGAACGGACGGCGCCTCCTCGCGCAGGATTTCGATGCTGCCCTTGACGTAGGCCCCTTCCTCGATGCCGATGCCGGGGGCCGCCAGGTCGCCCATCACGCGCCCCGTCTTGCGGACCTCGATCCGGTCGCGCGCCGAGATGTTTCCGGTCACCGAACCCTCGATCACCACCCGCGCCGCCTGCACGTCGGCCTTCACCTGCCCTTCGGGGCCCACGGTGAGGCATTGGCCGGCAATGCTGATCGTCCCTTCGAACTTGCCCTGAATGACCAGGTCTTCCTGGCCGGCGAGCTCGCCCCTCAGGGCGAGCGAATTGCCGAGCACGCTCGAGCGCGCGCTGGCGATGACGGGTTCGGCAGACTTGACGGGAGTTTGCATGACGGGCTTCTCCTGATGAGGCGTTGGCGGCTGGACCGCTGGGGTTCGGGGAACAGACGACCGCGTCGCGGGTTTCTTCTCCCACCACATGTTCGGTTCCTGCCCCGCCGGGGCCGTTGAAGTTGGCTCTCGCCGACTCGCGGACGCCGAGCTCCTCCCCGGTCCGTGCAGGCGCTGCGAGCTTGGGAAAATGTCCGGGCAACTTCATCGCCAGAATGTGAATGACTTCGAGCCGTCGCGCCATTCGGTTACAGCGCGAGCCACCTCCGGCGATGACCACGAGGCGGAACAAATTTCCGGCGGCTGAAAAAACTGCACGGTAAATTCTTCGCCGCGCGGCTCCGGAAGACTTCGGTTCCCGGAACTTCTTGGCTATTATGGAATCTTCTGGAAGGAATCTCTGAGGGGGGTGATGTGTGGGACAAGGGGACCGGGTTGTGCTCGTCACCGGGGCTACGGGAGCCCTGGGAAGTGCGGCCACGCTCGAGCTGCTGGCGGAGGGCGCCCGCGTCGCGGCGATGTATCGCTCGAAGGAACCGTGGCAGGCCCTCGAGCGCGAGGCGGAAAAGCATGGTGAAAGGCTGCTCGGATTGCGGGCCGACCTCACGCGGCCCGAAGAAGTCTCCCGTGCCATCGAAGCGGTCGTCGGGCGCTGGGGCCGGCTCGACCATCTGGTTGCCGTCGCCGGCGGGTTCGCGGGTGGAAAAAGCTACGAGTCCGACGAGCGGACCTGGAACCACATGCTCGACCTCAACCTCCTTTCCCTCGTCCGTGTCCTACGCGCGGCGGTGCCTGTGATGGTCCGGCAGAATTACGGACGCATCGTCACGGTTTCGAGCGGCACCATCCTGCGCGGGGGAGGCTCGGGCGTCGCCGCCTACGCGGTTGCAAAGGGTGCGGTCCGACAGTTGACCGAAATTCTCGCCGACGAGCTTAAGGCCTACGACATCCGCGCCCACTGCGTTCTGCCTGGCACCATGGATACCGAAGCGAACCGCCAAGCCATGCCCGATGCCGACCGGTCGAAGTGGGTCAAGCCGCGGGACGTGGCCCGCACGATTCGCCTCCTGCTGAGCGATGAAATGAGCGCCGTGCGTTCCGCCGCCGTCCCGGTGCTGGGTTGACCGGGCAGGCAGCCGGCCCGCAGCAAATGCGCGTTGAAAAAAAGCGGCCGGAACGATTAAAATAGAGGTTTGTGCGACCCACGGGAAGGAGCTCCATGAAACAGGGTATTCATCCGGCGTACCACGATGTGACGGTCGTGTGCGCCTGCGGCAACTCGTTCCGGACGCGCTCCACTTACAAGAGCGACCTCCTGCACCTTGAAATCTGCTCGGCGTGCCATCCTTTCTTCACCGGCAAGCAGAAGCTGGTGGACAGCGCCGGACGCGTCGAGCGCTTCCACCGCAAGTACGCGGGTTTGAAGAAGAGCGAAGCGGCCGAGTCCAAGGGCGCGTCTTAGGAAGGTTGAAGTGTGAAGGATGAAGTTTGAAACGCCCGCGACGAAGTTCGGGTTGCGTTCACTTTGTACTTTATCCTTCAGCCTTTACCCTTCCGAGTTGAACGACAGCCTGCAGACGGGCGTCGAGTCCACCCGGAAGGGCCGTCCAGCATCCCAAACTTGCTGAACGATCCCTACATCACGAAGCCGCACGTTTACCTCCTCGGCCGGCAGGCCGTAGTCGAGGAGGAGCTGGCTCGTTTTCTCGACGATGAGGGGATGCTGTTTACGACGGACACGAAAGTGGCGGCCGAAATCCTGGCGGAAGTGGCGGGCCGCACCTGCTACATGTCCTTCGGCAAGGGCCGCAAGTCCAACCAGGAATACCTCGATAACATCCTGACCTCGAAACACGGCAGCGTGCTCGAGCACGCTGTCTGGTGCCTGCTGATTACGGGTGTGAGCCGCGCGCTGACGCACGAATTGGTCCGCCACCGCGCTGGTTTCGGCTATTCGCAGCTCTCGCAGCGCTACGTGGACGAAAGCGAGGCGCGCTACGTGGTGCCCCCGCTTTATCAGGAAAGCGAAGAGCTGCGGCAGAAGTGGCAGCAGACGATCGAGTGCGTGCGCAAAGCCTACGTCGAACTCGCCGAAGCGACCACCGCCTACGTCCAGCAGAAACACCCGGAGATGCCGCCGCGCGACCGGCGGAAGTGGGCGCGGCAGGCGGCGCGTTCGATTCTTCCCAACGCCTGCGAGACCAAAATCTTCGTCACCGGCAACAGCCGCGCGTGGCGGCACTTTTTGGAACTCCGCGGCAGTCCGCACGCCGACACCGAAATCCGCCTGCTCGCCGTCGAAATCGGCCGCGTGCTCAAGCAGGAAAGCCCCAACATCTTCGGCGACGTCGAAATCTACGACGAGCCCGACGGCATGCCCGCCCTCCGCGTAACGCATTCCAAGGTTTAGCCCTCGCGCGTCTCATCGCTGATTTCATCCGCAAGTCGCAACAGCTCATCCGCAAAACGCTCAATCAACGGTCGCAGGACGAGCTTCTGCGCCCACTCGTGCGGAATCGCCGGCGCGCCGTAATAGGCTCCGGCCAGTTGTCCGTAAACCGCGCCGGTCGTGTCCGCGTCGTCGCCCAGATTGACGGCCAACAGGCACCCTTCGCGGAACGACTCGCTGCGGGCGAAGGCCCAGAGGGCCGCCTCGAGCGACTCGACCACGTAGCCCGTCCCCCGGATTTCAGGCGGATTCCGGCGCTTCAACGACCCGGCGGCGATGCGCGCGATCTCCGGCGCAAGCGGTGATTTCGACCAATGATCCGGCAGCGGTGAGTAGTTTTCCGAGAGGAGTTCCTCTTTGCTCGCTCCCTGAACGGCGCCGACGATCAGCGCCGCGAAGTAGCGGCAGGCGTCCACGCAGGCGCGCGCGCCGTGCGTCGTGCGCGAACTCTCGGCAGCGCGTTCGATGGCTTCCTGCGGGCGGCGCGCAAACGCCAGCGGCACGGGCGCGAGCCGCATGATGCAGCCGTTGCCGGCGGTCATCGGGTCCGTCGAGCCGCAGTAAGGCTCGCCTGAGCTTTCGAAACGGACGAGCGCGCTGTGCACGGTGCCGCCGAGATCGAAGCAGCGGCCGGTGCTGCTGAGGTGCCCCTCTCGAAACCAGCGGCGATATCGCTCCAGTTGGTCCACGGGGTCGAAGTCGCGCCGATCGAGAAGGCTTTCGGCCAGGCAGAGCGCCATCGAGGTGTCATCCGTCCACTGGCCGGGCGCAAGGCCAAAGGGCCCGCCGCCGACCATGTCGTCGATCGGCTCGAACGACCCGGCCGCACAAAACTCCAGGGTTGTTCCCAGGGCGTCGCCCGCCGCTAGGCCGAGCAAGGCGCCTCGATAGCGTTCGATTGTCTCCACAGTGCAGCTCCTCAGCATCCCCTGGATTTACACACGCGCTTCTTGCCCAGATACACCGGGATTATAATGAATGACTCAGGGCGACTCCGTGAAAAACCTTCGTTCCAGGCGAGGACGAATGCGCAGGTGGCTCATCGGTGCAACGGTCGCGGCCGTCATCTATGCCGCGCTTGTCGCGGGACTCTACGCCGCGATGCGCCAGCCGCCGGAGACCTTCGGGCGCGTGATGAAACACGTCCCGATGTACGCGTTCCTCCTTTTCCCCTTCAAGCCGCTCTGGCTCCACGCGCGGGCGGGCCACCTGAGCGTCGGAGATCCTGCCCCCGACTTCACGCTCGAGACTCACGACAAGAGCGCCCGCGTTCGGCTCTCCTCGTTCCGAGGCGAAAGGCCCGTGGTGCTCGTCTTCGGCAGCTATACCTGACCGCCCTTCCGGCGGGAGGTTCCCGCCCTGAATAAGCTGTACCGAGAGTACAAGGACCGCGCGGAATTCTTCGTCGTCTATATCCAGGAGGCGCACCCGAGCGACCTGTGGCAGCTCGACTCGAACATCGAGGACAAGGTGGTTTACACGAGCCCGCAGGGATACGAGGAGCGCGTGAATTTGGCCGGCACGTGCGCGGTGAACCTGGGCATCGAGTTCCCGGCGCTCGTGGACGACATCGGGAACTCGACCGAGGTGGCCTATACGGGCTGGCCCGACCGCCTCTACGTGATTGACACGGACGGCCGCATCGCGCACAAGAGCGCCGCGGGCCCTTTCGGCTTCAAGCCCGAAGAAGTGCGTCAGACTCTCGAACGCCTCACCCGCCCTCCAACAGCCGAGCCGACGGAAGCCGCGCCCGAAACCGCGACGTAAGACGGCTCAGCCGCCCGCCGCCTTGCGGTAGCGTTCCATGTGTTCGAGGAACTCTTCGTTCTGCGGCTCCAGCTCGAGCGTCCGCGTCTGCACGCGCACCGCTTCGTCGAAATTGCCGCTCACGTAATGCGCCTCGGCGAGCGTGTCGAGGAACGCCGCCTCTCTCGCCTCGCTCAGTTCGACGGCGCGGCGGGCGTGACGCAGCGCGCCGTCGGCGTCGCGAAAGGCGGCGTCCTCCGCCGTGGCGAGGAGCCAGGCGAGGTTGTTGTGCGCCGCGGCGTCCGCGGGGTCGCGCTTCAAAGCCTCTTCGTAATGCCGCACGGCATCAGCGTAGGACTTCTCCTGCGCGTAGAGGTCCGCCACCCAGCGGTGCGCCATGGCGAGGTCGGGCTGCTCGCGCAGCAGACCTTCGATCAGCTCGCGCGCCTTCTCGTTCTCCCCCTGGCGATTGTAGGCCGCCGCCAGGCCGATCCGGGCGCGCGGCGAAGCGGGACTCAGTTCGTGCGCCCGCTCGTAAGCGCGGATGGCTTCCGGAATCTTGTCCTCGCGAAGGAAAAGCCCTCCGAGCGCTTCGTAAGGACGCTCGTCATTCGGCAAGCGCCGGGCAGCCTCTTCGAATCGCTCGCGCGCCGCTTGCGAATCGCCCGCCGCCTGCCGGCGTGAACCTTCCTCCAGCAGCCGTACCAGTTCCTGCGAGACGCGGTAGCGGTTCACCGTCGCCGCCATCGCCAGAAGCACCAACGCCAGAGGAATCACCACCACGGCCTGCGAAGGTCTTTCCGCCGTGACCCCGAACGGGTCATCCTCGACCGCCGGCGGAATCAGCGCGGCCAACAACGCGCCCGTGACCAGCCCGCCCAGGTGCCCCCAGTTGTCAATGCCGGGAATCGAGAATCCCAGAACCAGATTGATGGCGATGAACGGAAGGATTCCCCGGCCGAAGACCCTGCCCCAACGCCGCGGCACGGCGTGGCGATGCAAATAGCCTACGGTCACCATCGCGCCGGCGATCCCGAAGATCGCCCCCGAAGCGCCCGCCGAGATGTGCTCGGACAGCGTCATGGAAAGCAGCGAGCTGCCGACGCCGCAGCCGACGTAGAGCAGCGAGAAGCGTCCGTACCCGTAAACCTGTTCGAGGATGCGCCCGAGAAGAAAGAGGGCGTACGTGTTCACCAACAGGTGCAGGAAGCCGATGTGGATAAACATCGGCATCACCAGCCGCCAGTACTCACCGCGGCGCGTGTAGGGGCCGTAGGAGGCGCCGAAGTCGAGCAGGACGCTGGGGTCCTTCGAGCCTCCGGCGAGTTCCATCAGGATGAAGATGAGAATATTGATCGCGAGGATCACGAACGTCGCGATGACGACGCGCGGCGGCCGCGGCGGGACCACCTGCAATGGCCGTTCGTCGATGACAACAGGTTCAGACATGCGGTTTCAGAAAGGTTTCCGGGCCGTCGGCGCTTGCCCCTTGCCACTTCTCAGGCGTCACTCGCCACTGATCTTTTCGAAATAACTTTCCCCCGCGCAGCTCCGGCAGAGGATGCGGCCGTTCACTCGTCGCTCGCGGCCGTCGTTGACACCTTCGCCGCATTCTTCGCAGGCGACGCGCGAGCGCGGGCGGCCCGGCAGATCTTCCGGCTTCGGCGCGACGCGCACCCGCTCGATGGTGAAGAGCTCGGCGTCGGGCATCACCTTGTAAGCCTCGAGCTGGCGGCGCGAGGGCTCGGCGAGTTCCGGAAACAGTTCCTTGGCGCGCTGGCGAGAATCGTCGCGCGCCACCACGCGCACCGCGCGGCCCGTTTCCAGGTCCACAAACGTCGCCGCGACTTTGCCGTAGTCCACAAACTTCAGCGAACGCTTGCCCAGCCGGCAGCCCGTCACCAGACTCACGGCGTCGGTGGCGCAGCGGTCGATCTCGACGTAGGTCAGCAGGCGCTTGCAATGCTTCACCGGATCGTCCACCCCCAGCTCGCGCAGCCCCAGCATCGCCATGCGCACACCCAACACTTGGCCGGGACACATGTGCCCGTGACTCTGGGCCGCGAGGGTCAGGTATTCCTCCAAAGTTTTCACCGGCGGGACTCCCTGGTGCCGCGAGGACGTGACCGGCGCGCGCCACGTTACCTGAAAATTATATCACCGCCCTGCGAACGGAACTGACCCGTTGAGCTTCGTCCCAGCGAGGAAGCCGCGCGGCCGGACAATCAAAGCCCGCACTCGAAAGCCACCAAGCTACAGAAAAAAAGGAAGTTATCTGTATCCAATAAGTCCCTTAAATTCAATTGATTGCGAAATGGGCTTGGCTTTGTTCCGCAGCCGATTTTTGATAACTCCTTCGCCCTCAACCGAATGCGGTGAAAACGCGGGTGCCATGATATGGCTTTGTTCCGTCATTTTTCGTGCTTTCCAGAGGCTTTCTGGCGGCAACTCCGCATTCCTCACATGTCTAGCCTATCAAAGCCGCACCGCGACCTCGAGGTCGCAAACGCCTTTGTTCCCCGGGCGTCCGGCGACCGGCCCGGCATTTTCAGAACCAGCCCATATAGGGGGGCCGGCGCGCGTCCAGCCGCTTCAGCCCCGCGCGCCACGCTTCATCGAGCGCGCGCTCGTACTCGGAGGGCAGGACGCGGCGGTTGATTTCCGGATATTCCTCGGGGGTAACTTTGCCGGCGGGATAGTACTGGGCCATGACGTTGACGTAGGTCCGGGGCGAAAGTTCGCGCGCGATCCAGCGCATCACCTCGCGCGTCCCGGCGATTCCATCGGGCATGACGAGGTGGCGGAGCAGCACGCCGCGCCGCGCCAGCCCGTGCTCGTCAAAAACCAGTTCCCCAACCTGCCGGTGCATTTCCCGGATCGTCCGCCGCGCGACCTGCGGGTAATCGGGCGCCTTGGAATATTTCCGCGCCATCTCCGCGTCCCAGTATTTGAAATCGGGCATGTAGATATCGACGAGGCCGTCGAGCAGTTCGAGGCTTTCCATCGAATCGTAGGCGCTGGTGTTGTAGACGAGGGGGAGGCGCAGGCCGCGTTCGACGGCGAGCGGCAGCGCTTCGACGATCTGCGGGACGACGTGCTCGGGCGTGACGAAGTTGATGTTGTGGCAGCCCTGCTCCTGGAGTTCGAGCATCATGCTCGCCAGGCGTTCGGGCGGCGAGGGCACGCCGCTCAGCCGCCAACTGATGTCGAAATTCTGGCAGAAGACGCAGCGCAGATTGCAGCCGGAAAAGAAAATCGTTCCGGAGCCTCGCCAGCCGCGCAGGCAGTCTTCTTCGCCGAAATGCGCGAAATGACTCGAGACGACGGCGTAGCGTCCCGTGCGGCAGACGGCGAACTTGTCTTCGAGCCGGTTGACGTCGCAGTTGCGCGGGCAGACGCGGCAGCGCTCGAGCTGGGCCACAGCGCGTTCGGCGCGTCGCGCCAGTTCGCCGCTCGCGGAAAGGGCCAGATAGGCGGGCGCCCACTCGCGGGTTTTCGTCGCCGGCACGGGAATTCGCCCTCGAAGCCATTATAGGGCGGCCGCGGGCGGGTGAAAAGGCGGCCGCGCTGTGCCGCGCTAGGCGTTTCAAGCTAGAATGCTGGCAGCGCGCTTCCCTCGCCGCAACGCATCGCCCGACGGGCCCCCGCGCGCTCCCGCGAGAGGCTGCACCCATGGCTGAGCTTCGACTGAACCCCGCCACACGGCGCTGGATTGTGACCGGCAAGCGTCCGGTGGCCGCGGACCATGCCGACGACCCCGACGTCTCCTGCCCGTTCTGTCCCGGGTACGAGCACCTGACGCCGAAGGCGATTACGGAGGCGAGCGGGCCGGACGGCGCCTGGAGCGTGCGCGTCTTCCACGACCGCGCGCCGCTGCTGCGCATCGAAGGCCCGCTCGAAGCGCGCGCCGAGGGAATGTACGACCGCATGAACCCCATCGGCGCGCACGAAATTGTGGTGGAAACGCCGCGTCACGGCGTGACGTTCCCTCGCCTGCCCGTCGAGCAGTTGGCGAAGGTGACGGAAGTCTGCCGCGACCGCATCCTCGACCTGAAGTGCGACCGGCGTTTCCGTTACGTCTCGCTCTTCAAGGACCAGGCGCCGCTCGGCGAATCGGTCAAAGGCCACAGCCATTCGCAGATTCTGGCCAGCCCGGTCATGCCTCAACTGGTTCAGAACGAACTGCGCTGGAGCCGCTTTCACTTCCAGCGCAAGGAGCGCTGCCTCTACTGCGACATCATCCGGCAGGAGACCCGGCAGGACCGGCGCGTCGTGGACCAGTCCGCGGACTTCATCGCCCTCTGCCCGTTTGCGTCGAGCACGCCTTACGAGACGTGGATCCTGCCGACGCGCCACGCGTCGTCGTTTGAGAGGGACCTCGACACGCCCGGCCGCGTGCGGAGTTTCGCGGCGTTTCTGAAGGATACCGTGGCGCGCATCGAAAAGATCTCGCCTCAATGGCACGTCGTCGTGCACACCGAGCCCAACCGGCAGGCGCACGCCTGGCCGCAGGACTGGTGGCAGACGCTGGCCGAGGACTTCCACTGGCATATCGAGATCCATCCGGACGTCGAAGGCCAGCGGCGCTATCTGGGCAGCCAGGGTTTTTACTTCAATCCCATTCCGGCCGAAGAGGCGACGCTGGTGCTGAAAGCGCTGGGTCCGGAAATCGAGCCGGAAGGCGGAGCGGGTCGCGCATGAGCCGGCCGAACCCCAAGTGGGCGCAAGTCGAGCTGCTGGTCTTCGACCTGGACGGCACGCTCGTGGACAGCCAGCTCGACCTGGCGCTGAGCGTCAACGCCATGCGCGAGAGGCTGGGGCTCCCTCCGCTCGACCACGAATCGATTTCCTCCTACGTTGGCCACGGCGTTCACAACCTCGTGCGCCGGGCGCTCGGCGAGGTCGCGACGGAGGAAGACATCGAACGGGCGCTGCAAATCTTTCTTGCCAACTATCGCGAGCACATGCTCGACCACACGCTTCCCTACCCGGGCGTGCGGGAAACGCTGGAAGAACTCCGCGGCCGCCAACTCGCGGTGCTGACGAACAAGCCCGTGGTCTTCAGCCGCGAGATGCTCGCCGGGCTCGGCCTGGCGGACTTTTTCCTGAAGATTTACGGCGGCAACAGTTTCGAGCGGAAGAAGCCCGACCCCATGGGGATTCATCAGCTCATGAGAGAGGCCTCGGTCAGCGCCAAGCGGACGATGATGGTGGGCGACTCGGACACGGACGTGCTGACCGGCCGCAACGCGGGCGTGTGGACCTGCGGCGTCACCTACGGCTTCGGCGCGCACACGCTGGCCGAGTGTCCGCCCGACGTCCTCCTCGACGATCTCCGCGAACTTCCGCGACTGCTCGACGGAAAGGAAGACGGCTAGCGCGCATGGCCCTCCAACCTCGCCGCGCATGCGTTCATCCAACAGGAATGAGCCGAGGTCGAATTCCCGTGAAATCGTTCTGGAAATGTTTCGGCACCGCTGTTCTGCTCCTCGGCGTGGGGTTCGCGCCGGCGACGGCACAGGACGAGCCCTCGACTCCCGCCGAACTCCCCGCGGGAGTGGACGAATTCATCCCCACGCAGTGGGCGGCGCAACTGCTCGACCTCGTCTGGAGTTCGCCCAATCCCGAAGCGCGCGACGCGCTCCATCGCGCCGCTTTCGCCGCCGGCACCGTCATCGTTCCGCACCTCGAAGAAGCGATGAAGGACGACCGCACGGCGGAGTTCGCGGCGCAGTCGCTGGCTTTCCTGGGCGGCGAGCAGGCGCTTCAGGCGTTGTGGAGGACCCTCAGCGATCCCCGCGACCTGAACCTGCGCCGGTTCTATTACGGCGCCCTGGCCGAATACGAATCGGAAGACGCCGCGCGGATCCTGCTCGACGCCATCAGCCGCGCGGACGCTGACGACGACCGCTCGGTGACCGAAGCGGCCATCCTCGCGCTCACGCCGCGCTCGGATGCGAGCATCGCCGAACGGCTGCGGCAGGTGGAATCGAAAGTTGAAGACATCGTCCTTCAACTCACCATCGAAAACGCCGCCGACGTCATCGAAGCGCGCGCGCGGCTGCTCGATTCGCCTGCCGGTCAGAAACTCGGAGGGTCGGTCGAGGACGCGGTGCGGAAATATTTCCTGCCGGCGTTCGAGCCGCCGCCCGCGCCGGCTTCGTCGGACGCGAAAACCCTGCCCGCTGAAGGCGCGAAGGTCTCTGTGAAGATCGATCACCTGACGCTTTCGCCGGACCAGAACCGCGCGCTCGCCCGCGTCCGGTTCGAAGACATGGAAGCCGTGGCCTTCTACGACGTCGTCCTTCAGAAGCGCGCCGGCAACTGGACGGTGGCGAGCGTCTGGCTCGGCGAAGAGCGTGAAAAAGCCGCGCCCGCGCCGCCGCGCTGAGGGTCACGTCACGGCGCGCCGGTTGCCCGCCGCCTCGCCCATCGCGGATAATCTCCTGCACATGAAATACGTCATTGTCGGAACCGCCGGGCACATCGACCACGGAAAATCCGCGCTCGTTCAGGCGCTTACCGGCACGGACCCGGACCGCTGGGAGGAAGAAAAGCGCCGCGGCATCACCATCGACCTCGGCTTCGCCCACCTCGATCTCGGCGGCGACGTCCGCGCAGGCTTCATCGACGTTCCCGGACACGAAGGTTTCGTGCGCAACATGCTGGCGGGCGTGGGCGGTATCGATCTGGTGCTGCTCGTCATCGCCGCCGACGAGTCGGTCAAACCGCAGACGCGCGAACACTTCGACATCTGCCGGCTGCTCGGCATCCGCAAGGGACTCGTGGCGCTCACCAAGTCCGACCTGATTGAGCCCGACCTTCTCGATCTCGTGCGCCTGGAAGTGCAGGACTTCGTCGCCGGCTCTTTTCTCGAAGGCGCCCCCATCCTTTCGGTCAGCGCCAAAACCGGCGCGGGGCTCGAGGCGCTGAAGACCGAGCTGCGTCGCCTGAGTCTGGAAATCGAACCGAAACCTGTTCACCAAACTTTCCGCCTGCCCATTGACCGCGCATTCGTCATGAAAGGATTCGGCGCGGTGGTGACGGGCACGCTGATTTCAGGAAGAGTCGAGAAAGAATCGGACGTCGAAGTCTATCCGCTCGGCCGGCGCGCGCGCGTGCGCGGGGTGGAAGTGCATAACCAGCCGGCCGAGGCGGCCACGGCCGGCCAGCGCACGGCGCTGAACCTCGCGGGCGTGGAGGCGAAGGAGCTGGCGCGCGGAATGACGCTCGCGCCGCCCGGCCTTTTTGAACCCACCCCGCAGCTCGACGCCGTCGTGAGTCTCTTGCCGGACGCGCGCCCGCTCCGCCATCGCGCCCGCACGCATTTCCACTGCTGGACGTCGGAGACGGTCGCGGAAGTCGTGCTGCTCGACGCGAAAGAGCTCGCGCCGGGCGGCCGCGCCTACGCGCAGCTCCGGCTCCAGGACGCGGGTTTGTTTCTTCCCGGCGACCGCTTCATCCTGCGGCAGTTTTCGCCCGTCGTCACCATCGGTGGCGGAATTATTCTCGACAGTCACCCTTCGCGGCACCGCATCGGCGACGAGCGCGTCCTGCGACTGCTGGAGACGCTCGACCGCGGCACGAACGAAGAGCGGCTCGAACAACTCGTCGCCGACTCGGGCGAGATTGCGGTGCCGAGGCTCGTCTCGCGCTCCGGCTGGCCGCCCGCGGAGGTTCTGCGCGTCGCGGCCGGGTTGGCGAAGGCCGGCCGGCTCGTCCTGCTCGGCCAGCCGCCGGTTTCGATTGCTCATGCGGAACGCGTTCAGGCGCTCGCGCGCGCGGTCGCGGAACAACTCGAGAAGTTCCACGCAGCGAATCCGCTCGTCGCCGGCATCTCGCGCGAAGAGTTGCGCGGGCGAGTTTCCACACGCGAGTTCTCGCCGTCGCCTGCGCTTTTTTTGGCGGTACTCACCTCGCTCGCCGGCGAAGGCCGCATCGAGATGGAAGGCGAGACGCTGCGGCTGGCCGGCCGCCGCGTCCAACTGACCGCCGAGGAAGCGCGCGCGCGCGATGAAATCAGCCGCGCCTTCGAACAGGCTGGGCTCGCCGCCCCCAGCGCGCGTGAAGTTCTCGCCAGGCTTCCCGTCGACCGCGCGCGCGCCGAAAAGATTTTACAGAATCTCCTGAAGGAGAAAGTCCTCGTCAAGGTCGCCGAGGACCTGATCTTCCATCGATCGGCGCTCGAGCGCCTGCGCGCGCTGGTCGCAGAGCAGAAAAAACGCACCGCACGCCTGAATGTTGCCGTGTTCAAAGAAATGACCGGCTTGACGCGCAAGTACGCGATCCCTCTGCTCGAATACCTGGACCGGGAGCGCGTGACCAGGCGCGAGGGAGACGAGCGGGTGATCCTCTGAGGTGAGGATAGGACTAGGGGTCCGGGCGCGGAAACCGTCTGAGCATCTCCGCCACCCGCGCCACGGGCAGGCCGACCACGTTCGAATAATCTCCCTCGACGCGTTCGACAAATTTCGCCGCGTGCCCCTGGATTCCGTATCCGCCCGCTTTATCGAACGGCTCGCCTGTCGCGACGTATTCGCGGATCTCCGCGTCGCTGAGCGCCCGGAACGTGACGGCGGTGGATTCTTCGCCGAGAGCCTCCACGCGGTCCGGCGCGCGGACGAGGCATACGGCCGTCGTCACGCGGTGCGTGCGGCCTGAAAGACGCCGCATCATCTGCCCGGCTTCGGCCGCGTCGGCGGGCTTCCCGAGAATCTCGTCGCCGAGCGCCACGACGGTATCGGCGCCGAGGACGAGCGTTCCCGGCTCCGCGCGCGCGGCAACGTCGAGCGCCTTCTCGCGCGCGGCGCGGCGCGCGAACACCTCCGGAGTTTCGCCCGGCGAAGGAAACTCCGGAATTTCGCTCGGCCGGACCTCGAATTCGAATCCGGCGCGTGCGAGCAGCTCGCGGCGGCGGGGCGAAGCGGAAGCCAGGACCAGTTTCATGCGGGCGGCGATTATAGGTTTCTCCGGCCGGGCTCGACAACTTGTTCCCGGCGGCGGCGCGATGTGCTAAACTTAGGCGCTTCATCCATCCTGAACGGGACAAGGCGGCGTGAAAGAAATCGGCGTCATTCTTCCTTCCGTACTGAGGCAGCAGGTGCGGCGAACGGACTCTGCGCTCGCCGAACTGCTCGCGCCTTTCTGGCCGCGCGTGGTCGGTAAAGGTCTCGCGCAGCAATGCCGCCCGGCGGGTTTTGACGCGGGGACGCTGACGATTGAGACCTCCTGCACGGCCTGGGCCGCCGAACTTCGCCGCATGAGCGAAGAAGTGCGCGCCGCCGTCAACGGCTACCTCGGAAAGCCGGTGGTCAGGAAGCTGCGCATTCGATACGCGGCCCCGGGAAATCGCGTGCAGGGCCGGAGCGCCGCGAAGGCCGCGGTCGCCGTAGCGGCCACGGCCGCCTCACCACCCGACGGCCTGGCCAAGCTCGATGCGGAAATCTCCGGCATCATCGAGCGGTCCTTTTCGAAATATTTTTCGAGGAAGAACCCGAACCGATGGCACTGAGCGAAAAGGACGTTCGCTACGTCGCGGACCTCGCGCATCTGGAATTGACCGAAGAGGAAGTGCGCGCCTTCCTGCCCCAGCTCGATTCAATCCTCGAATACATGCAGAAGTTGAACGAGCTCGATACAACGCAGGTCGAGCCCATGGCTCAGGTGACGTTTACTTCATCGGAGAACCCTTCGATCCGGAGCGACGAGCCCCGGAAAACGTTCGGCCCCGAGGAGGCGCTCGCCAACGCCCCGGAGCCGGGACCGGGTTACTTCAAGGTGCCGCGCGTCATCGAGCGCGAATAACGCACGACCCTCGAAACGCGAAATTCGAAACTCGGAAACCGCCTCAGCCCGTCCGCCAGTTCCAAGTTTCCAATTTCCAGTTTCGATTTTTCAGCTTCCCATTCCGGCGAAGTATGGATCTGACCACACTTAACATTGACGCCTTGCACGAGGGCCTCGCGGCGCGCAAGTTCAGCGCGGTCGAGCTGGCCGAGGCGCATTTCGCACGCATCGAACGCGAGGACGCGCAGGTCCGCGCTTACTTGTCGCTGGCGCGCGAGGAAGCGCTCGCGCAGGCGCGCGAAGTGGATCGCGGCCTTGCCGCGGGCGAGCCGCTGCGGGCGCTTTCCGGCGTTCCCGTCGCCGTCAAGGACGTCATTCTCACCCGCGGCCTGAAGACCACCTGCGCTTCGCGCATGCTCGAGGACTTCGTGGCGCCGTACGATGCCACAGCCACCGAGCGGCTGCGCGCTGCCGGAGCCGTCATCCTCGGCAAAACGAACTGCGATGAGTTCGCGATGGGCTCGTCCACGGAGAACTCGGCGTTCTTCCCCACGCGCAATCCGCGCGATTTGGAGCGTGTGCCCGGCGGCTCGAGCGGCGGCTCAGCCGCTGCCGTCGCCGCGAACCTCGCCACGGTTTCGCTCGGTTCCGATACAGGCGGCTCGATCCGCCAGCCCGCGGCGCTGTGCGGCATCGTGGGGATGATGGGCACCTACGGCCGCGTCTCGCGCTACGGGCTCGTCGCTTTTGCTTCGTCGCTCGACCACATCGGGCCGTTCGGGCGCAACGTGCGCGACACGGCGCGCGTGCTCGGCGTCATCGCCGGGCGCGACCCGCTCGATTCGACCTCGGCCGGCGTGCCGGTGCCGGATTATCTCGCCCCGCTCGACGGCGACGTGAAGGGCCTCAAGGTCGGCGTCCCGAAGGAATATTTCAAGGGACTCTCTTCCGATATCGGCGACAACATTCAGAAAGGGATCGACCTGCTGGCGAAGCTCGGCTGTCGAGTCGAAGAAATCAGCCTGCCGCACACCGAGTACGCCATCGCCTGCTACTACATCATTTGTACCGCCGAGGCGAGCTCGAACCTGGCCCGGTACGACGGCGTGCGCTACACCTTCCGCGCGCCGGAATATTCCGGACTGCGCGACATGTATCGCAAGACACGCGACCAGGGTTTCGGCGCCGAGGTGAAGCGGCGCATCATGCTGGGCACGTACGTTCTCAGCTCCGGCTATTACGACGCCTATTATTTGAAAGCCCAGAAAGTGCGCACCCTGGTGGCGCGCGATTTTCTGGAGGCGTTCGAAGAAGTGGACGTTATCGTCACCCCGACTTCGCCCATCCCCGCCTTCAAGTTCGGCGAGCGGCTGAGCGACCCTCTCCAGATGTATCTCGCCGACATCGACACGGTCACGGCGAGTCTCGCGGGCATTCCGGGGCTTTCGGTTCCCTGCGGGCGGACGCGCGGCGAGCCGCGCCTGCCCGTGGGAATGCAGATGCTGGCGCGGCACTTCGATGAGCCGCGTCTCCTGCGTGTAGCCTATGCGTTCGAGCAGGCGGGCGGATTCGAGGCCGCCTGAGCACATAACAGACGCCATCCCCACGTATTCCTAGCCTATTCAAAAGCCGCACCATCCCGCCAGGTTTTCCGCGGGTCTCTCGCGCCCGGCGCCCCGGCCCTGTACTATAATGAGCGTTTGAGGGTGCGTGAGCGTGGGAACTTCCGCGGCAGTGCGCGGACTGGCGACGCTGGCGCCGGCGCTGCTCCTGGCAGCGAGCGCCGGTGCGGCGGACGTGCGCCTGCCGGACGTCTCCGGCAAACTCGTGAACCCCTTCGCTTCCCCCGACACGAAAGCCGTGGTGTTCGTGTTTGTTTCCACGGAGTGTCCGATCTCGAATCGCTACGCGCCCGAAGTGCGCCGCCTCTCCGACGAGTTCTCGAAAGAGGGAATTTCCTTCTGGCTGATCTTTCCCCTCGGGGATGAAACGAGTGAGGCCATCGAAGAGCATGTGGAAGCTTACGCCTATCCGCCACGCGCGCTGCGCGACCCGCGACACGAACTGGTCAAACTCTCGGGGGCGCGCGTGACGCCGGAGGCGGCCGTCTTCGTTCCCGGAGCGGACGGCCCGAAGCTCGTCTATCGCGGGCGGATTGACGACCGCTACGTGGACTTCGGCAAGTGGCGGCGCGAGCCGACCACGCGCGACCTCGAAGAGGTCCTCGAAACCATTCTTTCCGGGGTCGAGCCCGAGACGAAAACGACGACCGCCATCGGCTGTTTTATTCCCAATCCCAAATGAACTCGCGGAACGTTGTGGCCATTGCGTCGAGTCTGCTCTGCGCCACGATGCTGGGATTCCTGCTGAAGCTTGCCGCCGCGCCGGCCACGGCGACTCCCACCTTTACGCGCGACATCGCGCCGCTGGTTTTCGAGAAGTGCGCCGCGTGCCATCATCCGGGCGGCTCGGGCCCGTTCAGTCTGCTCACTTATGCCGACGTGTCGAAACGCGCCGAACAGATCTCGATCGTCACGGGCAGTCGCTTCATGCCGCCCTGGCTGCCCGAACCGGGCTACGGCGATTTTCTGGGCGAGCGGCGACTGACGGACGCTCAGATCGAGTTGATCCAGCGCTGGGCGGAGGCAGGCGCTCCCGAAGGCTCACCCGCAGACCTGCCGCCCGCGCCGAGCTATCACGACGGCTGGCAACTCGGTGATCCCGACATGATCATTCGCCTGCCGCGCTCGTGGACGCTCCAGGCGAGCGGCCCCGACGTCTTCCGCAATTTCGTTCTCCCCATTCCCATTGATCGCACGCGCTACGTGAAGGCGCTGGAGATTCTGCCCGGCAACCGGCAGATCGTGCACCACGCGAACGTTCTCGTGGACCGGGCGCAGTCCTCGCGCCGCCGCGACGCCGAGGACCCGGAGATCGGCTTCTTCGGGATGGACGTGGAAATGGAGTTCGAAGATTTCGAGCCGGAGAGTCACTTTCTTTTCTGGAAGCCCGGAACGTCTCCCTGGATCGAGGAGCCGGAGATGACGTGGCGGCTCGAGCCGGGCACAGACCTGGTGCTCAACATGCACCTTCAGCCCACCGGAAAACCCGAATCGCTCCAACCCACGCTCGGGTTGTATTTTTCCGAAACGCCGCCGACGAAGTTTCCGATGCTCATCCAGCTCGAAAACGACGCGGCGCTCGATATTCCGCCCGGCGCGGAGGACTTCATCGTGACGGACGAGTTCGAGTTGCCGCTCGACGTCGAAGTCCTCGGCGTGTATCCGCACGCGCACTACCTGGGAAAAGAGATGCAGGGCTACGCAACGCTTCCCGACGGAACGCGCCGGTGGCTCATCTGGATTAAGGACTGGGACCTGAACTGGCAGGCGGTGTTCCGCTACCGGAAACCGATCCGTCTGCCGCGTGGTGCGAAGCTCACGATGCGGTGGAGCTACGATAATTCCGAAGAGAATCCGCGAAACCCGAGTCACCCGCCGCGTCGCGTCGTCGCCGGGAACCAGTCCACCGACGAGATGGCGCACCTGTGGGTGCAGGTGCTTCCCCCGCGGCGCGAAGACCTGCGCGTGCTTCAGGCCGCGGTCTCGCGGCACCGGCTGCGGAAGCTGCCGGAGGATTTCGCTGCGCACACGAACCTCGGCTCGGTGCTGCGCGCGGAGGGAAAATTGGAGGAAGCGGTCACGCACTTTCGCGCCGCGGTGGCGGCGAATCCCGCGGCGGCGCCGGCGCTGAACAATCTGGGCGGCGCGCTGCTCGAGCTGGGCCGCGCGGAAGAGGCGCTCGCGCCGCTCCGCGCGGCCGTACGGCAGCGGCCCGATTACCCGAGCGCGCGCTACAACCTCGCGCTGGCGCTCGCCGCGCTGCACCGCGAGCGGGAAGCCGTGGAGCACCTGCGCGAACTCCTGAAGCTGCGCCCCGACGACGCGGTCGCGCATTACCGGCTCGGCTCGCTGCTTGGAGCGCGCGACGAGCGGGCGGAAGCGGCGCGGCACCTGCGGCGGGCGCTCGAACTCGACGCCCAAATCGCCGACGCGCACTACAAGCTCGGCCGCGTGCTGGCGCTGGAAGGAAAATTCGACGAAGCCGTCAAGCACTGGGAGCGCGCCGTCGCGCTCGACGCGAACCACGCCGACGCGCACAATGATCTCGGCACCGCCTACGCGATGCGCGGCGACTACGCGCGCGCCATCGCCCACTTCGAAGCCGCGCTGAGCGCCGACCCCTCACTCAATGAAGCTCGCGCGAATTTGGAACGCGCGCGTGCGCTGCTCAAGCGCTAGAAGCGCGCGGAAGGACTCCAGGGCCGTTTCATACTGAGCCCCGCCCTGCCTGCTGCAGGCAGGGAAGGCTGGCGTTTTTGGCCGGGGCGGGGAATCCCATCCCATCGCAGCGCATTGGCCCAAAAGCAGGGATCCTTCGTCCCCCGATCGACAGCATCGGGGCCCTCAGGATGACAACGTCCGGGGCGCTGGACCACCCCGTTAGACTTTGAAGAGGTCGTCGAATTTCTTGCGGGTGTCGTCGGACTTGGAGCCGGCGCGGCCGCCGCGGGCCATCAGCGTGGGATTGGGCTGGTAGTAGTCGCAGAGGTTGGCGGCGTCCTTATCGCGCACCCACTCGGCCTGCGGCTCGGCGCACTGGTTGTGTTTGCCCGGGTCGTAGAACTGGCACTGAAAACAGCAATGGAGGTCGGCGTCGCACTTGGGGCAGGTTTCGCGCCGTCCCACGCGCGAGCCGGAGGGGAGTTCGACCGAAGTGCCGCACTTCCAGCAGTGGAAAAGCACAGTGACGAGTAACCAGCGCCGAGTGGCAAGCGAAGAGCCAGCCCTTAATTCTCTGACTCGTCACTTGCCACAGGAAACTAGCTCGTGCGCGCTTCGTCCTCGTCGGCCAGTTCGGCCACGGCGCCGGGCGCGGGAGCCATCGGGCCTTCCGCGAGGGCTTCGCCCACCGGAACCTCCGGCTGCGGCGGCTCGACCTCGGTGAGCAAGCGGAAGCCGCGGTAGCGCTCGAGGCCGGTGCCGGCGGGAATCAGGCGGCCCATGATGACGTTCTCCTTCAGGCCGCGGAGGTGGTCCACCGCGCCGCGGATGGCAGCTTCGGTGAGCACGCGCGTAGTCTCCTGGAAGGACGCCGCGGAGATGAACGAATCCGTCGAGAGCGACGCTTTGGTGATTCCGAGCAGCAGTGGCTGGCCGACGGCGGGCTTGCCGCCTTCGGCGGTAACGCGCTCGTTTTCGTCACGGAACTTGAACTTGTCCACCTGCTGCTCGAGAAGGAACTCGGTATCGCCCGGGTCCTCGACCTTCACCCAGCGCATCATCTGGCGGACGATGATCTCGATGTGCTTGTCGTTGATGTTGACGCCCTGGAGGCGGTAGACCTCCTGGATTTCGTCCACGAGGTAGCGGGCGAGTTCCTTTTCGCCGAGCACGGCGAGAATGTCGTGCGGGTTGCGCGGGCCGTCCATCAAGGGCTCCCCGGCGCGCACGCGCTCGCTCTCCTGGACGGAAACGTGGGCACCTCGGGGCACGAAATACTCCTTCGGCTCGCCGACGTCGGGAACGACGGCGATCTTGCGCTGGTTCTTCGTGACTTCGCCGTAGCGGACGACACCGTCAATCTCGGTGATAACGGCGGGCTCGTGCGGCTTGCGGGCCTCGAAGAGTTCGACGACGCGCGGCAGACCGCCCGTGATGTCCTTCGTCTTGGTGGTCTCGCGCGGGATTTTGGCGAGCACGTCGCCGGCCGAAACCTCGTCGCCGTCGCGGATCATGAGGTGAGCGCGCGAAGGCATCAAGTACTTCTTGGTGCCCCTGGACTTCCCGTCCTCGCCGCGAACGATGATGACCGGCTGGAACTTCTCCTCCGGCGCATCGGTGACCACCCACTGCGAGAGGC
>CAZKXX010000051.1:0-20530 GCA_964556705.1 uncultured Acidobacteriota bacterium
GATATTTCTTGTTCCACTCGGCGAAGTATTCGCTTCGCATCTTCGCCGGCCAGCCCCAGATGGAATACCCTTCCGGCTGTGGGCGCGTCTCCTGCGGGCGGAACGTGAGCCGGTTGCCGCGGATCTCCAGCGTCCCTTCCTTGCCGTAGAACCCGAAGAACTCGCCCACATCGTCGTTGTTGTGATTGCAGCGCGTCACCACCTGGAAGTCCGGGTAGTCGTACATCGTCCAGAGCAGGTCCGGGAATTCCCGCCCGTCCCTGAAGTAATAAAGGCCGCCCGTCGAAAGGGCGCGCGAAGGAATCGCGTTGACCCCCGTGACCCGCTGAATGCCCGAGAGGATGTGCACGAACAGGTCTCCGGCCAGCCCCGCGCCGAAATCCTTGTAGCAGCGCCAGCGGAAGAACAGAACGGGGTCAAATGCGCGTTTCGGCTTGCTGCCGAGAAACGCGGTCCAGTCAATGGTCTTCTCGCTCGCGTCGGGCGGGATGGGATAAACCCATGCGCCAGAATCGCCGTTGCGGTCCCAGGCACCCAGGATGGTCGAGACGGTCCCGAGTTTGCCCGACTTGTAGATTTCCGCCGCCTTGGCGTAGAGGACGGAACTGACGCGCTGGCTGCCCACGGTCACCATGCGCTTGTGCTTCTGAGCGGCTGCGACCATCGCAAAACCATCCTCGACCGAATGCGACAGCGGCTTCTCGCAATAAACATCTTTTCCCGCCGCCGCGGCGTCCTCGACAAGCTTGCGGTGCCAGTGGTCGGTGGCAGCGATGATGACCGCGTCCACGTCTTTGCGGTCGAAGACCTGGCGATAGTCGCGTGTGGTGAGAATGTCTTTGCCGCCCAGGGCCTCGCGCGCCACGATGTGCCGGCTGTCATAGAGGTCGGCCGCTGCGACGCACTCGACGCCGGCGATGCGGCGGGTGGCCTGGAGCAGCTCGGCGCCGCGCACGCCGGTGCCGACAATGGCAAACCGAATGGTGTCCGATGGCGGCACCGGGCGGGCCGATGCCCAAAGCGCGGCCGGCTCGAGCACCGTAACCTTCGCGGCCGCGCCCAGCGCGGCGGCGCCGGCGCCCAGCTTCATGAAATCGCGCCGGCTGAGGGATGAATTCTTCGAGTTCTTACCCATGGAGATTAGACCTCCTTCGCTTCAACTGGCATGAGGGTCTTCTGGCAAGCGCACAGTCTGCCAGAAATAGGATGCAAGTTAAAGGGCTTTGTATTCCTTCCGGGAGGGGAGAACGACGTCAAGTCCGCGCTCGAAATCGGGCATCGCGTCCGCCGAGGCGATGGCCCGTAAGTCCGCCCGAAGCCTCAAGCGAGCACGAGGTGGGGATGGTACACGGCGCCGGCAACGTGCCGGGCGACGGCGATGAGCCGCCGGTCGGCGTTCAGGATTTTGAGCAGCGGAAGAGCGGGCGCCCCGCCCGGCAGGCCACGGCCGGGCCGCATCGCCTGCGCGAGTTCGAACGTATGGCCGTGCCGCACACTTTTCTCCTCGCGCCCGCGGACCACCAGCGAGGGGCACTCGGGCAGCAGCGCCTCGAGGGGGACCAGATGTTCGGCCACAGTATTCTCCCGAACGGCGCGTTCGAGCGCATCCAGCGTGACGGCGCGCTTCTGTGTGAATTCGGCCACGCCCGTGCGGCGGAGTTCCGCCAGGTGCGCGCCGCAGCCGAGCTGGCGGCCGATATCGTGAGCGAGCGAACGGACGTAAGTCCCGCCCGAACACTCCACGGCAAAACGCGCGCGGTCGCCCTCAAGGCCCAGCAGTTCCAGCGCGTAGATTTCGACTTCGACCGGCTTCAGCTCGAACAGCTGTTTCTGCCGGGCAAGCTCGTAAGCGCGTTTGCCGGCGACGCGTTTGGCCGAAAAGGGCGGAGGAGTCTGCATCACGCGTCCCGTGTATTCGCCGAACGCCAGTTCCAAGGCTTTCGCGTCCAGTTCGACCGAGACGGGTTCGGAATTCGGCTGTCCGGTGGCGTCGTAAGTGTCGGTCGAAAACCCGAAGCGGATCGTGCCCTCGTAAGCCTTGCGCGATTTGAGATAGAACTGCGCGAAACGCGTGGCCTTGCCGATGGAAAGCGGCAGGACTCCGGTCGCAAAGGGGTCGAGAGTGCCGAAATGGCCGATCTGCCGCTGACCGAGCAGCCGGCGGGCCACGGCCACGACGTCGTGGGACGTCATGCCTCGCGGCTTGTCCGCAATCAGGACTCCTGAAATTTCTTCCGGCACTTTCAACTCCCGGGGCGAAAGCAGCGCGGGTTGGATTCTGCGGAAGGCTCACTCGCCGGACTTCAACCGGTCGAGAAGCGATTCAGCCTTGACGCTTTCTTCCGCGTCGCGGTCGCGAAAGAAAAGGACCTCGGGCGAGCGTTTCAGCCGCAATCGCCGCCCCACTTCGCGGCCCACGAAGCGCGCCGCGGAGGCCAGCCCTTCGAGCGTCTGTTCGCGCTCTTCGTCTCCGCCCGAAACCAGCACGCGGACGCGAGCGTGGCGGTAATCGGGGCTCAGGTCCACGCGTGTCACCGTGGCAAGTCCGATGCGCGGGTCCGCCAGTTCACCCGCGATCATCTCTTCAATCTCCTCGCGGATCCGGTCCGCGAGCCGTTCCAGCCTGTGTCCCTGAGCGAACATCCCCGCGACGGCCGGGCCTTCGGCTCGGTTAGAAGAATTCGATGTTGTATTGCACGTCCTGCCCGAGAATGTGCTCCGATTCCTCCAGCACCTGCCGGAGGACGGACTCGAGGAGCTGGTGGCTGCTGGAAAGCGAAACCACGCCGAGCGTGGCGTGCTGCCAGGCGTCCTGGTGGTCGAGTTCGGCGATGGCCACGTTGAACCGCGCGCGCAGCCGGTCCCGGACCTTCTGAATCGTCGCCCGCTTTTCCTTCAGGGAGTGCGCGTAGGGGAGCTCGATCTCGATCGTCAGGACACCCACCGGCATGGCCCCGTCCTCCGGCCGCCCCTCAGGCCGTGACGGCCTCGACCACCTTCTCGGTGACGAAGGCTTCGATCTGGTCGCCCAGCTTGATGTCGTTGAAATTTTCGAGCGCCACTCCGCACTCGTAACCCGACTTCACTTCCGGCACGTCTTCCTTGAACCGCCGCAGGGAGCGCGGGCGGCCCTCATAGATTACTACGCCGTCGCGCACCAGCCGGACCTTCGCCTCGCGCGTCAGTCTTCCGTCCTGCACGTAGCAGCCGGCCACCGTGCCCACCTTCGGGATGCGGAACGTGTTGCGCACTTCGGCGTGACCGAGCGTGGTCTCCTTGATCGTGGGAGCCAGCAGTCCCGTCATCGCTTTCTTGATCTCGTCGGTGATGTTGTAAATGATCGTGTGCAGGCGGATGTCCACTTTTTCGAGCTGCGCCAGCTCGGACGCCTTGCGCTCCGGCCGCACGTTGAAGCCGATGATGACGGCGTTCGAGGCCAGAGCGAGCAGGACGTCCCATTGCGTAATCGCGCCCACGCCCGCGTGGATGACGCGCACCGTGACCTTCTCGTTGCTCAGCTTGGCCAGCGTGTCGGCCAGCACCTCCACGGAGCCCTGCACGTCGGCCTTGATGATGAGCGGCAGTTCCTTCACATCTCCGGCCGCCAGTTGCTCATGGAGCTGGTCGAGTGTGAGCCGCGCGCTCTTGGCGAGCGCCGCCTCCCGCATCTTCGCCTGCCGGTGCAGGGCGATCTGCTTTGCCTTCGCCGTGTCTTCGATCACCTGGAAGCGGTCGCCCGCCTGCGGAACGTCCTCGAGACCGAGGACTTCGACCGGCGTGGCCGGCGGCGCTTCCCTGATCATCTCTCCGCGGTCGTCCAGCATGGCGCGGACGCGCCCGTAAATCGAGCCGACGATAAACGCGTCGCCGGCGTGCAGCGTGCCGTTTTCCACCAGCACGGTGGCCACCGGCCCGCGCCCGCGATCGAGTTTGGCTTCGAGCACCGTGCCCATCGCCGGCCGTTTCGGGTTGGCCTTGAAGCCCTGCAAGTCGGCGACCAGCAGAATCATCTCGAGCAGCGTGTCGAGATTCTTCTTCTGCTTGGCCGAAACGTCCACGACCACCGTGTCTCCACCCCAGGCTTCCGGGACCAGGTTGTGGTCGGCGAGCTGGCGCTTCACGCGGTCGGGCTGCGCGTCCGGTTTGTCAATCTTGTTGACCGCGACGACGATGGGAACCTTCGCGGCGCGCGCGTGGTTGATGGCCTCCAGGGTCTGCGGCATCACGCCGTCGTCGGCGGCGACGACGAGCACCACGATATCCGTCACCTTGGCGCCGCGGGCGCGCATCATCGTGAACGCTTCGTGGCCGGGCGTGTCGAGGAAGACGACCGGGCGCCCGTTCGCCTCGACGCGGTATGCTCCGATGTGCTGGGTAATTCCGCCCGCTTCGCGCGCCGCCACCGTCGTCTCGCGAATCGCGTCGAGCAGCGAAGTCTTTCCGTGGTCCACGTGACCCATCACGGTCACGACGGGCGCGCGCGGCACCAGGTCTTCCGGCCGGTCCGCCTCCTGGACCTCGATCATCACTTCTTCTTCGAAGCTGACCACTTCGGTCTCGGCGCCGAAGTCGCGCGCCAGATCGGTGGCCGTTTGCGCGTCGAGCGTCTGGTTGATGGTGGCGAAGATGCCCTTGTCGAGAAGCCGCTTGATGACGTCCCGAACGCGCACTTCAAGCCTCTCGGAAAGGTCCTTGATCGAGATGCCTTC
This sequence comes from uncultured Acidobacteriota bacterium, assembly GCA_964556705.1. Taxonomy (GTDB): domain Bacteria; phylum Acidobacteriota; class Terriglobia; order UBA7540; family UBA7540; genus CAZKXX01. Next base: position 4,710 of record CAZKXX010000051.1, read on the forward strand.
ACTGATCGTGATCTTGCGCGAGATCGGCGGCGGCTCGAAGACCGCGGGTCTGGGCGGGGGCGGCGCGGGCATGCGCGCCGGCATCCGCTGGGCGCGCTGGGCGGGCGCCGTCGCGGCGCCTCCGGCCGCGCGCGGCGACGGCCGCGTGGAAGTGGGATGCATCGGCCGGGGCTCGCCCGGACGGCGCGCCGCCGGCGGGCGGACGGGAACACCTTTGGGAGAAACTGCGGGCGGGTAAATGGGTTGGTTTGACGCCGGAGCCGCGCGACGTGCGCCTCGACCGCGCGCGGGTTTCGCCGGAGGCGCTTCCGGGGCTTTGGCGGGAGCTTCCGCGGCAGCTCCGGCCCGCGCCGCAGGCGCCTCGGCAGTCCTGGCTGGGGCGGCGCGCCGCGCCGCGGGAGAAACCGGCGGCGCTGCGGGTCCCGCAGCCGCGGGCTCGGCAGCCAGTCTTACCGCCGCGGGCCGCTCCGCGGGGGGCGCGGGTCGCGCCGGCTCAACAGCCCGGCGTGCGTCCGCCTTGATCTGGGCGAGCGAGCGCGTCAACGGACGCTGCTCTTCTCCCCCGGCATCCTCGGCCTTCGCCGGCGCGGGCGGACGGGCCGCCGGAGCCGGCGCGGGTTCAGCCTCCACCTTCGCTTCCTCCGCTTCCTTCGCTTCCTCCGCCTTCGCAGCCTCCGGTTCCGAAGCTTGGGCGCGGAAGTGCGCGCGCACCTTGTCCGCCACATCGTCTTCGAGGGCGCTCGAGTGCGATTTGTTACCCGTGATTCCCAACTCCGGCAAGTAATCCAGGATGAGCCGGCTCTTGACTTCCAGCTCGCGCGCCAGATCGTTGATGCGAATCTTCCCCATTTTCCCCCTTCAGAATATCGCCTTTCCCGACGCTTCGTGGAAAGGCTCGGACGCCCGGGCGGACCGGAACGCCCGCTTACGCCTTCGGCTCGGATTCCTCCTCGGCCGCGGGTCCTTCTTCGGCTGGCTCTTCTGCGGTTTCCTCGACCGCAGGAGCCGCCGTCACTTCTTCCGCCGGTTCTTCTGCGAAAACTTCCTCCGCGGGCTCCGCAGCTTCTTCGGCCTCGGCGGTCTCGCCCTCCGCAGGTTGTGCGACCGTTGCCGCCTCAGCCTCGGCTGCCGGCTCGGCCGGGGGCGCTTCCTCGGCCGGCGTTTCCCGGTCGCGCTCGAAGTAGTCGGTCACGACGCGCCGGATGCGTTCCACGGTCTTCTCGCCGATGCCCTGAATCTGCGTCAGTTCGTCGGGCGTCATCTGCGCGAGTTGTTCGACCGTCTCCACGCCGTGGTCGCGCAGCCGCTGCACGGTCTTGTCGCCCAGGCCTTCCAGGTCGGAAATGGGCGCGCCGCGCAGGGCCATCGCCGCCATCTGCGACTCGATCTCCTGCCGCTTCTCTTCCTCGCTCTTGATGTCGATTCGCCAGCCGAGCAGCTTCGCCGCCAGGCGCACGTTCTGCCCCTTCTTGCCGATGGCCAGCGAAAGCTGCGAGTCTTCCACGATGACTTCCAAGTGCCGCTGCTCGCTGTCCACGATCGAGACGTGATTGATTTTGGCGGGGCTCAGCGCGTTCGCGGCAAAGATGATCGGGTCCTCGTTCCACTCGATGATGTCGATTTTTTCGCCGCGCAGTTCGCGGATGATGGACTGCACGCGCATGCCTTTCATACCCACGCAGGCCCCCACGCAATCCACGTCCGGGTCTTTCGAATAGACGGCCACTTTCGTCCGCTCGCCGGCTTCGCGCGCCATGGCGCGGATCACCACCGTGCCGTCGTAGATTTCCGGCACTTCCATCTCAAACAGCCTCTGGACGAGCGCGGGATCGGCGCGCGAGACGATCACCTGCGGGCCGCGCGCCTGCCGGTCCACCGCCGTGATGACGGCGCGCACCCGGTCGCCAATCTGGTAAAGCTCCAGGCGCGACTGCTCCTTGCGCGGCAGCCGCGCTTCCGTCCGCCCCACGTCCACGATGATGTCGGGGCCTTCGGTGCGCTTCACCGAGCAATTCACCAGCTCACCGATGCGCCCGCTGTATTCCGCGTACACCGTGTCGCGCTCGGCCTCGCGCACTTTCTGGAAAATCACCTGCTTCGCCGTCTGCGCCGCGATGCGCCCCAGCACGTCGGTGGCTTTGGGGATTTTCACTTCGCCTTCGAGCGCGATCTCCGGATCGAACTTCCGCGCTTCCGCCAGGGAAATCTCGCGCACCGGGTCGGCGACTTCCTCCACCACCTTCTTCACCGCGTACACTTCCACGGCGCCCGTTTCCTTGTTGAAGTGCGACTGGAGATCTTCCGTCGTCTTGTAGTATTTGCGCGTGGCGACGAGAATGGCGTCTTCCACCGCGGCGATAATCACCTGCGGGTCAATCCCCTTCTCGCGGCTCAACTGGTCAATCGTTTGATAAAGCAGACTCGATGACACTTCTTACCTCGCTTGCCAGGGGCTCGGGACCGGGTGTTGGAACCCGACCCCGCTTCGGAGGTCTCGCGCCGGCCCCCGGTCCCCAACCCCTAGCCTCTAGAAATCCACCACTAACTTCGCCTTGGCAATATTCGCCAGATCGAGTTCCGTGACGCCGCGGCCTTCGAGCTCGAGGCGCACACGGCCGGCTTCGAAGCCCGCCAGCCGCCCCTCAACCACGTGCTGGCCGCCCAGCGGCTCGCGGAGCACCAGCCGCGCCCGGCGGCCGGCAAACAAAACATAATCACCCGGCTTCACCAGTTTCCGGTCCAGTCCCGGCGACGAAACTTCCAGAACGTACGAACCCGGGAACGGGTCCTCAACATCCAGCAGCGCGCTCAGCTGCTCGCTGACCAACTGACAATCGGCGTGCGATACTCCGCCCGGCTTGTCGATATAAACGCGCAGCAGCGGGTTCGAACGCCCGCCCTTCAGTTCCACATCCACCAGCGCCAGGCCTTCGGAGGCGGTCACCCGCTCCGCCATGGCGCGAATTTGCTCCAGGTCAGCCATCAGCTTCGCGCGTCCAAGGGCGCGGCCTCAAACTCCGAACACGATGCCTCTCGGCTCCCGCCGGAACCTGTTTTCGACCTTATCAACTTTCGACTCGTGCTCCGGGTTCGGCGTCCGCGCGGCGTATCCACCCCAACAAAAAAGTGGGCTTTCGCCCACTAGGTGTACTCGCCATTTGAAGTATAGCCCCCCGCGCGCGCAAAAGCAAGGCCAACCTCGACTTCCAACCGCCTCTCGACCGTGCGTGAAGTGCGGTATCATGCGCTCCCGGGGCGGCGCAAAACTGTCGCTCGCCCCCTGCCACAGGAGGCCCGGCCCGATGCCAACGCCCGCGCAGGACAAACTGCTCGCCTTCCGGCCGCAGCATTCTTATTTCGTAGGGATTGATTCCGACGGCTGCGTCTTCGACTCGATGGAGATCAAGCACAAGGAGTGCTTTATCCCTAACATCATCAAATACTGGAAGTTACAGGCGATTTCCAAGTACGCGCGCGCCGCCGCGGAGTTTGTTAACCTCTACTCCAAGTGGCGCGGCATCAATCGCTTCCCCGCCCTGACGAAGACGTTTGAACTGCTTCGCGACTGGCCCGAGCCCATGCGGCGCGGCGTCAAGCCCGCCGACCTCGCGCCGCTTCAGAAGTGGATTGATTCCGGTGTGGCGCTGGGAAATCCTACGCTCAAAGCTGAAGCCGAAAAAACCGGCGACCCGATTCTTAAACTCGCGCTCGAATGGAGCGAGGCCGTCAACCGCGCGATCGCCGATATGGTCGAAGGCGTTCCGCCCTTCCCCTTCTTCCGCGAAAGCGTTGAGCGGCTGCGCCGTCAGGCTGACATCATTTGCGTTTCCGCCACGCCCGGCGAAGCGCTCGTCCGCGAATGGCATGAGCACGACATCGCCCAATACGCCGCCATCATCTGCGGACAGGAAATGGGCAGCAAAAAAGAACACCTGAGACTCACGGCGGGCGGGAAATATCCCAAAGACCACGTACTGATGATCGGCGACGCGCCCGGCGACCTCTCCGCCGCGCGCGCGAACGGCGCGCTCTTCTATCCCGTCAATCCCGGCCGCGAAGACCAGTCCTGGGAACGCTTCTTCCGCGAAGCCATTGACCGCTTCTTCGCCGGAACTTACGCCGGCGAGTACGAAGCCGCGCTCATCGCTGAGTTCGACGCCCTGCTGCCCGAAGCACCGCCGTGGAAGTAAGACGACTGGGTCGCTCCCCGGTTGGGCCGCCAGTTCGAGACACAAAAACGTCGCCCCCCTTGACAGTCGATGAGGTTCACGTTCTAGGCTCGAAGCAGGCGAGAGTGCACGCGTAGGTCTATCCCACGCTCTTGCCTGGAGGTGACACATCCATGAGAGAAAAATCGAATCTTTTGAAAGCGACTATGATCGCTGCCGTTGTGGGTGTCATCTGGGCCGCTTTCAGCTTAAGGTACGTCCCGCGTGGGGTTGAGGCTGCAACTTTGACGGTGTTGACCATGACCTTGGTCGCCGTCGTCTGGTACACCCACGAGACGCACCTGTTGCGGCTTCAACATTTCCGGCCGTACGTTTTGCTGATCCGATCTGGCGACAAGCAATACCAATATGTCAATGCGGGGAATGGAGCGGCCCTGAACGTGCGGGTTACAGACACTACGCCCAACAGGAACGACGTTGCGTGGGATTCTGTTCCATACTTGGGCCGTTGGGGACAGTCACACGATCTGGTTTTCAGCGGCTCTCTCACCTCTGCTCCCGACCCTGTCATAAGTCATTGCAAGCCCGAGATCCAGGTGAAGGTTGCTTTTGACGATGTTGAGGGAAACTCTTACGAGAGTTGGATGGAGTATGGCGCGGAGGATGGACGAATCGTGAACACTGTTAGGAAGTCGCACCGTCGATAGAACTCTGGAATCGATGCTGCCCCGCCGCGGCCTTACGGGCTGGCCGCCTAGGGATCGAACCGCGAATCCAACAGACGTGCCCGGCCTGGTAAAGGTCGAGCATGAGAGGCTACTTCGACTGCCAGTGCTTTAGGATGGCCGCGCACGCGTTCTTAGCGACGTTCTTGGGGCGCCGGGCTTTGCCGGAATCCAGCAGCTTCCCTTCCCGGTCGTAGAGGTTCCAGATCGCCTTATACGAGTCGTACCCGAGTACGAAATCGGCTTTATCCGGCACCGCGGTGACTTCGACGCCCTTGCAGGCTTTGGATTTGAGTATTTCAGAGCCGAGGACTTCCTGATGCTCGGTCTGGTGTGAACTACCGACCACCACTCCTGGAGCAACTCCAACGCCGAGGTAACTGGTGGAAGCGGTGGGGCGGATATGGACCATGGGGGCGTCGCCAGCGCGCAATGCAATTGCGCAAGTCAAGAGCGTAGAGCCCAAAAGACTGAACGTCACCTTGTTCACGGGTTCCCCCTTTCGCTTTCTGTTTCGCGGGCCACGAGCCAGATTTCGTAATCCTTGAAGCCTTTGCGAAGAATCGTTCTGATTGCTACAACTGAAACAGAGAAGTAGATGACGGAACCGACGAAGTAACGGAGAAGCAAAAACGCTTCGTTACTTCGTCCGTGAACAAACACGAAAGCGAAGGCAACTGGAAGATTGAGCAGGATTCCCCAAAGAAGTAGCCGCCAAGTGTACGCCCACCAAATATCCACGGCATGAGTGAAGGTAGGGGTGATCTTCACAACCCTTTGCATCGAACACCTCTAATTCAGTTGCAGGTCAGCGTCCGGGCGAGTTTTCGCTCTTCTGTAATTTTGGAGCGCCGTACCATCCTGCCTTATTTTCAATCATCTCGAAAGCCTTTCCCCGACTCGCTCCGGCTAACGTTTATCGGTGCATTCAGCAAATCGTCATCCTAACTTCAGTTCGCGCTCGACGTCTGGCTTTTCGGAGCGCGGAGTTTGAGGTTGACTCCGCAGGCGGCAGCGATACGTTCCAGCGTCCTTAGCGAGTGGCCGGTGTATTCCGCGTCTTCAAGGCGGGCGATCACGGACTGGGTCGTGCCCGCACGTTCGGCCAACTCTTGCTGGGAGAGCCGGGCCGCCTCGCGCATCTCGCGGACGAGCATCGCCAGGTCAATCTGCTGAAGACTACGCTCATACGCCCGCCGATACCGCACACTCTGCTTCATTCGTTGTTGGACGAATCCGCTGTGCCTTTCTGTTCGCATCCTAGGGACTCCGGACCATTGTATCGCGCAGGCGGGTCACTTTCGAGCTTTTGCAGCTAAGCTCCAGACCATTCCTCCTTGTCCTCCGCTTGACAACTGCGCGTGAGGCACCTAGCTTTCGTAGAGAGATCTGACTGGCCGCCGGGAGGCGGCACAAGCCATGGCTGATTCACGCACACGCAGAGCTTTCTTGAAAACCGCGCTCGCAAGCGTCCTTGTCGCTCCCTTCATCCGCAAGGTCGGTCGTGCGGCTGCACCGCGGGATTTCGATCCCGGCTTCGGCACGGTGAGCGAGGCGGCGCGGGCGATCCGCTCGGGCGTCATCTCCTCGCGCGAACTCGTCGAGCACACGTTCAAGCGCATCAAGGCGTTCAATTCCAAAATCAACGCCTTCATTACGCTCGCGGAAGATTCGGCGATGGCGCGCGCCCGCGAGGCCGACGAGGCGCTCGCCGCGGGCAAACCGTGGGGGCCGCTGCACGGCCTGCCCGTCGTCATCAAGGACTGCTTCCAGACCGCCGGCGTGCGCACCACGGCCGGATCGAAAATGCTCGCAGCGTTCGTGCCCAAGCAGGACGCCGTGGCCGTGGCGCGTCTCAAGCGCGCGGGCGCCATCCTCGTCGGCAAGACGAACACACCGGAACTTGCCGGCGACGTGCAGGCGTTCAATGAAGTCGCCGGCACCACCAACAACCCGTGGGACCTTGCGCGCACCCCCGGCGGCTCGACGGGTGGCGGAGCCGCAGCACTTGCCGCCGGCTTCGGCTTCCTCGAACTGGGCAGCGATATCGGCGGCTCCATTCGCACGCCTTGCCACTTCAGCGGAGTCTTCGGCCACAAGCCCACGCTGAATCTCGTCCCAGTCCAGGGCCACATTCCACCGCTGCCGGGAGGCGCGGACCCTTACAACGACCTCAACGTCGCCGGTCCCATGGCACGGAGCGCGCAAGACCTGCGGCTGGCGCTCGAAATTCTGGGCGGGCCGGCGGGCGACGAAGCTCGGGCGTACCGATGGTCCCTGCCCGCGCCGCGCGGCGCGAGCCTCAAGGACTATCGCATCGGCTACGTCGTGGATGACCCGTTCTGCCCGCTCACGGCTGAAGTTAAAGCGGTCATCGTCCGGGCGGTTGAAGCGCTGCGCAAGCAGGGCGCAAAGTTGAAGGAAGGATGGCCCGAAGGCGTGAAGCCTCAGACGACGTTCGACACTTACCTCCGCGTGCTCTCCGCGTTCTTCTCGCCGCACGCCAGTGAAGCGGAGTCGGAACGATTGAGGTCACTCGTTGAGACCCGCGACGATGATTATGCCAAGGCCTGGCTCGAGGGCGCCGCGCTCTCGCATCGGGAATGGATCGCGCAAAGCCTTCTGCGCCTGAAGTCGCGCGACCACTGGCAGCAATATTTCACGACGCATGACGCCTTCCTGATGCCGGAGAATTTCATCACGGCGTTTCCGCACGACCACAACCTGACCTTCTTCGAACGAAGGCTCGCGACCTCCGATGGCCCGCGCCACTACGGCGACGTCCTGCGCTGGATTTGTTTCGCAACTTTGTCCGGCTGCCCGGCCACGGCCGCGCCGGTGGGACAGACGGAGTCCGGACTGCCGGTCGGCATTCAGGTGGTCGGCCCATATCTGGAGGACGTAACGCCGATTGACCTCGCCGGGCGAATCGCCGACGTACTCGGCGGCTTCGAAGCCCCGCCCGGATACACGCTCTGAGGCCAACACGGGCAAGGTCGGCGAACGTTTCTGAGCAGACGGGCACTTTTGTCATCTCCGTGTGAAGTTTTGGTCGGTCGAGTGCAAACTAAACAAGCGGTAGGGCTGGTCCGAAGGCGACTTTGTGTCGGTTTCTGATGGCCGGTGCCTGAAAGGAGGGCGAAATGAACAAACAGGCCGTCCTGAATTATCTGGAAGAATTTGTCACTGTTTTCTTTCTCGCCGCCGGGCCGGCGCTCGGCGCCGTCATCGCCCTCGTCTGGCTGGTGGGATTAGTCCTGGGATTGATTGCGGTGCTGACGCGCTAAGAAAGGTGTTAGGTGCCAGGCGCTGGGTGCCAGGTTTCAGCAGCCGGCCGTCAGCGAACAGCCGTGAGCCTTTACACTTTATCCCTTACCCTTTACCCCTTAGCTTTTTGACCTTTGCTCTCCGGCCCTCTGGCGACTGCCACTGCCGACTGCCTACTGCTCTTAGGTGGCGTGCCTTGCGCGTGCCAATCGCGCTGCCTGTTGCAGCGCCGATTCGATGGCCAGAAACTCGCCGACGTTTTCAGGCGTCAGCATTCCGACGAGCCGCCCGCGGTGGACGACGGGGACGGTGTGGCATTCGCAGGAGTGGAGGATCGCCAGCGCGTCTTCGAGCATGTCGTGCGAGTCGGCGGTGCGGATGTCACTTTGCATGGCCTCTCGGACCGGCAGTTTCGCGCCGCCTTTGGCGAGCGACTTCAGCAGGTTATCGCGCGTCAGGACTCCGACCACGTGCTCGTCCTCGACAATGGGGAAATCCTGCTGCCAGCCGGCGAGGATGTGGTCGATCGCGGTCGAAAGCGGGTCGTCGGGCCGCAGCGCGCGGAAGTCGGTAAGCATCACGCGCGCCACAGGAATGCCGCCCAGCGAGGTGCGCATCTGCACCATCGCCGCTTCCTGCTCGGCGCCCATCCAGACGAACAGGGCGATGAAAATCAGGAACGGATTCGTAAAGAGGCCGATCAGACCGAACAGATAGGCCATCCCCTGCCCGGTGCGCGCGGCGATCTGCGTGGCCCGCGTGTATTCCATGCGCTCGGCGAGGAAGGCGCGCAGGACGCGGCCGCCGTCCATCGGAAACGCGGGAAGCATGTTGAACGCCACGAGCCAGATGTTGACCACCATCAGCTTGGTGAGAAAGTCGCCGCCCACCCAGCTCAGGTCTTCGAGGCCCGGCGTTCGCCCGAGCCCCGTCAGGATCGCGTAAATGGCGGCAGCGATGACCACGTTGACGGCCGGCCCCGCGAGCGCCACCCAGAGTTCCTGCCGCGGTTCGTCCGGCATGCGCTCAAGGCGCGCCAGCCCGCCGATGGGCAGCAGGGTGATATCGCGCGTGCGGATGCCGTAGCGCCGGGCCATCAGCGCGTGGCCGTATTCGTGCATCACCACGCAGACGAAGATGGCGAGGATGAAAGCCACACCGTAGAGCGCCGGCATCAGGCCGTGCCCCTGCATCCAGTGCGCAATCAGGATAAAGACGATCAGAAGCCAGAACGTGGCGTGGATGTGCACGCCGATGCCGGCGAATTCTCCGATTTTCCACGACCAGCGCATCGTGCACCTCGGCGGCGCCATCCCGAAAGGCGGGACGCGCCACACCCTCGCTCGCGAAGTTAGCACTTCCCATAACGAACTCGCAAGCGGGGCGGGTGCCGCGCGCGTGGCGAGCCAGGCGGACCGGCGGTCGGGACTGAGCGCGACAGGCGGTCATTTTGGCGCATGCGCGCTCACTCCCCCTTCGCATTCGGAAGAAAATTGCGCGATGATGTGGGCGCGAGAACCCGGGCCGGGGCGCGGCCTGCGCCGGCCCGCTCGTTTCAGCCGGTGACGTCGCGTCGAGGGAAACCGCCGTGCAAATTCGCAAACAGGATGTGCTCGATTACCACCGTCAGGGACGGCCGGGAAAAATCGAGGTCGTCCCCACCAAACCCTGCCGCACGCAGTGGGACCTGAGTCTGGCGTACACGCCCGGAGTCGCGGTGCCGTGTCTGGAAATCCAGCGCGAGCCGGCGCTGGCCTTCGACTATACGGCGCGCGGCAACCTCGTCGCCGTGGTGACGAACGGCACGCGCGTGCTCGGCCTCGGCAACATCGGCCCGCTCGCCGGAAAGCCCGTGATGGAAGGCAAAGGCGTTCTGTTCAAGCGTCTCGCGGATATCGACGTGTTCGACCTCGAAGTCAATTCCGAAGACCCCGAAGACGTCATTCGCGTCTGCCGTCTGCTCGAGCCCACCTTCGGCGGCATCAACCTCGAAGACATTCGCGCCCCGGAATGTTTCTACATCGAGGAAACGCTCCGAGCGCAGATGGGAATCCCGGTCTTCCACGACGACCAGCACGGCACGGCGATCATTTCCGGCGCCGGGCTGCTGAACGCGCTGGAAATTGTGGGCAAAAATCCGGATGAAATCCGGGTAACGTTCAGCGGCGCGGGCGCGGCGGCGATCGCCACCGCCGAACACTTCGTGCGCCTCGGCGTGCGCCGCGGGAACATCCTGCTCTGCGACATCGACGGCGTGGTTTACGAGGGCCGCGAACAAGGGGTCAATCCCTACAACGCCCGCTTCGCCGCGCGCACTAAGCTGCGGACGCTCGCCGAAGCGCTGCGTGGCGCCGACGTTTTCGTCGGCCTCTCGGTGGGCGGCTGCGTGAAGGGCGAAATGCTCAAAGCGATGGCCGAGCGCCCCATCGTCTTCGCGCTCGCCAATCCCGACCCCGAAATCACCTATCCCGAAGCGCGCGAAGCGAGGCCCGACGCCGTCATCGCCACGGGCCGTTCCGACTTTCCGAACCAGGTGAACAACATCCTCGGCTTTCCGTTCATCTTTCGCGGCGCGCTGGACGTGCGTGCGCGCGCCATCAACGAAGAGATGAAGCTCGCGGCCACGCGCGCGCTCGCGGCGCTCGCCAAGCAGGACGTGCCCGATTCGGTCCTGCGCGCCTACGGCCTCGCGAGGCTGCAATTCGGCCCGGAATACATCCTTCCCAAACCTTTCGACCCGCGCGTGCTCATCTGGGAGTCGGCGGCGGTGGCCGAAGCGGCCATCGAAAGCGGCGTCGCGCAACTCCACTTCGATCTCGAAGAGTATCGCGAGTGCCTGGCGCGGCGCCTGGGACGCACCTACGAAGTCATGCAGAGCGTCCGCCAGCGCGCCAAGCGCGCGCCCAAGCGCATTGTCTTTTCGGAAGGCGAGCACGAAAAAATTCTGCGCGCCGGCTACCGCCTCGTCGAAGAAAACATCGCGCACCCGATTCTGCTCGGCCGGCCCGAGATGATCGAAAAGAAGCTCTGCGAGCTGAATCTCGGCAAACTCGAAGCCGACATCGTGGACCCCGAGCGCTCGCCGCGCCTGGAAAAATACGTAGAAGAATTCTTCCGCCTGCGTCATCGCAAAGGGGTCACACGGAGCGAGGCGCGCGAGCTGGTGCTGAACCCCAACTATTTCGGCGCGCTGATGGTGCACCTCGGCGAGGCCGACGGCTTCATCGCCGGCGTCGCGCAGCACTATCCGGACACCATCCGGCCGGCGCTCCAGGTAATCGGCATGCGCGAGGGCGTGCATCGCGTCTCAGGGCTTTACGTTCTGGCGACGAAGAAGGAAACGTACTTTTTTGCGGACACGACGGTGAACATCGACCCGGCGGCGGAGGAGCTGGCGGAAATCGCGCTGCTCGCGGCGAGCGTGGCGCGTGACTTCAACGTCGTGCCCCGCATCGCCATGCTCTCGTTCTCGAATTTCGGCAGCACGAAGCATCCGTACACGGAAAAAGTGCGGCGCGCCACGGAGATCGTCAGGCAGCGCGCCCCGGACCTGATGGTGGACGGCGAAATGCAGGCGGATACGGCGGTCGTGCCGGAAATCATCGAGCAGGACTACCCGTTTTCGACGCTGCGCGGCGGCGCCAACGTCCTCGTCTTCCCCACACTCGACGCCGGCAACATCGCCTACAAGCTGATGATGCGCATCGGCGGCGCGGAGGCGCTGGGGCCGATTCTGATGGGCATGGCCAAGCCCGTGCACGTCCTCCAGCGCGGCGCCGAGGTGGAAGAGATCGTGAACATGGCCGCCATCGCCGTGGCCCACGCGCAATCCGACGCGCACCAGTTGCCGCTGTCGATCTGAAAATCCCGCCAACTGGGCAGGAATTGGAGGGTGACGCAGACATGCCATGGTTTGGCATGTCTGCGATCCTCCCCCTCGCAGACATCAATGTGCGAAGTCTCCGCCACCCGTAGGGGCAAGGTATATCCTCCCTCCTCCGCGTAACCGTTCTATTTTCAGTCCAATATCGTCATACCATAAATTAGTGTTGACATGTAACGATTGGCCCTCTATAGTCGGCATAATCATAGGGAACCCAGTTCGGAGGTGCATAATGAAAACTGGCATAAGTTTCCCGAAGCCCCGTGTCTTGGGCTGGAGGATTGGTTTCTCCCTCCTCTTGGTTTCCGCAGCAGGTGTCAGCTACTCTGTCCCAGGCCAAGAGCACGTCCGGCAAGAGACTAGGCTCGAGGTGTTGCCGCAGCCCGAATCTCCGGTTCTTCTCAGCGACCTCTCTGTTGAGAGGCGGTTTGCAGCAGCAAGGGGCATCCTCCACTACAGCCTGACGAATCGATCGCACGAGGAGGTACAATCCGTAACAGTTCTGTTGGGTATTCACGACGTTTATGGAAACCCATTGGGTGGCGGACGCTCCGTAATACGCGTCGCGCTAGCGCCAGGAGCAACCACCACCCTTAGCTCGGACCTCGCCCAAACAGGAGCTTGGCCCAGTGTGGTGGTTGCATCGGTTCAAGGAGCGACCTCCGATAGCGGCACTTGGACGGCAGACCCACAGGAGCTAATTCGGGCGATCGAGAGATTGGTGCACGGGGAGACCGGTGACAGTGACTCCTTCGAGTTTCAGGGCGCTGCGGGTGTTCCCTTTGGCCGCGCTTTCGGGACGCGACCCTTGCAGCTACTAAGTGTCGCTCTGACCCCGCAGTGCACACCGCCGTGCGATCCGAGCCCTTTTTGTAGAGACTGCGCGGAAACAGCAAGGTGGTACTGTAACCAGTGTATTGAATCCCAGGACTGCTCCATAACCTGCAACTCGTGCACATGTAGTTTTACGTGCTGCCCTTAGTTTGAAGCTCGGAAGGGTGTCGAAGATGGCTGGGCTTTCGGATTGACAGAAATAAGTAAACGCTAGATGGCACAGGCGTTGGTTTTCAGGTCCGAGATCGGCGGCCGCAGCCGCACGCTGGAAAAATTCAATTGTAGAGCGATCGAATCCGGTGCAAGGCTTTGCGGACTTCCTCGGTGTCAGGCCCTTCGCCGGGCGAAAGGCTGAGGTAGGCGTTGAAATCGGCGCGCGCTTCTTCGTAGCGGTTCAGAAGAAAATAGACCATCCCGCGGTCGCGCACTTCCTGTCGCGAGCCCGGGTCCACGGCGAGCGCCAGCTCGATCATCATGAGCACGCGGCCGTAATTCTTGCGGCGGAAATACGAACCCTTCAAATTGTTGAGCATCCTCGCAAGAATCTGCTTCGTCGTCGCCGTCGCCAGGTGCGCCGGCCGCAACTCGGCCTCGGGCCCGAACTGAAGCTTCAGCCGTTCGGCGGCTTCCTCGCCCGAAACGAAAGCGCCTCGGCGGTAAGGGTCGAGCAGAAATTCGCCCGAACCGGTCAGGTACTTGACCAGAAAATGTCCCGGAAATCCAACGCCTACCACGGGCAGCCCGTGCCGCCGCGCCACTTCCATGTAAATCACCGAAAGCGTAATCGGCAGGCCCTTCTTGCGGTCGAGGACTTCATTCAGAAAGCTGTTGCGCGGGTCGTCATATTCGTCCTCATTGCCGCCGAGGCCGACTTTCTCGAAGAGAAGTTCGTTCAGCGCCTGGATGTTGGCGAGCGGCGGAAAGCTCGGGTCGGCCAGCGCGCCTTCGGCCAGCGCGTCGAGCCGGCGAAGCTGCGCCGCCACGTCGAGGTCCGGGTATTCCGTGCGCGCGATGAGGAGCGACGCTTCGGCCAGATTGATCTGGTCGTCGTCCGCCCGCATCAGCGAAGCAAATTGTCGAACGGCGTCGCCGCTCATGGTCCTCCCCATCCTCCACAATAGCCGCGTGAATCGGGCGGGCCGCCTCCCACCCTCAGCCCCGAAACAGGTTCTTGATTAAGAATAGCAGGTTGGCGGGCCGTTCGGCCAGCCGGCGCATGAAGTAGGCGTACCACTGCCGGCCGAAGGGAACGTAAATCCGCACGCGCCAGCCGCGGTGCAGCAACTCGCGCTGCAGGCGCGTCCGAATGCCATAAAGCATCTGGAACTCGAACCGTTCCCTCGCGATGCCGCGCTCGGTGGCGAACAGGATGGTCGCGCGCGTCATCTTGCGGTCGTGCGTGGCGATGGCGTGGTAGCCGCCGCTCTCGAGCATCATTTGCATGAGCTTCACGAAGTTCGCGTCCACGTCGGCCTTGCGGGGGAAAGCGATTTCCGGCGGCTCCTGATAAGCCCCTTTGCAGAGGCGGATGCGCGCCCCGAGGCGGAGCAGGTCTTCCACATCCTTTTCGCTGCGGCGCAGGTAGGACTGAATCACCACGCCCACCACGTCTCGCCGCGCGTCGAGCGAGCGGAAGACCCGTAGTGTCGCCTCCGCGTGCGCGGAGCCTTCCATATCGATTCGGACGAAGGTGTGGTACTTCGCCGCGCGTTCGGCAATCGCCCGCAGATTTTCGCGCGCCAGGTCTTCGCCGAGCGCCAGCCCGAGCTGCGTGAGCTTGACCGAGATGTGCGCGTCGAGCCGCTCGGCGGCCAGCCGGTCGAGAATCTCCAGATACTCGTCGCGCGCCCGTACTGCTTCGGCGGCATCGCGGACGTTCTCCCCCAGATGGTCGAGCGTGATGAAAAAACCTTCGGCGCGCAGGCGGCGAATCACCGCTAGCGCCTCCTCCAACGTTTCGCCGGCGATGAAACGTCCGGCGAGCCGCCGGCCCCAGCCATAATGCGTCAGCAGCTTTTTGGGAAATTCGCGCTCGGAAAAGTACAGCAGCAGGGAGCGGAGCATGAAGAGAGGTTACAGGTTACAGGTTACAGGTTACAGGATACAGGTTAGAGCAAAAAGGCGGCGTTTGTCCTCTGTCCCCTGTAACCTGTCCCCTGCATTTCAATGTTCGGCTTCAAGGAAGCGTTCGGCGTCCATCGCCGCCATGCAGCCGGAGCCGGCGGCGGTCACCGCCTGGCGATAGACGCGGTCCTGCACGTCGCCTGCGGCAAACACGCCCGGAACGCTCGTCTTTGAACCATTTGTCGTTATGAGATATCCGGTGTCGTCCATTTCGATCTGACCCTTGAAGAGCGCCGTGTTCGGCGTGTGGCCGATAGCGATGAAGACACCGTCCACTTTCAGCTCGCTTTCCTTTTCCTTCTTCACATCCTTCAGCTTCACGCCCGTCACTTCCTTCTTTTCCGCATCGAAGATATCTGTGACCACGGAGTTCCACACGGGTTTGATCTTCTCGTTGCGGAAGACGCGGTCCTGCATGATCTTTGAGGCGCGCAGTTCGTCGCGCCGGTGGACGAGATAGACGCGGCTCGCGTAGCGCGTGAGGAACAGCGACTCTTCCGCGGCCGAGTCGCCGCCGCCCACCACGGCCACCTCTTTCCCGCGGAAGAAATACCCGTCGCACGTGGCGCAGGTGGAAACGCCGTGGCCGATCAGTTTCCGCTCGCTTTCCAGTCCCAGCAGTTTTGCCGAAGCACCGGAAGCGATAATCAGCGTTTTCGTCTCCACTTCCTGGTCTTCAATCTTGAGCTTGAACGGCCGGTTCGAGAGGTCCGCCTTCGTCACGTCGCCTTCCATGAATTCGGCGCCGAATTCGGAGGCCTGCTTCTGCATCAAATCGATGAGCTCCGGGCCCTGCACGCCCTTGGGAAAGCCGGGATA
>CAZKXX010000051.1:20540-26471 GCA_964556705.1 uncultured Acidobacteriota bacterium
TTTTCCACCAGCGTCGTGAGCGTCAACTGCCCGCCCGCTTCCTTGCCGCGCACGACGAGCGGCTTGAGATTCGCCCGCGCGGCGTAGATCGCGGCGGTCAGACCCGCACACCCGGAACCGATGATGACCACGTTGCGCATGCATTCCTTCCTTTCCTCGACCCGCGGGGGATGATGTCCGAAGGCTATCTTACTTGAAGGGGCGATTTTCGTGTAGTAGCATGAAGCTTTCTCGGACACTCAGTCGGGCGGAGCGGCGGCATCTGCCTCCACGCTTTCCCGTCTTCTCTTTGGATGCCCGTGCCGTCCGGTGGATGCAACGCCGACTTCCGCCGGGCCTGCGACTCGCATGGATGCCGTCGTCCTGGAAAACGTCACCAAGCGGTACAACTCCCTGACCGCGGTGGACTGTCTCAGCTTCGCGGTGCGCGAAGGGGCCGTCTTCGGCCTGCTCGGACCGAATGGCGCCGGCAAGACCACGACGCTGCGTATGATTCTCCGCGTCCTCCTCCCCGACGAAGGGCGCATTGCCGTCCTCGGCGAGCCCCTCAGCGAACGGACGCCCGACCGAATCGGCTACCTTCCCGAAGAGCGCGGGCTCTATTCGCGCATGAAGCTCGGCGATGTGCTGGTTTTTCTGGGCGCGCTGAAAGGGCTCCCGCAATCGGAGGCCCGCCGCCGCGCGCGGCGCTGGCTCGAACGCATGGAACTCGGCGACTGGGCCGGAAAGAAAGTGGGCGAACTCTCGAAAGGCATGCAGCAGAAGGCGCAGATCGTCGCCGCGCTGCTCCACGAGCCCCCGCTCGTCATCCTCGACGAGCCCTTCACCGGCCTCGACCCCGTCAACGCCACGCTGGTCAAAGACATCATGCTCGAGCTCTGCGCCGCGGGCACCACCATCATCCTCTCCACGCACCGCATGGAACAGGTGGAGATGATGTGCGACGCCATCTGCCTGGTGCATCGCGGGCGGAACGTGCTGGCGGGCGACCTGCGCGCCATCAAACAGTCCTACGGCAAGAACACGCTGCGGCTGGAAATTTCCGGCAACGGCGATTTCCTGGAACAGAGCGGGCTGGTCGAAGCCGTCAACCATTTCGGCGCGGTCACGGAAGCGCGGCTCAAGCCGGGCGCCGACCCGCAGGAGATTCTGCGCGCCGCCGTCGAAAGGGGCACGCGAGTCACGCGCTTCGAACTCGTCGAGCCGCCCCTGCACGATATCTTCATCGAAAAGGTTTCGGAGCCCGGTGCGTAGAGTCTGGCTGGTGGTGAAACGCGAGTATCTGACCCGCGTGCGGACCAAAGGGTTCGTCATCGGCACGCTCGCCGTGCCGCTCATCACCGCCGCCGTTTTCTTCCTGCCCATCCTCATCGCCGGCCGTCAGGCGGCGCAGACCATCGAAATCGCCATTGTGGATGAGACCGGCGCGCTCGGCGCGGAAGTGGCGCGCAACCTGGACGCGCGCGACGAGGAGAACAGCCCCAACATCCGCGTCACGCGCGCGCTCGACGCGCCTTCCCCCGGCGAACTCGAAGCCGCGCTCCGGGAATTGCGCGACGAAGTCCAGCGCGGCCGCCTCGACGGATTTCTCACCCTGGCGCCTGAAACTCTGGAGGAAAAGGGCGCGACGTTCTACACGCGCCGCCCCGGCGACCTGGTGCTGGCGCGCGCCATCCGACGCGCCGTCACCCGCGCTGTCCTCGGCGAGCGGCTGCGACTGCGCGGGCTCGAAATGGAAGATTTCCCGGACCTCCTCCGCAGCGTCGAAGTCACCCTCGTCAACATCACCCGCGAAGGCGACGTGGAAGAAAAAGGTCAGACGGTTTTCACGGCGGTCGTTCTGGCCATGGTCCTCTACATGACGCTGCTCGCCTACGGGCTCGCGACGCTGCGCTCGGTGCTGGAAGAGAAGACCACGCGCATCATCGAAATTCTGATTTCTTCGCTCCGCCCCTTTCAGCTTCTGGCCGGGAAACTCGTGGGCGTGGCCGCCGTCGGGTTTACGCAGTACCTCATCTGGATCCTCTCCGCCGCGCTGATCTTCGCCGCCACTTCGGCGATGGGAAGGCCGGCGGCCGGAACGCTCTTCCGCCTTCAAATCGCTCCGCACCAGATCTTCTGGATGGTGGTCTTCTATCTGGTGGGTTACTTCCTCTACGCGTCGCTTTACGCGGCGGCGGGCGCCATCGTCTCCAGCGACGAGGACGCGCAGCAGGTGCAGGCGCCCATGACCATCCTGATCGTCTCTTCCTTCATGCTCTTCTTCGCCGTGCTGCGCGACCCGGGCTCGCCGCTCTCCATCGGCCTTTCACTCATCCCCTTCTTCGCGCCCGTCCTCATGACGCTGCGCATCACGCTTCAGACGCCGCCGCTGTGGCAGATCCTGCTTGCCATCGCCCTCAGCCTCGCCGCCACCGGCGCCATCCTCCACGTCTCGGCGCGCATCTATCGCGTCGGCATCCTCATGTACGGCAAACGGCCGTCGCTCGCGGAACTGTGGCGGTGGATGAAATACACGTAGGCAACAGGTTACAGGGGACAGGTTACAGCCGGGATCGCGCTAAGGGCGGACCGGTGTTCGCACCCGGTAAAGGTGGACATCGGACTCCGGACAGCGGACGGGCCTCATTCATTCCTCCAGCTTCGTCACTCTGCACGCGTGGAAGCGCACATCCTGCGTGTGGCCGCAGTCGGGATTCTCGCATTCCAGATCTTCGAACTTGTTCGGCCAGTCGTCGCCCTCGGCCAAACCATGCCGGAAAGAATGCCGGTGACCGCAACTGATGCATTCCCATTCGACCAGATAAGCCTGCATCGTCTTTCGCTCCCGGCTGCGAAAATCTTTCGCCGCCATTTTGCGCGACGCACCGCGCCAAAGTCAAAGATTCGGATCGCGGCATTCGCAATCCGGTATCGGAATCGGGAATCCACCAAGCCCAACTCAGAATTAATGCCTGACCGTCAATCGTCCCCGGGTCCGTGGTCCCTGTATTTCTCCCAAACTCTGGCCGAAAGACTGCCTTCGCTTGACATTGCCGCCGCGCTTCCGCCATTCTGGCCCGCATGACGCTCAAGCCGCTCTCCGTCGCCTGTCCGACGTGCGGGTCCGCCGATGTTCTCTACTCGTGCAAGCCCGAGTGCTGCTTCAACCACGTCTGCAACGGCTGCTACACGACCTTCGAACTCGAAACCGAACGCCTGGGCGAGTTCCGCGAAGATTTCGGTCCCGTGCCCGAGCCGGACCCGACCGCCCCCACCGCGCCCTGCGCGCGCTGCGGCGAATGCCGGGTGTTCGAAATCGAGGGCGACCCGGAGCGGCGCCTCGGCTGCGCCGACTGTCGCGCTCTGTTGCGGCTCGAGCTCGCGAACGTCGCCGCCGGCTGACCCACCCGTCGGGCTTTTCGCTTGACAGCGGTCCAACCTATGATAGACTACATAATAGCCTATCATTGGTTCCCGCAGGCATCGCGCTGCATCGCCCGTTCGCTCACTCGGCACTCGTTTCGCCGCGCGCGTCGGCGTGCCACCAACTCGCCGCAACACATCTCGAGAATCCCTCAAATACAGGAAAACAGCCTCTATCGGATTTCAAGTAAGTCATTATATTTCAATCATATAAATCGATTTCGAGTCTAGATCAATGGCGCTAAGTTATTGAAAACTCGTTCGGAAAGCCGCTAGGTTATTGAAAAAAATACACTTAAATGTATCTCGATCCCCCTTTTGAGGCCCTCGCAGGACGGTAGCCCTCCTCCAATTGGAAAGACGGAAGTCAGTCAAGAAGCTCTGGCCGGGCTTCAGGCCTTTTGGCAGCAGGTGCCGCGCGGAATGGGCGAACCGTGCGGGCAGGTGGCGGGATGGTTGAGGAAGACGCAGATCTTCTCGGTCACTTCCGGCCCGAGTGTGTGCTCGATCTTGCAGGCGCTGGCATCGAGCAGCGCTTCGTCGAGCCCGAAGGTGTTGTAGAAGAGGCGCTCGGCCAGCCGGTGACGGCGCACCACTTCGCGCGCGCGACGGTCGCCGCGCTCGGTCAGCGTCAGCACGCCGTTTTCCAGTCGCACAAGTTCCTCCTGCGCCATCAGCAGGAACGTGGCTCGATGAGCGGTGTACTCCGCCCACCTGCCCGTCTCGATCGCGGCCGCGTTGAGCGCCTCGCGCGTTTTCCACACGGCCTTCAGCAGGTTGTCCATCAGTTCCTCTTCCTGCGCCGGGAAAACGGAGGCTTCCGAGAGCCGGCCGTGATGGAGTTCGATGCGCCGCTCCGCCATGCGTCCGATTTCCGGGTCGTGCGTCACCAGCAGGATGGTGTGTCCCTCGCGATGCAGTTCGGTGAGCAGGCTCATCACGACGGCCTCGTTCACTTCGTCGAGGTTGCCCGTCGGCTCGTCGGCGAGAATCAGGTCCGGCTGGTTGATGAGCGCGCGCGCCACGCAGACGCGCTGCTGCTCGCCGCCGGAAAGCGCGGACGGCAGGTGGTCCAGGCGGTCGCCGAGCCCCACGCGCTTCAACGCGTCAGCGGCCTCGGCTTCGTCGGCAAGACTGTGAAAGTACTGCGCGAGCATCACATTTTCGAGCGCGGTCAGATAGGGCACGAGGTGGAACTGCTGAAAAACGAATCCCACTTTTTCGGCGCGGAAGCGCGCCAAGCCGGCAGCGGCGAGTTGCGCCACGTCTTCGCCGTCCACCACGACGCGCCCTTCGGTCGGCGCGTCGAGCCCGCCGAGAATGTTGAGCAGCGTGCTCTTCCCCGAACCCGAGGGGCCCATCACGGCGACCCACTCGCCCTTTTCGACCGTGAACGAGACCTCACGCAGGGCGAAGACGGCCTCGCCGAATTTCTTTGTCAGGCGTTCGACTTCGAGGAAAGCCAAAGGCTACTCTCCTTTCAGAAGCGTTGCGGGGCGCACGGCGCGCGCGATGCGCACCGGCGCGAGGGAGGCCAGCGCAGCGAGCGCCATCGTCGCGAGCGAGACCAGCGGCAAAGTCCACCAGGCGGGCGTGAGAGAGACGCCGAAGAGCCGCGCCGCGGCGTCGCGCGCCAGCAGCAGTCCGAGCGCGAAACCTCCAACGCCCCCCGCCAGTCCCAGCGCCGCGCCTTCGCCCAGCAGCAGCGCCGAGACCAGACGGTCGCGCGCGCCGAGCGCCTTCATCACCGCGATGTCCTTCTGCCGCTCGAGGACGATCGCCGTCATCGTCGCCGTCACCGAAAGCGCGATGATCGCGAGGATCAGCGCCGTCAGCGCCACGAGCAGCCAGCGGATGATTTCCAGAACTTTTCCCTCCGAATAAACGATCTGGCGGATGGGCCGCACTTCAACGCCCGGCAGCGCCGCTGAAAGCTGCGCGAGCGTTTGTTCAATCTCCCGTGTTTCGCCCGGCACGCTGAGTTCGACCAGGCTGATCCGGCCTTCGGCGCCGGCGAGGCGCTGGAGCGATTCGAGCGGAAGAAAAACCTGATCGTCTTCCGCGGCGCCGGTCGTGAGCACGCCCGCAATTTCGCACTCCGCGCGGACCGCTTCCGTAGCTTCGCGGCCCAGAGGCTCGAGCGCCATCCGCCCGCCGACGTCCAGAGCCAGCGCGCGCGCCACGCGTTCGCCGACGACGCACCGCGACGGCGCGAGATGGGCCTCGCCCGCCAAACGCCATCCGGGATACAGCGCGCGCAACGCGGCGAAATCCGTTCCGACGGCGACGGCGTTGTGGAATTCCGGCAAGCGCGGGTCCGCGGGAACGCGAATCGCGCGCACCACCGAGTGAAGGACGGGGACCGCGACCAGCGCGCCCTTTTCGTTCGCTACTCCCGCCACTTCGCCGAGCACCTTCGCATCGAGCAGCGCGGGCGCGCCCGCGGCGGCCGTGGCTCGCGGCGCCAGCGTGGCGTTCGCGCCGTAGGCGCGGAACTCTTCCGCCATCTTGCGCCGCACGTCGCCG
>CAZKXX010000052.1:0-26234 GCA_964556705.1 uncultured Acidobacteriota bacterium
CAGCGAGACCGAGGAGCCGCAGGCAGGTCTGCTGCTCGACTCGCGCCAGGGGCTCCTGCGCGGCGGATCGCGCGGGCCGGCGATTGACCGCGAGGAGCCGGACCGGAGCCTGCTGCTTCGAGCGCTGCTCTACAACGAAAAAGACCTGAAGATGCCGCCCATGGGGAAGCTTTCGGCGGAAGAGATTGCCGACTTCCGGACTTGGCTTCGTATGGGCGCGCCCGACCCTCGGGACGAGCCCTCGCACGCCCTGGTTCCGGCGCACAAGCCGGAATACAACTTCGAGGAAGGTCGCAGGTTCTGGTCTTACCAGCCCGTCAAGAGCTACACGCCGCCTGAAGTCCGGGACCCTCAATGGGCGCGGAATCCCGTGGACCAGTTCATTCTGGCAAAGCTGGAAGCGAAAGGCCTGCGACCCGCTCCGCCCGCGGACAAGCGGACGCTCATTCGCCGCGCGTATTTCGACCTGATCGGTCTGCCTCCGTCACCCGAGGAGGTAGAAGAGTTTCTGGCGGACAAATCGCCGCGAGCGTTCGAGAAGGTTGTCGAACGGCTGCTTGCGTCACCGCATTACGGCGAGCGCTGGGGCCGGCACTGGCTCGACCTCGTGCGCTACGCGGACACCGCCGGCGACAGCTCCGATTATCCGGTGCCGCAGATTCATCTCTACCGCAATTACGTCATCGATTCCTTCAACCGCGACAAGGCCTACGACCAGTTCGTGCGGGAGCAAATTGCCGGCGACCTGCTGCCGGCAGCGAACGACGAGGAGCGATGGGAAAAAATTGTCGCCACGGGGTATCTGGCCATCGCGCGCCGCTTCAGCGTGCGGCCCGAGCGGCAGTTGCACCTGACGATTGAAGACACGCTCGACAATCTGGGAAAGACCTATCTCGGTCTGACGCTCGGCTGCGCGCGCTGCCACGACCACAAGTACGATCCGATCCCGACCGAGGACTATTACGCGCTTTACGGAATCTTTTCGAGCACTCGATATCCGTTCGCGGGTTCTGAAAACGATCAGGAGCAGAAAGACCTGATCTATCGGCAGCCGCTCACGGAGGTGGCCGCCATCCTGAAACCGTACGAAGAACGGCTGGCGCCGCTCGACGCAAAGGCCGAGCAGCTTCAGAAGGAACTGGAGTCGCTCGTACGCGGCGGCGGAAACGTGCCGGTCGTCCCCGTGGGCGGGCGCTCGCTGGAAGACATTCGAAAGGAGATTCGAGAGGTCAAGAAGCAGCGGCGCGTCGTGCTGGCGGAGATTCCGCCGCTCGAGAGAGCCTTCGCCGTCGCCGAGGGGACTCCGGGGAACGCACGGGTGCAGCGGCGCGGCGAGCCGCGAAATCTCGCCGACGAAGTCCCTCGCCGGTTTCTTCAGGTTCTTGGCGGGCAGACGTTGCCCGACGGCCTCCCGGCCAGCGGCCGGCTCGAACTCGCCGGATGGCTGACCGACCCGGCGAATCCTTTGACCGCGCGAGTGATGGTGAACCGCATCTGGCAGCATCACTTCGGCAAGGGGATTGTGGGAACGCCGAGCGATTTCGGCCGGCGCGGCAAGCCGCCGACACATCCTGAACTGCTCGACTACCTGGCGCAGCGCTTCATCGAAAGCGGATGGTCGTTGAAGGCGATGCACCGGCTGATCATGCTTTCGCAGACCTACCAGCAATCGGCCGGTTCGGTGAAGGCAACACTGGAAGCGGACCCGGATAACGAGCTTCTGGGACGCTTCAACCGGCGGCGGCTCGACGCGGAATCCATCCGCGACGCGCTGTTGAAAATCAGCGGCGAACTCGACCCGACGCCCGGCGGGGCGCATCCGTTCCCGCCCGAGCACACGTGGCGTTACACGCAGCACGAGCCTTTCGCAGCGGTGTACGAGACGAAGCGGCGAAGCGTTTACGTGATGGCCCAGAGGTTCCAGAAGCACCCGTATTTTTCGCTCTTCGACGGCGCCGACCCGAACGCGACCACCGCCCTGCGAACGGAGACAACCACGCCGCTGCAGGCGCTGTTCCTGATGAACAGCCGGTTCGTGCACGAGCAGGCACAAAGCCTGGCCGCGCGCCTGGTGCGCGATCTTCCGGACCGGGGGGCGCGCATCGAACGCGCCTATCGGCTCATTCTCTCCAGACCTCCCGCGTCGGAAGAGTCAAGGGAGGCCGAAGCATGGCTGGGCGAAGTTGAGCGAAAGCTGACGAGTGCCGAACTGATGCAGACAGAACGGGAGACGAATGCGCTGGCCGCGCTGGCCCGTGTGCTGTTCGCATCGAATGAATTTCTCTATGTGGAGTAAACGGACTCCGAAAGGCAAGTTGGCCATGAGCGACCACACAAAATGCGCATGCACGCGCCGGCAGGCGCTGCGTTCGATGATGGCGGGCTCGATCCTTCTGCCCGGGATTCTGACGGAACTACTCGCCGGCGAATCCACGAGCGCCAATCCCCTGGCGCCGAAGCCGCCGCACTTCCCTCCCAAAGCCAAGCGGGTGATCTTTCTCTTCATGACCGGCGGCGTTTCGCACGTGGACTCGTTTGATCCCAAGCCGAAACTCGTCAGCGAAAACGGAAAACAACTCGAGACAGGCAAGTATCTGGTCCGGCCGCACTGGGACTTCGGACCGCGCGGCCGCTGCGGGACAGAAGTGACCGACCTCTTTCCGCACATCGCCGAGTGCGTGGACGACCTCTGCGTGATTCGTTCGATGAAGAACGACCACGGCGACCACTTCGAGGCGACGCTGGGGATTCACACCGGTTCGGTGACGGTGCCGCGGCCGAGCCTCGGCTCGTGGGTGAGTTACGGGCTGGGGACCGAAAACCAGAACCTTCCGTCTTTCATCGTGCTCGCTCCGGAACTTCCTTATGCGGGCGGGCAGGTGTGGTCCTCAGACTTTCTCCCGGGCGTTCATCAGGGCGTGCGGATCGTTCCCGGGGCCGAACCGATTCCGAACATGACGCCGCTCGCTCCTTCTGCGGAAATTCAGGAAATGGAGATCGGGCTGCTCGAATTTTTCAACCGGCGCCATCTCGAGCCGCGCGGCGGAGACGCGGCGCTCGCGGCGCGCATCAAGTCGTTCGAAACGGCTTTCGGACTTCAGAAGGAAGCGCCGGAAGCCTTCGACCTCTCCAGAGAATCCGACGCCACGCTCGAGCTCTACGGCCTCGAACGCGGGAGCACGCAGGGATTTGCCTGGCAGTGTCTGGTGGCGCGGCGTCTCGCTGAGCGCGGGGTTCGCTTCATCGAGCTGATTGATACGGGCGCCAACTCCTCCATGAACTGGGACGCGCACGGCGACCTGAAGACCTACGAGCCGCTCGCCCGCAACGTGGACCAGCCGATTGCCGCGCTGCTGAAGGATTTAAAGTCGCGCGGAATGCTCGAAGACACGCTCGTCGTGTGGACGACGGAATTCGGGCGGACGCCTTTCCACGAAGACCGCGACGCCAAGGGGCGCGAGCACCACGCGCGCGTCTATTCCTCGTGGCTCGCGGGCGGCGGCGTGAAGGGCGGCATCACCTACGGCGCGAGCGACGATTACGGAATCGAGGTGGCCGACAACCTCGTCCACGTTCACGACTTCCACGCCACCATCCTGCACCTGCTGGGATTCGACCACACGCGGCTGACCTTCCGCCACGCGGGCCGCGACTTCCGACTGACCGACGTCCACGGCGAAGTGGTCGAAGCCATTCTGGCCTGAGCGGGAAAAGCAGCCGAAAACAGCGGACTATTCCGGCGGGGAACCGTCTCCCCAGTCCAGCACTCGAAACGCCGACAGAGGTATCTTCGAGACGGTGCGCGCGGTGAGCACTTTTCCCCACCGCGCCGTAAGATTGTCTTCCGCGTAAATCTTCGGGTGGCCGGAGCGGTCGATGGTAATCATGCCGTATTCCTGCAGCGCTTTGACGATGACGCGGCAGGCGCGGTCGTTTCCGCACCACTTCCGGATGTCCGCCTCGGAAGCGTTCGGGTCGAGCTGAAGGCGGGCGCCTTCGGGAAAATCATGCGGATCGGTTCCGTTTCCGTCCGACCCCGTAGCGGGATAAACAAAATAAGGAAAACCCTGGCGCGCGCAGTTCTCGCGGCTGCACGGATAGTCGTAGGCAAAAGCAATTGCGTGCTCGATTTTTCCGCGCGCGATTTCGCAGGGGCGAATCAGCCCGGCAAGATACGGCACCTTGGCTCCCCGGCTGCCGAACCCGGTGGGCGGAACCCCGCTCCAGCGAATGTTGTACCGGTAGCCGTTCACGGCCCGCCACTGACGGGGGCCGCGCGGTTTGAGCTGCCAGAATCCCCATTCATCGCCGGTCTCGGGATTAATGATGATGATTTGCCCGTCCGAACCTCTTGAAGGGCGGGCTGCTTCAGGAATCGGCACATCGACGGTGACGCGGCGCTGAAGCAAGACCTTCGTTCCCTCCTCGACGACTTCCGAATACAGGCCCGAGAGTTCCACGCGCGCCAGAGGCGTCTGGCTGGACACCTCGTGAACGGGATAGGTGTACGCGTCGGGGTTCGAGCCGAAGTCGCCATCGAGCGCCCGAATGAGACGCGCGCTCTCGGGATGGTAGCGAGGCTTGAGGCCGATGGGCGTGTTCCAGGGGCTCGAATCGGTGTACGGCGGCCGGCAGGAATCGTCAGTCCCGGCGGCGAGCCCCGCACGGGCGTCCTCCGGCGGACGGAGAAGCTGGGCTGCTCTGATCGCCCCGAGAACGAGCGCAGCGGTAACAAAGGTCAGGACGAGAATTCGAAGTCGAGGCCTGCGTTTTTCCGAAATGCCGAGGGCCATGCCTTCCTGACGCGATTCAAGTCCCGTTGGGCCAGTCTTCACTGGCGATGGGAATGCTCCGAACCGGAGCCCACAAGAAGCGAGTCGGCCACATCCGCCTCGGAAGCGGAGGATTCCCGCGAAGCCCCGCCGCGATTCGAATTCAGAATCAATTCACGCAGCGCCGCCGCGTTCGTCCGGAGGTTGAACTCCCGCATCACCTTCCGGCGGCCCGCTTCGCCCAAACGCGCCCGAAGGTCGGGGTTGCGCGCAAGCTGTTCGATGGCATCAGCGAGCGAAAACGCATCCGCGGGCGGAACCAGGAGGCCTGTTTCGCCGGATTCGATGAGCTCGGGAATGCCGCTGATGGCCGTGCTGACCACGGGGAGGCCGCTCGCCATGGCTTCCATCAGTGCCACGGGAATTCCTTCCTGCTTTCCGCTGGGCGTGGGCACGCTGGCGAGAACCATGACGTCCGCCTCGGCCAGCCGTCGCGCGACTTCCGGACGCGGCCGGCCGCCCAGCAGCTCAACCCGCTCGCGGAGTCCCGCGCGCGCGATGTGCGCCGTCAATTCTCTGCGCAACGGACCTTCGCCTACAATC
Organism: uncultured Acidobacteriota bacterium; assembly: GCA_964556705.1. Taxonomy (GTDB): domain Bacteria; phylum Acidobacteriota; class Terriglobia; order UBA7540; family UBA7540; genus CAZKXX01. Next base: position 5,376 of record CAZKXX010000052.1, read on the forward strand.
CGGCAACGGAACTCAAGACCGAGTTCGTGAAGCAGGCGAAGGGCGCTGATGAGATACCGGTGGCCTTTGTATTCCTCCAGCGAGCCGACGGAAATCAACTCGAGCCGTCGCGGGCCTTCGCCTGAATCGAGGCCCGTTCTCACGGGCGTTCCACCCCAGAGGCCTGACTGGAGATACTCTTCGAGGCAACTGAACGCGGGAGGCCGCCGGCTTTCCTTCTCACACAACTCCGGATCGAACACTTCCGGAGAGATGCCGCAGTGGATGACATGTATCTTTTCGCGAGCCGCTTCGCCGCACTCGCGAGCCATGAGTTCTTTGTTCCATTCAGAGATGGCCACGACGAACGAGGCCGCCTCGATCTTGCGGTCGAGCATGCGCCGGTCAACCTGGATGTCCGCCGCGTGCGCCGTAAAGCTGAACGGGATGCCGGTCAGCCGGTGAATGATGAACGCCGCAAGCGCCGGATGCGTGGCGAAGTGCGCGTGGACGTGCGTCACGCCCGACGCCGCCATTTCGTACGCGAAGCGCACGGATTTCGGAAAGATTCCCAGAGCACCGAAAAAGAAATTGGCGCTGCCCCACGTCCCGCGAAGCACTTCACTCCAAAGGCGGAGGTATCGTGCGCGATCCTTCCGGATGTAGTGCCACTGCGCGGCGAGGATCTTCCACGAGAAGAAGGGATGAAAGTGCGTCCGCGGAAGGAAGGCCTGAACCTCGGGATGGACCACTTTCTGGCGTTCCTTCAACAGCGGATACACTTCCAGTTCCGTTCCCAGCCGCTCGACCTCCGTCATTTCATAAAGGACGAACGTCTCCGTCAGCTTGGGAAACCGGGACATGATATAGGCGACCTTCGCCTTCTTCGTCTCGTTGACTGGGGGTTCTTTTTCCGGCGGCGGAACGGCCGGAAGCGAGCGGGTCGCGGGTGAAGATTCAGCGCCCGGCCACGCGACGGGAACGCGGGGCTCGAGAACGGGAAAACGAAGCGGCCGGGAATCCCCCGCCGGGACACGAGTCGTCCACGCAGCGCGCGCGGAAAGGCCGGCGGCGCCGTTCCCGACGGCCGCTGTTTCCATGGCTCGCCTCTGGGCGCGGCTGATTTGAAGCAAAGCGCCCGCCATTGCCAGCAGAAACCAGAAATACCGCTCAAAGGAGAGATGGAGGAACATGCCGGCGCCGAGGTAGGCGAGGATACTGAGAGCGAACGCCGCCGCGAGATTCGAAATCTCCGGATTCGTTCGGGCCCAGAATTTTCTGGCCTGAAACAGCCGGTAGAGCAGCAACAACACGATCGTCATGAACACCGCAAGGCCGATGAAGCCCGTTTCCGCCGCCATCTGAAGATAGAGGTTGTGCGCCTCGCGAGGCACGTTGATCTGCTGGAAGCCGATGTCTTCCCGCGTCTGGTACTCGACCGAGTAGAAGGGTACGTACTGTCCCGGCCCCACGCCCAGAACGGGATGATCCAGGAATACGTGGAGCGCCGCGAGCATCTCAGTGGCCCGGCGGCGGGTGACGTAGTCCGGCTGAGCGCTCGCCGACTTCGAAACGAGCCCGACGGCTCCGAGAATCGTCTCCACACGCCGCAGATAGCCCGGGGCGAGAAGGGGGACGGAAATCACGACGATCAAGGCGGCCGCCAGAACCCAGCGGGGCCGGACGTAGCGAAGATAGGAGGCCAGAATGAGGACGCCGGCCAGGGTGACGAAGGCCCCGCGCGAGTAAGTGAGCAGGATGGTCAGCAAAATGATCCCGGCGAGTCCCGCCGCGGCAAAGCGCAGGACGCGCGAGCGTTCGTCGCGCATCCGGAACACCGCCAGCGGAAGGAGGATGAGCAGAATCTGAGCGAAGATGTTCGGGTCCCGGACCGGACCGAAGGCTCGATCCGAAAGTCGCATTTCCTCGCCCGCCTTCGACACCTTGCCGTCAAGGAGCGCCTCTTCCATCTCGAACTTCAGGTTGCGCTGCGCGAGGCCGCCAAACTCCTGCCCGTAGGAGTGCGTCACCGCCTGATAAATGGAAAGGACGCCGAGAAGCCCTCCCACCAGCAGGGCCGACCAGATCGCGCGTTTCAGCGTCGGAAGGTCTCGGACGACGTTGAGAATCAGCGCGTAGAGGATGATCCCTTCTCCCACGTAAGTTCCCACCGACCATGCCGAGACAGTCAGGTCCTTGGCAAAAACCGAGGAGAGAACCTGAACCAGGAGGAAGAGGAGCATCAGCGCCAGGATCCGGTCAGTCCGAAGTTTTTCGCGGCGGACAATGAGGTAATGCGCCAGCGGAATTCCGAACAACAGGGCCACGGAACCGGCCAGGGGCGCGGGAAGGCCGTGATACTGCACAGCGAGCCCGGGCAGATTCGCATAGAGCACGGCAACGATCAGGTAAGTGGTGATTTCAGGCCAGATGAACAGGGTGGCGAGGACCACCAGTCCCAGCAACGCCCCCAGAACCCACGGGGCTTCATATTGCCGGATGAGAACGACGAACGCGGCGAAGCACACGAAGGCCGCGAGCGCCGCGCGCCATGACGTCAGCCCGAGTTTCGCGGCGAGTTCGCTCATCACGTCGTGGCCCGAAGCCGGACCCCTCTCTCCTCCGCTCCGCGGCCTGCGTGGCCGAAAATCGCAGAAAGGCCGGGAGCGTCGTGTCGCCGAATGCTCTCGCGCAAGACTCTGAAAGCCTCTCCCTCTTGGAGCCGCTCGGGCGGCAACAGGATGGACTGCCGTAGCGCCCGATGAATCCAGCAGGTGTAAAACAGGGGCTCCATCAACTTCGGTTCGAGACCGACTTCGCGGCAATAATTTGCCGCGGCTTCCTGAATAAATGCGTTCAGGGGAGAAGCTTTGAGAAAGTGCTCGCGAAAGCTCGCCACCTTGTCGCGCTGACCCTTCTTGCGTGAAATCCAGCAGCCGAACGTATAGAAAAAGTAGAAGAGGTCCCAGAGAGGAACGCCCCGAGGCTCCGCGGCCTCCCAGTCGAGGAAAACAACGCCGTTTTCGCGGGTTGCGAGGATGTTCCACACGGAGGCATCCCCGTGCAGGAACACCGCCGGGAGCGGACTTGTCGCGTTGCGGAGAATCCCGATCTGCCGCTCCAGGAAGGCCCGCTCGTCCCGGGACGGCCCGTAGATTTCCGCGAATTTCGCAAGGACTTCTTCCAGCACCCGCGCGACTTCGGCCGGGGTCGGGCGTTTCTCGCGCGCCGAGGCCTTGCCGAGCTGTGTCATCCAAGCGACGGCGGCGCGCGCCAGGGGGCACGCGGCGTGCGCCTGCGTCCGCCTCCGGAAAGGGTGGCCTTCGACGGCCCGTTCGGCCAGCAGGGCGAGGTCGCCACAGAACTCCAGGAAGAGGACGTCCGGATAAGTCCCCGGGGGAACGAAATTCTTTTCCTTCAGCGCGGTGAGCACGTGGCGCTCGCGCTCGAGGCGGTAATTGAACTCCGGAGTCCGCGTCATCTTGACGACCACGTCGGGCGTCCGATGGGAGGAGTGGAAAAGATAAAAGATTACTTTGTTGGAGTTATGTCTGCCGTGCGCCGAGAGTCCGAAACGAAAGCCCTTGAAGTCGTGCCCCGCGGCCGCCGACGCGGCAACCAGATACGCGGGCGGCTCCGTCGCGTGGCTCTCCGCGGGCGAGCGCCGAATCAAAAGGCCCCGCCGCCAGACCAGGTAAGGCAGCAGCCCGACCCGGCTCAGGGTCTCGCCCAGCCTGCTCAACTTCTGGGACCTGGGGGACTGTCCGTAAAGGACACGAGAGAAGAAGAAACGGGAAATCGGACGGTCCCCGACGGGAACCGCAGTGTGCGCCTCGCCCTTCAGCGGCGCCAGCCAGAAGGAACTGCCGGAGGAAAGACCATGGCGGGCGAGATATCCTGTCAGGCGGCGCGCCCGCAACACGTCGAGCGGCCGGCTCACCTCGTAATAGACAACTCCGTCGGGGCGCAAGACCCTCGCCAATTCCGCGGTCACGCCGTTGCGGCGGAGGAAGGCGGAAACGGCAACGCTGTCCTTCATCCAGATCAAATCCATCGCGCCGTCCGGAAACGGCAGCGCGGTGAAATCCTTCGCGTGGATCAACTGGAATTGCCCCGCGTTCTTTTCCTCGCTCGCGCGGCGGAGTTCGCGCAGTTCCGCGAGGGACGAAGAGACGACCCAGACGCGCCGCGCCATGCGGCGGAGCACCGTCAGGTTGTTTGCGGAAGGAACGCCGAGGCAGACCACGTTGTCTGCACGAAAATCCGGGAGAAGGAATCGCCAGTCCGCGCAGGCCAGATCGCCGCTCAGATTCGATCCCGGAACGAACCGTGTTTTCATCATGTAGTCCAGCATGGGCAAATCAGGCGGCAAATCGAGCTAGCCCTGGAACAGCCTCCTCAGACCGGGAGCATTCCGCCCGGCGATGGAACTCCTTAAAAGGTTAATGAACTCGCCGCCTTGCAGTTCCGCTGGCGCGAGGCGGCAGGAGTCTTCGACGGCGCGATGCAGCAAGTAAGTGTAAAACAACGGCTCGACGCACCGCGGATCGAGCTTCAGGATCCCGCAGTACCGTTCAGTCGTCTCCGCCATCACTCTGTTCAGGGACGAGCCCTCGAGAATGTAACGCGCAAAGCCGCGCAGGATGTCTCGGTTTCCGTCCATCCGATGGAACCATAGGGCGAGACTCTTGAAGAACTGGAAAAAGTCCCAGAGCGGCACGCCGCAGGGCAAAGCAAATTCCCAATCAACGAAGATGAGCTCCCCTCTTTCTGAAACGAGGAGATTGTCCAACGCCGTGTCACCGTGCTGGAACACAAAAGGCAGACGCGAACCGAAGCCTGCGAGCGCATCAATCTGCCTTTGCAGGAATTGAAGTTGTTCCTCCGAAAAGCCGTAAACTTCCCCGCAGGCGTGGAGCAAGTCGAGCATCGTGGCGCTCACAGTTTCCGGCCAGTCCGCCGAATGCTGCGCAGAGGCCGTGGCCAGGCTTGTCAGCCAGTCTGTCGCTCGCCGGACGATTTCCGAGTCAATCTTCGCAAGCCCCGCTTGCCGGACGGGCCGGCCGCGCACCGCTACCTGAGCCAGAATCGCGCACTCCTCATGATGGGCGAGGAAAAGCGGCGCGGGCACCGTGGACGGATCGACCAGCTTTCGGTCGCGCACCAGCGTCAAAGCGCGATACTCGTTCTCCAACCGGTAGTTGATGCCGGGATGGCGCGCCATCCGGATGATGATGCCGGCCCGGTCGGATTGGGGCGGGAAAAGGTGAAAAACAACCTTGTTGGTCTGGTAGATCCCGCGCGCCGAAAATCCGTAGCGGAAGCCGGACAAGTCCACGCCCGCTTCGGCCGCCACGTTGAGCAGATAATCCGGGAGCGAGTGCGTGCTTCCATTGCCCGGCGCGCGCCGCGCCAGCACACCGTGCCGCGGAGTCATAACGTTCAGCATCCCGGCGCGATTCGCGAAGCGCGCGGCACGGCTGAGCCACCGGCCCTTCGGCGACTGGCCGTGAAGAATGTTTTCAAAGACGTGACGCGCGATGGCCGGTTCATCCAGCGGCACGGCGGTGCGCACCTCTCCTCGCAGGGGCGCCAGCCAGAAAACTCGATGGGGCTCCAGTCCCAGAGTCGACATCGTTCGAAGCGTCCTCCGCTCGAGCGCGCGGTCGAGCAGGCCGCAAAATTCGAAATAGACCGAACCGGCGGGCTTGAGCACCCGCGCCACTTCGGCGAGCACGCGCGGCTGACGAGCGGGCGTCGGCGAGCCGTGGGAACGTGCGATCCACACCAGGTCGAAGGCGCCCTCGGGAAGCGGCAGCGTGGCTTCCGCTCCGAGGAACACGCTCTGAAAGCGCGAGGAGGCCTCGGTCTCTGCTTCTCGATGGACTTCTCCGTTGTCCCCGCTCGAAAAAGCGGCCACGACGAGCTGCTGGCTCATCCCGCGGAGGGCTCGGAGGGTTTCCTCAGGCGGCGCGCCGAGGCACAAGATGGATTCAAATCGGAGTCGCGGCAGCAGGAAGCGCCAGTCGGCGCAGGAAATCCCCTGCGGAAATCCCTCCCGCGGTGCGTAGCGGAGAGCCGGCCTCCCATCCCTCATGACGCTTTCGAGAATCACCGCGCTCTATCTCCTCAAAGCCCGGAACAAAGGAAGCCTCTGGAGTTCGGGGAAAGTCTCGTCCACATCGAGGTGCTTCCGGCTGAGCCCCAGAACGAGCAGCGACGTCAGCACGACGACCACGATGCCGACGAGAAGATTGCCAGATCCCGCAGTTCGGAAGAGGACCAAACCCAGAAAGGCCAGGCCCAGGACCAAATAGAAAGTCCAGTATCGCGGGTCGAGAGGACGAAGCCCCGGGACTTGCCGAAGCCCCATCTGCATGACGACGTTGTAGAGCATCATCGTGAAGGCGGCGGCGACCGCGGCGCCAACAGGACCGAAGCGCGGGATGAGCGCGAGCGAAAGCGCCAGGTTCATCGTTGCCGCGCCCAGATTGGCCGCCATCACGAAGCGCGTCTTTCCCATGATCTGAAGCGTGAGCTTGTTGAAGCCCAGCGCCGTGTCGAAATAGGTCCCCGCAACGAGCAGGCTCAGGATCACCGCCGCGGCTTCGTATCGGGAGCCGTACACCATGACCGTCAATGGCCGCGCGAGGACGAAGATCGTCGCAAAGACGGGAAAAGAAATGGCCGCCAGCCAGAGCGTCGTGCGCCAGTAAAGGTCGTTCACCGAGCCGTGGTCTTCCCGCGCAAAAAGCCGCGCCACCGCCGGTGTATAGAGCATTGTGAAGGTTTGCAGGAACACCGTCGTCATGGCCGTGGCAATGGGAAGGACGACGCGGAAAATGCCGACCTCGCCGACCGTCCAGTAGTAACCCAGAATCAGCGCGCCGGTGGAGAACATCACCGTTCCCCGGATCTCCGAAGTCATCAGCGGCAGCGTGTAACCGAAAAGATCCTTCGCGGGAACTTTGAGTTCCGAGAGACGGAATCTCTCGAGCAATCCCTCGCGGCGCCAGGTGCGCACCAGGAGCGCGGCGTAGATGGCAATCCCCACGAGGCTGGCCGCCAGATACCCATACGCGAGGAAGTAAACGTCGCTGCCGAGAAGAACGAGCAGAGTCACGGTGGTCAGCTTCAGTCCCGGACCCAACAGATATTTTCGGAAGAAGATGGACTGCGGCCGGCCGAAACTGGCGAAGAGACTGGTCAGGAGTCCGTCCAGAGCCTCAACCGGAGCCAGAAATACAAGAATCAGGAGCAGGGCGAAGGGCCCCTCGCCGACGCTCATCAAACTGGAAATCTGCCCGGGGAAAAGATGCATCAAGGAAACGGCCAGCGTTCCCGTCAGGAGAACTACCCCGACGGCGAGCATGACCGTGCCATACATCCGCGCGTAGTCGTGCCGCTCGTGATAGAGAGGCACAAAGCGGTTCGTCGCCCTCTGCAAGCCCAGCGAGGCAAAAGCCTGGAGCAACGCCACCAGTGAGAGCGCGTATGCCCAGGCGCCGTATTCCTGGGTGCTGAGGTAGCGGACGATGAGCACCTGGCTGGCGAAGTTGATGCCGAGGGCGAGCACACGGCCGCTCAGCAAGAGGCTCGAGCCGCGGATCTGCTTGCGGATCACCTCCTGCGTCCCGGCGGGCTGCGCTGTTTCGAGGTCTTCAACGGCCAGCTTCATGGGTCTCCCGAAAGCGAGTTCGATACTGATTCCAGATCAAAGAGGTCGCCGTCCGGCGGACCTCGGCCTGCTCGCGCGCCGCGTCCACGATCTGCATGCGCGGCAAACGTTCGCGCAACCGCAGGTAGCCCGCGCGCTGTTCCACGTGCCATTCGAGGGTGTGTTCGCGCTTCCGTTGCTGCAGCAGCTCCGGCGGAGCGTCGAGCAGGATAACGAGATCGGGTTCGGCGTTCACCACGTCAAACAGCCACCGGCGAAGACGCTTCCAGAGCCGCGGATCGGATTTCTGGAGGAGCGAATCGTACGGATAGCGGTCGAAAATCACAAACCGGCCGCGCAACCGGTGATATTGAGCCGCGCCGGAGCGGAACCAGTGCTCGGCCAGCCGGTTGGCAAAATTCAATCCCCTCCACATCACGCCGCGAAGGCTCTTCCGGTCGCCGTTGAGCGAGAGAACTTTCTGCGCCACCCACCGCGTTGCAGGGAGTCCCACCGTTCGCGACTCCACGTTCTCGCCCATGTAGATCATCTTCGCGCGAAACGCTTCCTCACCTGCCAGTTGACGCGCCAAAGTCGTCTTCCCGGCGCCGTCCGGAGCCAGCAGGGCGACCGTCAGACCGCGGCAGCGCCACGCAAACAGCAGCGGTCGCAGGCGTCGCAACGCCAAACCGCAAACCATTCGTCCCACGCTTCCCAGAGGCTCGCGCCAGAAGAGTCGGCGCAGAACCGCTCCACGCCGGTTCAGGAGGAATTGCCAGTCCTCTCGCTCGATGGCGCGCGAAACGTGCAACCAGGTGAGCGCCGGAGCGAGGTGCGCTTCGAGTATTTCCCGCGCCCGGCTCTCGGAATCCGCAGACGCCGCAAACTCCTTCCGCAGCCGCGCGAGGCAAGCCCGCGACGGAAGATCGAAACCCTTCTTGTGAACAAGACAGCTCAGAAGGACGGTCAGGAACTCGTCTTCCGGCGAAAACACGTAAGCCGGCCCGCAGCGGCGACGCCGCTCGAGACAGTCGGGAAAAATCCCGGCTCGCAGGGCACGGATGGGCTCGCCGTATCTCAGATCCGTCACCACATCAAACTTCACCCAGGCATCGTTCGCTTCGAGATAGGCGAAAAAGAAGTGATGCGGCGCGTATCCCCACGAGGGAACGCCTGCAAAACCCCTCTCCGCCAGGATGCGAGCGACTCTGGACAAGTCCTTTCGCGACACGAGGAGATCGATTTCCAGCAAGTGCTCGCGGGAATCCAGCGGGGCAAGCCCCCGACGGAGACAATACTTGACACCACTTTTCTCGAGCGCCGCGAGGACGTCCATCAGCAAGTCGTATTTTCCCTGCGAAGCCGACATCCTGATTCTCCGCCCCCGCCCCGGAGGACTCGATCTCCGGGGATAGCTGGACGAGGCAAGCTTTCCGCCGGAGGAAACTGGAAGGAGCAGGAACGGCGGCCCCCTCGTTCAATCCCGGGCGCGGGCGGCTGCCTGGCACAAGTTCTCGAACATCATCGCGCTGCGCAGCCAGTCGAAGTGGTCTTCAACATACTTCCGGCCTTCGGTAGCCAGGCGCGCGCGTTCTTCATCCCTCTCGAAGAGCTCGAGGATGTGCCCCGCAAAATCTCCGGCGTTTGGCACGACCTGCACGGGAGGCTCGCCGGCTCCCTCCACCCGCAGCCCCTCCGCGACCACCGGCGTCGTCACCACGGGCAGCTCCATGGCCAGAGCCTCGAGCACCTTGTTCTGAAGGCCGGAGGCAAATCGAATCGGCGCGGCGAAGACACTGGCACGTTCGAGGTAAGGCCGGATGTCGGCGACCGCGCCCGTGACGACGACTTCCGGCGCCCGGGAAGCCGCGGCGCGCAGCTCCGGAGAAGGATAGCGGCCGACGATGAAGACTTCGAAATCGCGGACGCGGGCACGAATCTGCGGCACAACTCTCTCGATGAGAAAATGAGCCGCATCGGCATTGGGGGGATAGTTCATCACCCCCGTAAAGACCAGGCTCTTCGCGTGCGGACGCGGAAAGCCTCGCGTCCAATAGGTCAAGTCCAGTCCGTTGGGAATCACCCGCGCGTCCGGCACGGCTCCGCGCAGGGCGTTTCGGTCGCGGCTGGTAATGAACGACTGAAATGGAGTCTGCCGAAGGAGCCGCGCGCACTGTCGTTTGGACTCGAAGTAGCGGAAAACGCGCCACGGCAGCTCAACGACCGGCGCGTAACGCAGCCACTGGCGGAAGCGCGCCGGCGTCGCGTCACAAATATCAGCGACCAGGGGAAGTCCGTTGCAGTCCTCGACGACCGGATAAAGGTCTTCACCGCAGAAGACAACCAAGTCGAATTCTTCACGCCGCGCGAGGCCGTTAAAGGCTTCCTTCATTTCGCGGATCGCGCTGCGCAACCGGAGCGTCCGTTGAACCTTCCGGCGCGTTCTCGACCACACAGACCGGCCGGAGGCCGGCGAAAGCCCGTCGTCCCGCCTTGCCCGGACGACGAACACGTGCTCGGTGAAAGAGGAGAATTCCCGAAGCTGTTCCTCGGAAGGGTCCGTTTCGCTGAGGGCAAGAAGCGTAATGGCGTGGCGCTTGCCCAACTGGCGAAGCAGATGGTAGTGACGCAAAGTCCCGCCCATGCTCGAGTAGTCGAGCGAGGGAAGCAGATAGAGAATCCGCAGCCGCCCGTCCCGCGCTTCGCTCATCGGCTCGAGCGCGGGCGAAGCGATTTCCGAGCTCTTCGGTGAGGAGCCTGCTTTCCCGGGTTGAATTGCCGTGGTCCTCATCACGAAACTCACTTCAGGCCTGGCGCTGCGGCTGCCAGAGTTCAATGCGGTTTCCCTGCACCAGCCTTACCAGCGCCACCAGCGCCGCCGCGTTGGCCAGGCAGTAGAAGAACGGAACGTAGAGCCATTTCCTTCGGCCGAAGGGACGGCGGCGAAGCAGGTATCCGGCCCCGGCCAAGGCATAAAACACCGCCTGGGCCAGACCTGCCCAGGCGTACAGCCCGCCGTGCGGAACAAGTGCCAGAGTCGCCAGGAACAGCATCACGAGGAAGCCGGGAACGAGCCGCCGCAGGATTTTGTGAGAGAACAACTGGACCGCGTAGAAGCCGTAGCGGACAGGATTCAGCAGCGCCCGGCGCTTCCAAACGCCCCGCAGGCCCGTCGAGATGATGCGGACCTTGCGCTGGAACTCCAGGCCGGCCCGCGGGACCGCGACCTCCTGCGCCAGGGCTTCACTCTCAAACACCAGGCGAAATCCTTGCTCCACGACGCCCGACGAGATGACGAAATCGTCGGTCACGGCGGCGTCATCGAGCGGCTGATAGAGTTCGCGACGAAGAGCGTAGATGCCCCCGTGCGCCGAGATGGTGCTTCCGGCGCGGGTCTCCAGGCGCTTCAGCCAGCGGTCGTAAATCCAGTAAAGGTTCTCGCCGCGACTGGTCGAGTCGCTTCCGGCGGCCAGCCGGTAGCCGGTGTTTCCGGCCACACCGCCCACCTGAGGATCGGCGAAGTTTCTCACCAGCTTGCGAAGCGCCAGCGGGTGGTAAAGCGTGTTCGCGTCAGAGAAAGCGAGAATCTCACCGCGCGATTCCCGCACCGCGGCGTTCAGCGCGTGGACCTTGCCCTGACGGGGGAGGCGAAGCAGGCGTACGCCCCGGGAAGCGTAGGCGGCGACGATTTCTTCCGTCGCGTCCGTCGAGCCGTCCGAGGCGACAATGATCTCCAGCGCCTCGCGCGGGTAATCGAGCGCCAGCGCATTCTCGAGCCGGCAGGCGATTTCCTCTTCTTCGTTGAATGCGGCGATGAGAAGGGTGACGGAAGGCGTCAGGGGCGCCTGCCGGACGCGACGGTTTCGGAACCGTCCCACGACGGCAAGCAGTAAAGGAAATCCCGCGTAGGTATAGATGAGCAGCGACATCGAGAGCCAGAAAAGGATGAGGGTCGCAGAAGGCATCTCAATTGGCCCCCCGACCGCTGACCACGCAGGTCACGGTCCGCAGCAGGATGCGGAGATCGAGGCTGAACGAACGGTTCCGGATATAGGCGATATCGAGGCGCAAGCGCTCATCGAAATCGAGGTCGTTGCGGCCGGACACCTGCCACAGTCCCGTCAATCCCGGCAGGACTTCAAGCCGGGCCGTGTGCCAGAGGCTGTACGTGCTGGCCGCGAAAGACGTCGGTCGCGGCCCCACCAGACTCATGTCGCCCCGGATCACGTTGAATATCTGCGGCAGTTCGTCGAGGCTCGTCCGGCGCAGGATGCGCCCCACGCGCGTGATGCGCGGATCGTTCTTCACCTTGAAGTCTGGAAACGTCAGTTCGTTCAAATGTGCAAGTTCCTTCTTCAATTGCTCCGCGTTCTCGACCATGGTCCGGAGTTTGTACATGCGGAAACGGCGGCCGCCCCGGCCCGTCCGAAGCTGCGTGAACCAGGCGGGCCCGCGCGAGTCAAGCCGAATGGCCACGACGCAGAGGAGGATGATCGGCACGACAACTGGCACGGCGGCGACTGAGCACACGATGTCGAGGGCGCGTTTCAGGCGCAAGTAGGTGCGTTCGCTCAGCCAGGGAGCGCGCGCGCCGCGCTCGTACCATGGCTTCGGGGGGAGGACTTCGCCGAAAGTTTCCACCCAACCTTGCCAGAGGACTGTCGCCTGTTCGTTCCCCTGCACGTTTCCTCCCGGCTAAATCTTTTCGACCGGCGGACGCGGGCCATCGACGGCAGTCGCCACCGCATCCCGGCTGGCATTGCCCCTCGCGGTTTCGACATGCCGTGACGGCGCTGACTCTTCTCCCACGGGCCGCGTTTCCCATGCGCAGCGGGCTTTCTCGATGAGGTCTTCAAGAATCAGCCCATCGCCCGGGAACTCGGCGATACCGGCGCGTAGATGGGCGAGCGTCTTCTGGAAGAAGAGGCCGTCCAGGCGCCGCACGGCTTCGCGCGCTTCTCCCGATTTCGATTCGGTCAGCAGGATCAGATAGCGGTCGTCCACGGCGCTGTAAGTGATGAGGTCGCTTTCCCTCATCACCTGACGCAGCAGGGAGCCGAGAATCAGGGAAAGAACTTTGGCCGCCTGAAGCAGCGAATGGCCGTCTCCAACTGAGCCGTTGCCGTTGGATCCGTTGTCCTTCTTGACCAGGGCCGTCGGCGGCGGGGGGTCGGCGTCGAGGCCCAGCACGACGACCGCCAGCGGCCGCTGGTAGCGCCGCGCGCGGTCCAGCTCCCGCGCCAACTCCGGCATGGCGCGGCGAAGCGGCGGCAAGTCGAGCGACGCGGCGAAAAGCGCTTCGGTCCGCGAAGCCGTTCCTTCCTCCCGGCGAAGCCGGCGGGCGAGGTCCGTAAGATACCTCAGCGGCTTTCTGGGCATTCTGCTAACCCTCTCGAACGAAATCTGGAGCAACCGGTTCAGCTCTCTCCTGCGAGAATTCTTCGGGAGTGCCGGCCAACTCGGGGGATACGTCTTTTTCCGTCTCGGTTCCGTAATAGTCGCGGTAGTAGCTCGGAACCCTTTGAATATCAAAGCGGTTGAGGACCACACCAATCAGGTTCGGGGCCAGGGCGCGCGCCCGCAGCACGGCTTCCCGCGGAGTGCTTCCACTGCGCACGACGAGCACGACGCCTTCGACGAGCCCGGCGAGAATCCGGGCGTCCGCGGCGTTAATCAGAAACGCCGGGGAATCTATAATGACGAAGTCGTATTCCGCCTGCGCCGCCTGGAGAAGCTGCTTCATCCGCGGCGTAGAGAGCACTTCGGCGGGTTTGGCCGGAGGACTTCCGCTGGTGAGCAGGTCGAGGCCCGCGACGGGGCCCGGCCGCCGCAGCGCCGTCCAGTCGTTTTCACCTTTCAACCAGTCCGCAAGACCCGCGTGGTTCACCACTTCGAAGGCCCGATGGACGGAGGGTCGTCGCAGGTCGGCATCCACGAGCAGAACGCGTTGTCCGAGCTGGGCGAGCGAAATCGCCAGGTTCACCGAAATCGTCGTCTTGCCCTCGTTCGGTTGAGAGCTGCTGATCTGGAGCGTCTTGGGAACCGAGCCGTTGGAACTGAGCAGCACGGCCGTGCGCAGGCACCCGAACGCTTCCGCCAGATGGGAGTGGCGCTGGCGGTCGGCGTCCAGCCGGTACCAATGGGTGGCCTCGACAGCCGGGGACGAGCGGAACGGCAGCAGGCGCGAAGGGTGGAGAAGTCGCGATTCGTTCAGCCGTGCATCGGCGAGAGACTCGGCGGAAGGAATCATGGCCAGCGCCGGAACGTCCAGATAGCGGTCCACTTCGTCCGTGGTGCGCAGCGAAGTGTCCAGATACTCGCGCAGGAACACTCCGGCCACGCCCAGCCCCAGCCCCACGATCAGCCCGAGCGCCAGGTTCAAGGCCACCTTGGGTTTCTCGGGGGAACGGGGAACCAGGGCGCGGTCCACGATGCCGATGTTGCTGGCGCGCATCGCGGCCGAAACTCCGGTCTCCTTCAGTTTCTGCTGGAGGACGTCATAGAGTTGCCGGTTCGTCTCGACTTCGCGCCGGAGGATGGCGTAGCGGCTGGCGCGCTCGCCCAGAGCATTGGCAGCGCCTTGCTGTTCGGCGAGGCCGCGCCGCAACAGATGCTCGCGCTGCATCGCGGCATGGTATTCGTTCGTAATCCTCGCCGCCGCGCGTTCCCGCTCTTCCGCCAGCGTTCGCTCCAGTTGATCGATCTGGCTCTGAACCTGCTGGACCTTGGGATACTCCGGCGTGAAAGTGGCCGAGAGCTCCGCGTGTTCGCGCCGGAGTTCCGCCAGCCGGATGCCGAGGTCCTGAAGCAGTTTGCTTTCCGACGCTCCGGGGAGGGACGCGAAATCCCCCTGCTGGACGAGACGGTGGAGCGCTTCCTTTTCGTAACGGAGAGCCTGCGCACGCAGGAGTTCGGTCTGCATTTGCCGGATGCGGTCATTCGCCAGGTTTTCCGGGGTTCCTCTTTCGTTCTCCAGAAAGAGGAGGCCGTTGGCGCGCGCGTAGCGCTGCAGCTCCCTTTCGGACTCCTCGAGAGATTTCTTCGTCAGCTCAAGCTGCTTCGAAAGCCATTCCTTGGCCTGCTGGCTGGCTTCCATTCGCATCTCAATGTAGTCGGCCAGCAAGGTGTTGACGACTCGGGCGGCGCGCTGGGGGTCTTCGGAGTCGAAGCTGACGCGTACGAGGCGGCTTCCCTTGACAGGACCCACCAGGAGGCGTCCCTGGAATTTGGCAAGAACCCCCTGTGAAAGTTCCTCGGGCTCGGGCGCTTCACGGGGCAGCCACCGTTTCATCATGCCGGGCTGGCTGAATTCCTCGGTTTCCGCCAGGCGCAGTTCCCGGATCACGCGCTCGGAAAGCGTGGCGCTCTTCAGAATCTCGAACTGGGTCTGTAGATAGTCGCCGGAGACGTTCTGAATCTTGAACAACGCTTCAACCGGAACGATATCCGGGCTCTCATTTCCGATTTCCAGCGAACCCGTCGCCCGGTACGTCTTGGGGGTCAGCAGAGTCCCGACGAGCACCGCCGCGAAGACCAGAGCCGTGACGCACGCGACGACCCAGCGGTTCTCCCAGAGAAGATTCCAGTACGCCAGGAGATCAGGCTCCGGCTCCTCAGCAGGAATGTGAGGGTAAGGGGCCGCTCCGGGAGTCCACCGGACGGGCGGGCCGCTCACGCCGCTTTGAAGTTGTCTCTTCTTCCGTATTCCCATCGTTAACCTCTACCGGACCACCGTTCGAATGCTGAGGACGCGGACGAAAGCGTCCAGGGCCTCCCGCGCCACGGCGCGACTCTTGCTGTTCGGTACGAACACCACGTCACGCGGCTCAAGAGGGATATCCGGGATTTCACCCTTCAGAACTTTTCCCAGGTTGACTCGAATTTCCGTGCGCTCGCCGTTTTCAGTCGTGCGGATGATCATGCTGCCTTCTTTTGCCGCGGTGGGCGTCAGCCCCTGGCCGAGCGCCACCGCCTGAAGGACCGTCAGCTGTTCGTTGCTGCGCAGCGCGAAACCGCCCGGCCGGTTGAATTCGCCGACCACGTAAACGATTCCCGCCTGCTTGACCTGAACGATGTCACCCGGATGAATCCAGACGTTGTACTCGGGGCTGCCCGTCTCGAGCAATTTCCGCAAATCGATGAAAAGGGTCGAATCGTTTGCGGCCGGGCTGGTTCCCAGACCCTCAGGGTTCCCCGCCACCGTGGCCAAGCCACCTTCCGCACCTGCCGTTTCCGGGCTCGGCTTGCGGATGACCACCACCGTGTCGCCCGCATCCGCCGCCAGACCCTGGGCGAGCGAAAGCACTTCCAAAAGAGTCTTGCTGCCATGAATCTGGAAAGTGCCCGGTTTGGTCACCGCGCCGACCACAGAAATGGAGTGGCTTTGCATTTCGAGAACCTGCACGCTGACGTGGGGATTCTTCATGAAGGTCCCGCGGAGCCGCTCGGCAATCGCCACCTCAAGTTCGCGCGGAGTCCGTCCGCCTGCCTGGACCACGCCGAGGAGCGGAATGGAAATCTCCCCTGAAGCCGAAACGCGCACCGGCTGGCTCAGGTCGGGCGCTTCGAGGACCCGGACCGAAATCAGGTCGTTGGGACCGATCCGGTAGTCTTCGCCGGCTTGCGGCGCCCCGCCCGGGCGCGGGGCGACTGGGCCGGGATCGCCCATGCGTTCCTTCCACAGATCCGGTGTCGTCTGCTCGAGGGCGATCGGCGGCTGCCCCGAGGCGCTCACCGGCGCGCGCGCGTTCTGCGCCGCCGCGACGAGCGGAAGACCCAGGATTCCAACAACCACGGTCAGTTTTCTAAGCCACATCGCATTTCCCTCTTCCGTTTTGGCGCCGGCTCCTCGCATCGCGTTTACTTCGGGGCGGGCCCTCTCAGGAATCTGTCCGACCCAAGCTCAACTCACTCAACGCGGCTGCCGGTGCGTCCTCGACGCGCGGCGCCTCTTCCGGCACCACCCCCTCGCGGAGCTTGTAAAGCAACGCGCGATAGCTGATCTTCAGCGCCGACGCCGCTTTCCGCCGGTTCCACTGGTGCTCGCGCAAGGCCCTCAGAATGATCCGTCGCTCGAGATCCCGCGTCGCCTGCCGCTTCACGTCCTTGAGCGAGACGCCTTGCTCCCACGTGAAATCCTCCGGGGAAGTTCCGGGACGGGAAAACACCAGGTCGCTCGTCAGCGTCTCCTCCGATCCCATGATGACGAAGCGCCGGATCAGGTTTTCGAGCTGGCGGATGTTGCCCGGCCAGTCGAAAGACTTCAGCAGTTCCAGCGTTCGCGTCGAAAGCGTCCGCTCCGGGCAGGCGTATTCGCGCGAGTAGATGTGAAGGAAATAGAGGACGAGCGCGGGAATATCCTCGGCACGGCGCCGCAAGGGCGGGACATAAAGGTTGACGACGTTGATCCGGTAGTAGAGGTCGCGCCGGAATCTCGACGCCTCGATCTCCGATTCAAGGTCCCGGTTCGTGGCGCAGACGACGCGGGCCTCGATGCGTTTGTCCTCCCGCGCGCCGATGCGGCTGAACTGGCCGTCCTGAAGCACGTGCAGAAGCTTGGCCTGCAATCCCGGTTCGAGTTCTCCGATTTCGTCCAGGAACAGCGTGCCGAGGTGAGCCTGCTCGATGCGGCCGGGCTTCGTCGCGTGCGCTCCCGTGAACGCGCCCCGCTCGTATCCGAACAATTCGCTCTCGACGAGAGTCCCCGGGATGGCGGGACAACTGACCTTCACGAACGGACCGTCGCCCCACGGACAGTTCGCGTGAATGAACTTCGCCAGGATTTCCTTCCCCGTGCCGCTTTCACCTTGAATCAGCACCGGGACATTCGTTGCCGCGACCTTCTCGGCTTTCTGGCGAACTTCCCGCATGGCCGCGCCCGAGCCGAGGACCAGTTCGGCTGGGGGCAACGCGCGCGCGAGGCTCCCCTGCGGCGAATTCAAAAGAACATCAGTTGTAAACATCGGAGACCCGGTTTAAGAACTTCCCCTTGGCTATCAAGCACAATTCGCTTGCATCGGGATGGCCAAAGATTTCAGAGTTATCTCTTGAGGCAACAAAGAAAATGCGACGTTATGATGTTTGGGGCTAACTGTTTGAATCCGAAATGAATTGGGGCGGTTTATCGAAGAATCCGACAGCCCGGAAACATGCGCGCCGAGCAGCGCGAAAGGGAAAAAGAGGGAAAATGTTTTCACACTGGGAAGTGACATTCCTCCGCCACACCCGCGCGAGCTGACGGCGGTCATCCGTTGCGGAGGAGACCACCGTTGCTGGCTTCCCCGGACCGCGCGAGATTCCGCAAGCGCTTGCGGTGCATCAGTTTTCGTTCTTGAGGAGAGCCCTCATGTTCCATGCATTTCATCAGCAATCCTTACGGGCGCGTTGTTACCCCGGTGGACCCCACCCATCAGGACGCGCGTCGTCCGAAATTGATGGAAGGAGGCAAGCAGCGAAGGTATTCGTCCTGAACTTGCGGCGTTGCGGAGGAAGCTTCCAAGCCCTGAGGTCAGGGCGGCCGAATTCGAATTGCTCGATTCCGCCAGTCACAATTCCGCTACGGCGGCTTATGAGCAGCTCACGGGTTCGAAGTCGACGTCATGGAACCGGCAAGAGTACGTGAGAATCGCATGGTGGACCTGAGGGGGCTCGAACCCCTGACCCCCTGGTTGCAAAAGTGAAACAGCCCATTTCTAAACCGTGGCCCGCCTTGATCTTCTGCGACTTAGCAAAGCGCCGTTCGGCGAATTTAAGGGGGTTTTGCTCTCAAAGTTGCTCCCAAATCCGTTGAAAGCGTCTGACGAGGGGTTTTGCTCCCCACTGCTAATTGACCCCAATGGCTCGAAAAATAGAGGGTCAGGAAATCGGGCTTCCTGGTGAGGGTCTGAACCCAAGTTGTTCCTGAGGCCGGACGGTCCAGGTCGGCCGGTGGCAAGCGGCCGAGGTCGCCTTGCTCGCCGACTCGGGCACGGCGCATTCAGATTCACGCGCCATCCGCAAGAAGATTCCCGCCGTTGCTAACCGCTGATGTCCTCAACCTGCTCTGTCCTTTTCGTTGCCCTAAGGATACACACCGGGTACAATTCACCTCTGAGTAACCCACGTGACAGAAGCGGGAAGCAAGGGCCATGACACGACCTGAACGCCAGCAAACCGTATTGGACATCCTCAAGGATTTTCGCGGTGTAGACTCGCTGAAGCGGCTGGTCTGGTCGGAACTGAACTATCAGCGAATCAACCAGCCTATCCCTCGGCATGGCTGGAGTGAGACCGCGAGCAAGGCTCTCGCTGAGGACCCGCTGTTGTTTGCAGGCGGGGGGCAGGACAATGCCTTTCACGTGATCTATACGCGGCTCGCCTCAGACCGTCTCTTGCTCGGGCAAGAGCGACCCGTCGTTTCCCGCCTACTGCGCGATCATCCGTATGCCCTGTTCGTTTTTTCCAACAACACTCAAGACCGATGGCATTTCATCAACGTCAAGTACGATGAAAAAGGCGAGAAACGCAGACTCTTTCGGCGAATCACGATTGGGCCGGAAGAACGCCTTCGTACAGCCTCTGAGCGCCTGGCGCTGCTTGATCTCGCGTCCGTCAGCCCGGATTTGTTCGGCCTCTCACCTCTCGCCGTCCAGACGCGGCACGATGAAGCGTTCGATGTGGAAGCGGTCACCAAACAATTCTTCGACGAATACAGGGCCGTTTTTGGCATCCTCCAGGACGAACTCAGCCGCCAGACCAAGGCCCGCGAATGGGCGCACGATTATGCGCTTCAATTCTTGAACCGCTGCATGTTCCTCTACTTCGTCCAGCGCAAACGCTGGCTTGGGAGCGATGCTGAATTCCTCCGAACCTTCTGGGAAGCCTATCAAGAGTCCAGGCAGCCGAAAGATTCTTTCTTTGAGCAATGGCTCAAGGTTCTCTTCTTCGAGGCATTCAACAACAAGTTCCACGGCGGTCACCGCCACTTCCCCAACCAGATCAAAGAGGCGCTTGCGGTCGCTCCCTTCCTGAATGGTGGCCTTTTCAAAGAGAACGATCTCGACCGGAAGTACGACTTCAAGGTGCCTGACAATCGATTCCTCCAGGTTTTCACTTTCCTTGAGCGATACAACTTCACGATCACTGAGGACAGTCCGCTCGATCAGGAAGTGGCAGTTGATCCCGAAATGATCGGGAAGGTTTACGAAAGCTTGGTCAACGTTTCCACTGAGGCGGACGAGCGGGGCGACGCGGGGATTTTCTACACTCCACGCACCGAGATTGACCTGATGTGCCGCCTGGCACTCGTGGATAATCTGGCCAACCACCTAGGGGAGGACCGCAAGAAGCATTTCTACGAAGCCGTTTTCGCCTTCGAGCCCGAGGAAAAAGCTGCCGCCGATAAGGCCCTCGCGGAAGCCAAACTCTGGCCTGCCTTGGCCGATCATTTGCGGGAGATTACAGTCCTCGATCCCGCCTGCGGCTCCGGCTCTTTCCTGGTGGGAATGCTCCACATCCTGGATGATCTCCAAGCCCGCGCTAACGCTCAATTGGGCATTGAAGAAACGCCTTACGACCGAAGAAAGCGAATCATCGGACAGTCGCTTTACGGCGTTGACGTGATGGACTGGGCCGTCCATGTGGCCGAACTCCGGCTTTGGCTGGCTTTGATCGTGGATGCAGAATTCACTCAGTCCCAGCTTCATATCCGGCAGGAACCGCTTCTGCCTCATTTCACCTTCAAGATTCGCTGCGGTGACAGTTTGGTGCAGGAAGTGGGAGGAATCAATCTGGGGCACATTCGAGGCTCACACCAGATTTCTCCCGCTCTCAAGAAACGGATCGCCGCGCTGAAAGCTGAGAAGCTGAAGTTCTACAACAACGATCCCGAGTGTCGGTATCGCTCCGCCGAACAACTGGTGCAGGAAGAGAGGCGGTTGTTCCGCGATCTCTTGCAGGAAAGGCATACGAGGCTTCAAGAAGAAATCAAATCGCTTCGGCGCAAGCTCGAAGGTCCAAAGGAGCGGCAGGTCCGCCTCGACGGGACCGAGGAAGCATCTTCCCACCAGATGAAGCTGGAGGCGGCCCAGTGGCAGAAAGAGGTTGAGTCGCTCAACGCAGAGCTGGAGCGCGTTGCTCGCGCCCGAGAGGCGCTGAAAAAGGACATCCCTATCCCCTTCGTTTGGGATATCTCTTTCGTTGAAGTGTTCGAGGGAGGAAAGGACGGGTTCGATATTGTGATTGGC
>CAZKXX010000053.1:0-3137 GCA_964556705.1 uncultured Acidobacteriota bacterium
GGAGTCAAGAACTGAGCGACTGAGAGACTCCGGACTGAAAGACTTGTTTTCTCTGCGTCTTGGTGGTTCGCTTTTCCGGTTAGTCGGCGCCGGAGAGCGAGAGGTCATAGACGAGGTCGGGGCGGCCGTCGCCGCGGAACTCGCGCACGCGGATGTAGTAGGTGCCCGGATAAGGCAGCGTCAGCGTGACGCGCGAGTCCTGCACGTGCGGGTCGGGAAATGAAGAAAGGTCATCATTGAAGGCCAGCGCGCTTGCGCCGTTAAGCTGCGGCGCGGGGCAGGTGTTGTCCAGCAGTTCGAGCATCGTGTCCGCAAACGAGTCGCGCACGCCGTCGAAGTTCTCGTCCAAACGCTGCGCGAAAGTTTCGATGGTGACGGTCTGGCCCGCCGTGCCTTCGAAGCTGTAAACGTCCACATCGCCGTAAGGGCTGAAGGTGGCGCGCAGGCGGCCGTTGGAAATCTGCGTGACCGTCGTCGGCCCGCCCGTGCAGTCGTCGTTGCGGGTGAGGGCGGCCTGGATTGTCAGGTCCAGCGTGCGCTCGGTGGAGGAAGGTGTCGTCGCTGAGTCGGTGACGCTCACGTCGAAGCTGAAACCTCCCGCGCCTCCCCCCACGACGCCCGAAAGCAGCCCCCGCGCATCGAGCGAAAGCCCGCCCGGAAGCGCGCCGCCCGTCACCTCCCAAAAGTAAGAGAGCTCCGGCTCGTCGAGGTCGGGCACGCCACCCACCGCGGCCAGCACAAAGTGATAGCGCTTGCCGGGGGCGCTGTCAGGAAGACGAGAGGTGGCGACGGCCAGCGGCTCGGGTGCGACGATGGGAAAGTTGACGGAGTTTGAAAGGCCTCCGTTTGGGGCGTCCGGCGTAAACACTTCCACTTGCGCCGCACCGACAACCGCTACGTCGTCCGCCGGGATGTCGGCACGCAGCTCGTTGCCGCTGACAAAAGTGGTGGTGCGCTCGCTCCCGTTCCATCGCACCACGGAAGTGGAAACGAACCCTGACCCGGTGAGAATGAGCGTGAAGGCGCGTGCGCCCGCCACTCCCGAAGAGGGCGTCAGTGCGGAGATGGTGGAGGCTGGAGCGGTAATCGTGAAGGTTACGGCGGAGGACGTGCCGCCGCCCGGCGCCGGGGTGAAGACCGTGACATCGGCCGTGCCCGGAGAGGAGATGTCAGCGCTGGAAATGAAGGCCGTAAGCTGCGTGGCGCTGACGAAGGTGGTGGTGCGGTTCGCGCCGTTCCAGCGCACCACGGATCCGGAGATGAAATTCGATCCGTTGACGGTGAGCGTGAAACTTCCGCTGCCCGCGACGGCACTCGAAGGATCGATGGAGCTGAGGGTCGGAACGGGGTTGTTCGCCGTCGGCGCGCTGCTCGTCCCACCGCCGCAGGCGGCGAACACCACTGCCAGCGCCGCGCCCGCAACGAGCGCCAAACGTGTTCCGCCGGGTTGGAGCGATCCGGTCCTCAGCAAGCGGTCCTCGAAACGATGAACGATGAACGACGAATGATGAACGTCGGGGTCCGAAATTCTTCCTTCATAATTCACAATTCAAAATTTTCGACTCAGCCTTCACCCTTCACCCTTCACACTTTTCCTACTCGTCTTCCCACGCATCAAACCGCGGCGGCGTCTGGTTCAGGATGATGTTGATGTCTTCGACCGCCGGTCCGGCCGCGACGGGGACGGGCGTCGAATCGCCGGGGTTGTCCGTAGCCGACTCGTTAGCGTTCCAGAACTCCGGCGGGCCGGGCAGCGGGAAGTTGAATCCCAGAAACCCGCTGATGGGGCCGACGCCCGACCCGAGGACAAATTCGCGGTGGATTGCCTCGACCTCGACGGTGTAGTCGCCCGGCGGCAGGCCGCGAAGCTCGTAAAAGCCGATCAGCGTCTGGTCGCGCGAGCCGAAGGGGCTGGGGGTGAAGCCCGGGAACTGCACGAGGGGATTCCCGGCGTCGATCGTGTAGGTGTAGCCCGAGACGGTCGAGACCGCCGCGATGCGCGGATCCGTCGTGTTGCGCGCGATGACGTTGAAGCCCTGGGCGTGCGTCAGCCCGTCGGAAAAGAAGATGCGGCCGCGGATGGTGCCGAGCGAGGTTGAGAAGCTCGGCTCGGGATAGAGGGCGGAAAACGCCGCCACGTCGTCGGTCGAGAGCGAGAGCATATCGTTCTCGAGGCCGCCCAGCAGGAAGGGAAACATGGTGGGCAGGCCTTGCGCGTCGGGCGAGCCGGGGCCGCAGCCGAATCCCGAAGTCAGGCAGTTCAGGTTGATCTGCGAGTGGTCGAGGCCGAGCATGTGGCCGAACTCGTGGATCATCACCACGCGCATGTCGGTCTCCGCGCCCGCCGAGCCGTCCAGGACCTTGCCGTTCAGCAGCGCCATCCCGCGGCGATAAATGTTCTCGACGCCGTTGCTCGCGGGGCAGGTGGCGAAGGCAAAGCCCAGCAGCAGGTTGGGATCTTCGCCCAAAACATTTTGAATGATCGTGCCGTCGGCGTCGTAAACGATGCTGCGGTCGCGCGCCAGGTTGTTGTTGCTCAGGTCGAGACTACAGTTTCGGAGAGTACTCTCGAAGTTGAGATAATTGCTGCTCGTAATATCCTGCGGCAGGCTGCCGGTCCGGGAGAAGGTCAGCGTCGCGGTCGGGACATCTTGCCACACCTGGAACGCTTCCGCGACGAACTGGTTGGCCTGGGACTGGCTCTGGTTGCCGAGACTTCCCAGGTCGGTCCAGTAATCGAAGGGATTGATGTTCCAGCGGAAGGGCTGGCCTTCGGCCATGCCGGGGCCGCCGACGAGGAGCGGCCCTCCGGCGCGCGCGAGGGCCGCCACAATCGCCGCCGCCGCGAGCAGCGCCACCGCGCCAAGTTTCCACTGCCGCGCGCGCGTCACTCCGAACGGACCCCCTCGGAAAATTTCTGAATGAGCGAGATGAAGACGTCGAGCTCGACCGGGCGGCGCTCCGCCGCGATCGCCTTCAATTCACGCGGAGAAAGCGAAACGCCCGCCTGCGCCGCCGCGTCCGGAAGGTTGCGGAAAAGGCGCGAGTTCCCGAAGGCGTTTGCCACCACGTCGTTGCCGCTGGCGTCGCGGGCGATGCGGAACAGCCCCTGCTCGCCGCCCAGCGGTTTGGAAAGT
>CAZKXX010000053.1:3147-25328 GCA_964556705.1 uncultured Acidobacteriota bacterium
GGGTGCGGTTATCTTCGTTGAAAGAGAAATAATAAAGTCCGGCGGCGGAGGGCACGGGCAGAAACAGCAGCAGCCGCTCGCCGGCCTGGTAGTGCGGCTTGCCGGCGCGCCGCTCGTTGGGGAGCAGGTGCTGGCGGAAGGTGTAGGTCTCTTCCTCGGGGCCGCGCAGCATGCGCTCGACCTGGAGCGTCACGCGGACGGTGGAAATGTTGGGATAGCCGGGAAGGGGCTCGTAGCGCGATTCGAGGACGCGCCCCTGCACGATGACGCCGGCACGCTGGGCGAGATAATCGAAGCTGGCCAGTCGGTAGAGGGCCTGGCCGTGGGCCGCCGTCGGCTGGAGCAGAAGCGTCGCGACCGCAGCCGGCAAAAACCAGGTCCGGAGCGAAAGAACCGCCGCGCGCGTATTGGACTTCAACCCGCCCTGATGGACCATTCCGGGAAGCGAAAACGAAACGAGGGTTCCTGTTACCATTGTGTCACCGCGAAGTCAAGCGGATTTCACCAACACCGGCGCAAAGCGCCTGAAAGTTTGGATGCAGAATTCGGATAGAATCGCGGCTCGGGGCGAATTATCCTCATTGAACGGCGGTCCTCGACCGCCGCGACAGCACAGCCGTTGCAGCGGCGCTTGGTGAGCGCCGAGAAGGAGCCGGGAACAATGACACGCGACGAGCGCTGGCGCGCCGTCAGCGAGCGCGACCGAAGCTTCGACGGCCGGTTCGTTTTCGGCGTGCGCACGACGGGAATTTACTGCCGGCCGTCGTGTCCGGCGCGGCGGCCGCGCCCGAGCCGGGTGATATTCTTCGCGGCGCCGGAACTGGCGCGCGCCGCGGGGTTTCGACCCTGCCTCCGCTGCCGGCCCGACGAAGCGGGCGAGGACCTGTCTGCGCAGGCAGGCGCGGCCGCGCGGATGGTCCGCCGCGTCTGCCGGTATCTTGACGCGCATTGGGAGGAACCGATGAATCTCCAGACACTCGCCGCGGCGACGGGCGCTTCGCGGCACGATCTTCAGCGGACATTCAAGCGAATCGTGGGAATTTCCCCGCGCGAGTATCAGGACGCGTTGCGGCTCCGGCGGGTGAAATCTCAGTTGCGGGCAGGCAGCGACATCGCCGGAGCGCTCTACGACGCGGGTTACGGCTCTTCGAGCCGGCTCTACGAACGCGCCGGCGCGCACCTCGGCATGACGCCCGCCACGTATCGAAAGGGAGGAAAAGGAATGAGCGTCGGCTACACGATCGTCAACTGCGCGCTGGGGCGGATGCTCGTGGCGGCCACCGAGCGCGGCGTCTCCGCCGTCAGCTTCGCCGAGTCGGACGAAAAACTCCTGAGCGCGCTGCGCGAAGAATATCCGCAGGCCGCGATTCATCCCGAACCGAACGGCCTGAAGCGCTGGGTGGCGGCGATGGTGCGGCACCTGGAGAGTTCCGGGGCCGCGGCGCTCGACCTGCCGCTCGACATTCGCGGCACGGCGTTCCAGCGGCGCGTGTGGAAGGAATTGCAGAAGATTCCGCGCGGCGAGACGCGCACCTACACGGAAGTGGCGCGACGCATCGGCCGGCCGCGCGCCGTGCGCGCCGTGGCGCGCGCCTGCGCCACGAATCCCGTCTCGGTCGTCATCCCCTGCCACCGCGTCGTGCGCGCCGACGGCTCGCTCGGCGGCTACCGCTGGGGGCTGGAACGCAAGGCGAAGCTGCTCGAGCGCGAGAGAACAAAAACAAACTGACGAACCACCAAGACACAAAGACACTAAGAAGAAACTCGTCGTTCAAAGCGTCTTTGGCGTCTTTGTTTCGTTTCGATGCGGTAGTCATGCGGCCTTTGGGGACGCCGGTGAACTGCCCGACAATTGACTTCGTCCGCAGGACACGACATGCTGTAATTGTATGATCCCGCGCCACTTAGCCCCATTTTTCTGGGACATTAACACCCACGGCTTCGACCCCCTCGCCTATCCTGAGTACACAATTGCCCGCGTCCTCGAATGGGGCGACGTGGAAGCCGTCACATGGCTGAAGGGGACTTTCGATCGAGCCAGGATTGTCGAGGTCCTTTGCGCGGAGAGACGGCTCTCCCGCAAGTCTGCGAACTTCTGGGCGCTGGTCTATGGAATTCCGCCCGAGCAGGTGGCCGCGCTTCAATCCAGAGACGAAGTCGCTGAATTCTCGCGTGGATAGGCACCAAGCAGATCCAACGCACGCCGCACGTGCAACGTTGCTGTGGAGGGGAGTCCTTACGATGGGGAGCGCTGCCCCGAGTGGATGACCTGAGTACCTGCTGCGGGAAATACGCTCATAAGGGGGATACTGAAGGGGCGCGATGTCTGCCCCACCTCGTATTTGTCTTGAAGTGACTTATCGCTCGTGTTATCTTCCTCGCCAGCGAAGCACGAGGCTCGCCGCGCCGCCGGGACCCAAAAGCAAGGGCCGAAGCTCTATGGCGGCGCGGGGGAAGAACAGGCATCGCAATGTTCACCGGATTGCGAGCCGGGTTTCTCATGCGACGCAACTCATGTCGCCGAAGGCCGTACGATTTCTTTTTGCGAGATTTCTGATCTGTTTCGCAATTGCAGCGGCGACATCTCCCGCCCGAGGACAGGTGTACCTTTTCGGCCGCGCTGATTTTTCAGTGGGTCATGAGCCGCGGTCTGCCGCCCTTGCCGACTTCAACCACGATACGCGTTTGGACGTCGTCGTCGCCAATGGCGGAGCGAATTCGGTCTCCGTCCTGCTCGCCCGCCCGGACGGCTCGTTTTCAGTCAAGGCCGATTACAGCACGGGGAGCGGGCCGATCTGTCAACAACCCCAGGTGTGCCCTCCCGCCGGCGTCGTTACTGGAGATTTCAACGGCGACGGCAACGCCGACATCGCCGCCGCCAGCCCTGTCACCAACACAGTCGCCATTCTGCTCGGCAACGGAGACGGGACTTTCCAGTCTCTTTTTTCTTTGAACACAGCGGACGCGCCCACGTTTCTTGTCACCGCCGACCTGAACCGCGACGGCCGGCTGGACCTTGCCGTCTCCTGTGAACTTTCCAACGCTGTCACGATCCTGCTGGGAGTTGGAGACGGCACGTTTGAACCCGCTGGTGAATTCGTCGCAGGCGCGAGGCCGTGGGGCGTGGCGGCGGCGGATTTCAACGGTGACGGAAAACTCGATCTGGCCGTTGCGCTCAGCGGCGACCAGGGTTTTGCCATCCTGCGCGGCAACGGCGATGGCACCTTTCAGGCCCCTCAGCAAGTGTTTGCTCCCGGGTTTCCTTCAGCCGTAATCCCCGCCGACCTGAACCGCGACGGGAGGCAGGACCTGCTCGTCGGATTCGGCGGGGGCTCTCTGCTTTCGGTATACCTGGGAGAGGACGGAGGAGTATTCAGCACTCGGACCGACTATTCCGTAGGCGGGGGCACCGTTTCAGTCGCGGTAAATGACTTCAACCATGACGACCTTCTCGATGTCGTCGTCCTGGCGTCAGCGAACAACTTCCTGCGGGTGTTTCCTGGCAACGGCGACGGGACGCTGGGACCGGGAGCATCGTACGCCACGGGGCACTTGCCGTCGTTTGTGGTTGCCGGCGATTTGAATGGTGACGGCCCGGTTGATCTGCTGGCGGTGAATTACGCTGCCGACTCCGTAACGGTCGTGCTTGGGCATGGGGATGGGTCATTCGCTTCGCGGGCTGATTTCGAGACCGGGAACGGCCCACATGACGTCGTCGCCGTGGATCTGAACAGCGACGGGCGACTGGACTTCGTGACGGCGAACGTGTGGAATCTCGGGAGCATTTCCATCCTTTTAGCCAGCGAAGATGGAACCTATCCGACACACGCGGAATACGGAGAGGGTCTTCGAACAGGGGCCGTTGCCGCCGCCGATTTCAACCGGGACGGGCACTCAGACATCGCGGCCATCAACGGGGGCTCGAACTCTGTTTCTCTGTTTCCCGGTCATGGGGACGGGACGCTTGGGCCCCGGATCGACTTTCCTGTCGGCCAGGGGCCCGCGACGATCATCGTTGCTGACTTCAACTCCGACGGGAACCCCGACCTTGCCGTGGGAAATACCAATGCCTCGTCGGACTCCGTCTCGGTCCTGCTCGGCAAAGGTGACGGGACGTTTCAACCGTACATGGAATTCCCCCTGGGAGACCACCCGCGAGCCTTGGCGCTCGGGGACTTCAATGAGGACGGCCGCATGGACTTGGCCGTGGCGCTTTATTCTGCCGGCGTTGCCGTCTTGCTGGGCAACGGGGACGGGACGTTTCAGCCCCCAGCATTTTTCTCGAACGGATTCGGATCTTTCGGGGTCGCCTCCGGGGACTTCAACGGGGACGGGAACCTCGACTGGGCGACGACCACTTACAACGGCACTGTAAGCGTCTTCCTGGGTAACGGCAGCGGGACGTTTCAACCAGGAATCGAGTTCACTCCGCCGCACAATCCCGAGCAAATTGTGTCCGGCGACCTGAACGGAGATGGCCGGCTCGACCTTCTCACCGCAAACCAGGCCGACGACACGTTCTCGATTCATTTGGGCGTCGGCAACGGGTCTTTTCGAACCAGCCTCGAAGTTCGTACAGGCCAATCTCCCAGGTCTCTTAATTTGGGTGATTTCGCAGGCGACGGAGGGGTCGCCGTCGTGGTGGCGAACTCCGATAGCAACACGGTCTCCGTTTTCAGCCGACCCTTCGTCGCGGTGTTTCCAACGGCCGTTGAATTTCCCGCCGTCGAAGTGGGCGAACAAACCGAGCCGAAATCAGTGCGAGTTTCCAACTCCGGGAACCTTGGCGTTAAGGTCCAAGGAATAAGCGTAACGGGCGACTTCACGGAATCCCACGATTGCGCCTCCGTCCTTCCAGTCAAGGGAGAATGCTCGGTGAACGTCGCCTTTGCGCCTTCCGAGGGTGGCGTGCGGACGGGCAGTCTGCTGATTACGAGCAACGCGGCCGATGTCTCCCACATGGTCAAGCTTGTGGGTGGCAGGCCCGATTTCGTTCTCGGGCTCTCGACCAATTCGCTGACGGTCACTGCCGGACAGTCAGCGACGTTGATTTTGACCATCAGCCCGCGCGGAGGGTTCGACCAGCCCGTCTCGCTGGCGTGCACTGGCGCGCCCCGAGGCGCCACGTGCACCATCTCACCGAATAGCATCATTCCGAGCGGCGATTCTTCCATCGACGCGACGGTCACGATTACGACAACAGCCCGCTCTTCGGTCCTCTCTCCCCCTTCGGGCTTGCCGAATGTTCCGCGTGAAATCGAATCGCTTTGGCTGATGACTCTACTGGCGGTTTGCCTGGGAGGGTTGGCAATTGCTCGGCGAAGGCAGAGTGCCCTGACGCTGGCCACCCTCACTTTCGCCGTTGCCTGCCTCTTCACAGTGTGCGGCGGCGGTCCATCGAGCACGCCTCAGCCGGTCACTTCCACCGGCACACCCGCCGGAACTTACACGCTGACGATCACAGCAACCTCGGGAACTCTGACTCAAACGACGACGCTCAGTCTGAAAGTGAATTGAAACTCCCGACTCGGAACTGTGGCTGCTCTTGTTAGGACAGAACCGTGGCGTTGGCTGGGCTCACCTTTACGGCGGTGCCTCAGAACTCCTGCCAATGGGCGCTGGATTCGAAGACGCGGAAACCGCGGCCGGTGCGGAGGTCTTCGAGGGCGAGCGAGTAGAGCCGGCCCTTGTTGAACGAGCCGGTCAGCTTGTGTCGCGCGCCGGACCACGTGAGGTGCTGGCCGCCGCGGAAGTCGGTGGTGGAAGTATCCGGCGCGCCGATCGCCTGCTGGACTTCTTCGACGTGCGGCAGGCGGCGCAGGTGTTTCGGCCGCGCGCCCGGTTCGCGCCCGCCCGCTGGCTGAGCAGTTCCGGTTTCCGCCACGACCGATTCGACGAACGCTTCGATCCGCTGGTCGCGCTCGGCGGCTTCGGCCGCGGCCCTCTGCGCCTGGATCTTCGGCAGACCCACCTTGAACCACACGAGGAGCCCGGCGACGATCATCGCCTGAACGAGAATCACCCTCGCGCGCACGCTCATCCGGCTCCACATGACTCTGGCTCAGCCCTCCGTCTTCCGTAGGATGCCTCACCGGGCCGCAGCGGACAATACAGGTTTCTCCCGATTCAAAACGAACCGCCAAGACACAGAGAAAACAAGTCTTTCAGTCCGGAGTCTCTCAGTCGCTCAGTTCTTGACTCCGGACTGAACGACTCCGGACTGCCTGACTTCCTCTGTGTCTCCGTGCCCCTGTGGTGAAGGCTAGCGCCGCGGCGCGCTGGGGGAAGGCTCGGCGGGCGCGGCGTGAATCGCCAGGCGCCGGGTTTCCTGCCACGTGTAAACCACGCGGTGGATGACGGTCCAGGTGGAGAGCACGGCGATGACCCAGAGCACCGCGGCCATGCGGTCGAAGAAAGCTCCGATGAGCAGCAGGACGATGCGCTCCGGGCGTTCGAGGAAGCCGACCTTGCAGGTGGGAATGAGGTTCTCAGCGCGGGCGCGCGTGTAGCTGGTCATCACCGAGCCGATCATGACGACGGCGACGAGCGCGATGTACCAGAAGCGTCCGGCGCGCGCGTAGAAGATGAGCAGGCCGATCAGGAGCAGCAGGTCCGAGTAGCGGTCGAGGACGGAATCGAGGAAGCCGCCGAAGGGCGTGACGCGGCCCGTCAAGCGCGCGACGCGCCCGTCGAGCATGTCGAACAAGCCGGCCAGCACAATCGCCGCGCCCGCCCAGCCGAAATATCCGTAGGCGAAAAAGTAGGCGCCCAGCAGCGTAATCAAGAATCCGATGACGGTGAGGACGTTCGGATTGATGCCGCTCGCGGCGAAGGCGCGCACGATGGCCATCAGCAGCCAGTTGCAGGCGGTTCCGATGTGGCGGGTGAGCATCCTATCGGGATTCGGGAATCGAGAAGCGGTCAGCTCTCAGCGGTCAGCAGCCCGCCGTGCGCCGAACTCGTCGCATCGCGAAGTCCCGGTTCCGAGTTTCCAGTTTCCGCTTTCCAGCGGCGCTACGCCTCGTCGTGGATGGTCTGCACGGCGCGGACTTCAAACTCCCGCCGGCCGTTGGGCGTGGCGACGCTCACCGTGTCCCCCACCTTCCTGCCCATCAGCCCGCGCCCGATGGGGGAGGTGGTGGAAATCAAACCTTTCGCGAAGTCGGCCTCTTCGGTCGTCACCAGCTTATAAACCACGTCCGCGTCGCGGTCCACGTCATAGAGCGTCACGGTCGAGCCGAAGGCGATGCGGTCTCTGGGAATATTGTTCAGATTGACCAGGGAGAGGTCGGCCAGGCGCTTCCTGAGCTGGGCGAGGCGCGCGCCGACGATGTCCTGGCGCTGCTTGGCCATGATGTACTCGGCGTTCTCGCTCAGGTCGCCGAGGGCGCGAGCGCGCTTAAGCTCCTGCGGCAGTTCATGGTTCAGCTCGTGTTCGAGCGCCTGGATTTCTTCCTCCAGCTTCTTGACGATTTGCGAGGACATAACTTCGTTTCCTGTTGGCAGCGCGAAACCCCGGATTGTCAGGTGCGATATACAAATTATAAGTAGATTCGCGGGGACAACGCAACCCGGGGATTGCGGAGCGAATTTCGCCGGCTCGGCGTGGAGCCTCGACGGCGCCGAGCAGGCCCGAGGAGCATCGTCCCGCCAACCGGAGGCGGCAACGCCGTGATAACGAAGCGGTTATCTCCTCGCCAAGGCGCGCAATACATGGGTCTTTGCGTTGACTTGAACCAGGCGGTATGATAGCGTCCGTGCCTTGTCCAATAAAATGGAGGTCTCTTCGGAGCCTGTAAATGGCTTTTAACAAAGCCAAAGCGATGCAGGAGGCCGCGAAGCTTCTCAGCGGGGGGAAGATCCAGCAGGCGATCCAGATGTATCGGAGGATCCTGGACAAAGACCCTTCGGACCTGACCCTGCTGAACACCATCGGCGACCTGTATCTCCGTGAGAAGAACGTCTCCGACGCGCTCGCCTCCTACCACCAGCTGGCGGACACCTACTGCAAGGAAGGGTTTACCGTCAAGGCGATCGCCATCTACAAGAAAATCGCCAAGATCGAGCTGAACACGGCCGAGCCGTTGTTGAAGCTGGCGGAGCTTTACATGCTCCAGGGGCTGGCGCGCGAAGCGCGGGACCACTTTGGACAGGCCGTGGAGTTCTTCCGCAAGAAGAACCAGCACGACAAGGCGCTCGACGTTTACCGCAAAATCCTGAGCCTCGATCCCGAAAACGTCAACTACCGGATGAAGTTCGCGGAGTTCTGCGAGCAGACGGGAAAGAAATCCGACGCGGCACGCGCTTACACCGACCTCGCTGAGATGGCCCTGAAACGCGGCGACGTGAACGCGGCCGAGTCGGCGCTGAAGAGGGCGGCGCAATACGAGTCCGGCGCGCCCGGCGTGCAGCTTTTGCGCGCCCGCGTGGCGCTCGCCAAGCGCGACTTCGCGCAGGCGGAACAGATCGTCGAGAGTTCGCCCGCGCTCCGGGAGCTTCCCGAAGGCGCCAAGATTCTGCTCGAAGCCTACCTCGCCGGGCAGAAACTGGACCAGGCGGAAAAGCTCGTGGAGAAAGTCTGGCGGGCGCATCCGGATACGTTCGCGCCCGTCGCTTCCTTCGCGTCTCTCGCGGCAGACCACGGCCAGTACGACGCCGCCTGCCGCGTGCTCAGCCTCGCCGCTGAGACCCTGCTCGAACGGAAGCAGACCGCGGAACTCTCCGAAAGCCTCAAGCTCGTCTGGGCCAAGGCTCAGAACCACATTCCCACGCTCGAACTCCTCTACCGCGTCTCGGAGGCCTCGGCCGACGAGAACACGATTCCGGATGTGCTCGAAGCGCTCGGCCACGCCTACGTGCAGTCGGACCGCCTGGAAGACGCCGAGGCCGCCTACCAGCGCCTAGTGGCGCGCGAGCCCGCCAACGCGCACTACAAGGGGCTGCTGAAGCAGACTCAGGAGCGAGCCGGCAAGGAGCCGACGCTGACCGGAGCTGCGAAGGCGCTGGAGGACGTGGAGCTCGCGCCCGTGATCGAACCCGAGCCCGCCGGCGCGCCCGAGGCGGGCGAGGAAGAAGGGGCGGCCGTCAAAGAAGCGCTTGAAAACAGCGACCTCTTCTCGCGCTACGGGCTGGTGGATAAAGCCGTCGCCGAACTCGAAAAAACCCTGGCCGCCTATCCGGACCAGGTGGATATCCATCGCCGGATTCTGGAAATCTGCCACCGCAGCCAGCCGGAGCGCGCTCAGCAGGCCGCTGAAGAACTGGCGCGCATTTTTACGAAGCGCGGCGAGGCGGAGGAGGCCCAGCGTTACGAATCGCTGCGAAACAAGCTGGCAGCGGGCGCGGGGCTCGAGGAACTGGTCGCCCCCGCTGCGCCCGAGCCGGGACCTCCGGCCGCGCAGGAGTTTGACCTGGGCGCGCAGTTTCCCGCCGCGACCGAAGAACCGGCGGCGGAGGCTCCCGCGGCCGGGCCGCCGCCCGAAATGCCGATTCCGGGCTTTTCTGAGCCGGTTGCGCCCCCGCCGGCGCCGATCCAGGAAGCGCAGGAACTCGACTTCTCCAGCGACTTCGAAGCTTTTGCCGGCGGCGGAGGTCCGGCGGCCGCCCCGCCGAAGGAAACGTTCAATTACGACGAGAGCCGCGTCGAAATCGACTTCTATCTCGAGCAGGGGCTGATCGACGAAGCGCGCGCGGCGATCGAGTCGCTCGAACAGCAGTTCCCGGGCCACCCGAAAGTCGCCGAGCTTCGCGAGCGTATGGAGACCTTCGGGGCGCTGGCCGGAGGCGGCGGTGAGGTCGTGGAAGCGCCGCCCGAACCTGAGCCCGAGCCGGTGACGACCGCTCAGGAAACCGGACGGCAGGCGGGCTGGGACCTGCCGGAGTCTTTTGCTCCCTCGCCACCCGTCGAGGAACCGGCGGCGCCTCCCGAACCCGAGTGGGCGGGACCCGCTCCGTTCCCGCCCGCGCCCGAACCTGAGCCCGTGCCGGCGGCGGAAGCTGCGGGCGCAGACCTGCTCGGCGACCTGGCTTCGGACCTCGCGGGAAGTCTGGAAGGGATTCAAGCGCCCGAAGCGCCGCCGCCCGCTCGCGGATCCGCGGCGGCCGGAGCGGGCGCCGCTCCCGCCGGCGGCGAAGGGATGTTCAGCGACCTGCTCGACGAACTGCGCGGCGGAGCGGAGGCGGAAGGTCAGGCGGAAGACCCCGAAACGCATTACAACCTCGGCGTCGCCTTCCGCGAAATGGGATTGCTCGACGAAGCCATCGGGGAGTTTCAGAAGGTGGTGAAAGGCGTGAAGGGAGAAACGCCTCCGCCCAACTTCCTTCAGGCCTGTACGCTGCTCGCCGCCTGCTTCATGGACAAGGAACTGCCGGCCATCGCCGCCAAGTGGTACGCGAGGGCGCTGGAAGCGCCGGACCTGAACGAAGAATCCGTCCTGGCTCTGCAGTACGACCTGGGAGTGGCGTACGAGAAGGCCGGCGACGTGCGGACGGCGCTCGCCAAGTTCTCCGAAGTGTACGCCCACAACATCGATTACCGCGACGTGGCGGAGAAAATCCGTCAGCTTCAGAAAGGCGCCTAGCGCCGCCCGGGCCTTGGCTTTCCTCCCACGGCCTGCCTGCGCAGTCAGGCGCGGCCCCGCCGTGCCTGGCTGCGCAGGCGGGCCGGAAGAGGAAATCCTTTCCGGCTTTCACCGGGCGGGCCGAACCCGGTTCGAGCCTCGCGGGCTTCGACGCCGACGGCGGCGGAATCCCCCGGTTCGCGCCATGAGCCGACTCGTGATCATCCTGTACATTCTGATCTGCTTCGAGATGGGCGTCTTTCTGCTCGTCCTGCCCTGGGTCTCCATCTGGGGAAAGAATTATTTCGTCACGCAGTATCCCTGGATCGGGGCCGTCGCCATGAATTACTTCGTGCGCGGCGCGGTCTCCGGCATCGGGCTGGCCGATATCTGGCTGGCCGTGTACGAATTCTGGCGCTACCGCGCAAGGCTGGGATTGCTGGCGCGCTGAAGCCGCGCCGCTCGCCGACGACGTTTCGATGAATCCCTCCACCGGCCGCTTCCGCCTCTGCTACATCACCGACCGGAAAGCCGTCGCGCCGAAGCCGGTTTTCAAGCTCATTCAGCAGGCCCTCCGCGCCGGAGTGGACCTCATCCAGATCCGCGAAAAGGATTTGGCCACGCGGCCGCTGCTCGAACTCGTTCGGCGGTCGCTCACCGAGGCGCGTGCGGCGGGAAGCGGCACGCGCGTTGTGGTCAACGACCGCGTGGACGTGGCGCTCGGAACGGGCGCCGGCGGCGTTCACCTCGGAAGACAATCGCTGCCGCCGGACGTCGTGCGAGGGATGGCGCCGGAAGGTTTTCTCATCGGCGTCTCGTGCCACTCGCTCGCCGAAGCGCGGGAAGCTGAAGCGGCGCGGGCGGATTACATCGTCCTCGGACCCGTTTTCGAAACGCCCTCGAAACTCGCCTACGGCCCGCCGCTGGGGCTTGAGACGTTACGCGAAGTGTGCGCGCAGGTCAAAATTCCCGTGCTGGCGCTCGGCGGCGTCACGGTCGAACGCGCGCGCGAATGCCTCGAAGCCGGCGCCAGCGGCCTCGCCGGCATTTCCATCTTTCAAACTGCTTTGTCCCTCGAAGAGCGCGTGCGCGAACTGCGGGAGCTGTTCTCCCGTTAATGCTTTCCCTCGGCAGGCCGCGATCCTTCTCAAGGGAAGTGACCCTTGCGGATTGGTGCTAAAATCGCGCCGTCGTGTCGGATGCAGCGCAACTCGCGGGATTCCGACTGCTCAGGGCGTTCAGGCAACTCTTCGAGGGCCGGGTGTATCGCCACCGCGCGTCCACCCAGGGCGATGTGGTCGCGATCGAGCTCTACGAAGACTTGGTGAGCGTCGGGCGGTCAGCGCGATTCGTGGAAGCTGTCCGTCGAGGAGACCGCGTCCTGAATCTCCGCAACGTTCGGCGCGGCGTAAGGGCAAGGCGCGGAGATGCAACGTTCGGACAACTGATCCCGGGAGAGACTGCCGTGGCCGTTCCGGGCTGCGCTGTTTCGCGGGGTCCGATCGCCACGGTCGAGCTCGGTGTGGAAGTGAAGATTCTTGCCAAGGCGATGATCAAGCAGATAGACCGCGTCATTAGCGACTTGGGGCGTCAAGTCGAACAGTTTCGCCGCGGCGGCGGGAACCCTATTTCAGTGGGAATTGTCGGCGTTAACCACGCTCACCGCTATGTGAGTTACGAAGGCAGGCGGAAGTTCCCGACCTCCGGTCAAGGTGGCCGTCCCCATCCTCACCAGGAAGCGGCAGAAGCCGAGCGTCGCCTTCGTGCCGACGCGGCGCCGAATTTCGACGAGTTTCTGGTTCTTAAGTTCCGCGCTCCCAACGAGCGCCCGTTCTCCTTCGAGTGGGTGGATTACGACGAAGTCCGCCTTGACTGCGCGGCAGCCTTGGCGCGAATCTCCAACTTGTACCAGCAGAGGTTTTAGTCAAAGGGTGGCCCCGCAGCGTGTGAGGGCTTCTGTTATCGGGTCAGGATCGCGGGTCGCGGGGCGGCGAAAAGGCAGGCGACTTCACCCTCCAAGCGCGCCTTCGCTTTGCTGAAATAGGACGGTTCCACTTCAACGCCGATGGCGTTTCTTCCGCATCGCGCGGCCGCCACCAGCGTCGTTCCCAGCCCCATAAACGGGTCGAGAACCGTATCCCCCGTAAAAGAAAACATTCGCACCAGGCGATAGGCGAGATCGACAGGAAAGGGCGCAGGGTGAAAGCGGGTGGACTCGCCGGGCAGTGTCCAAACCTGCTGGAACCACTCGTGGTGTTCTTCTTTGGTCAGACGCGAGGCTTCTCGTTGCTCTTCGCTCGGCTTCCGATAACCGCCCGGCTTGCGAAGCATCAGGATGAATTCCACGTCGTTCTTGATGATGGCGTTCGGTTCGTAAGGCTTCCCCAGGAAACTGGAGCCATTCTCGACTTCGTACTGGGCATTTGAAATCTTGTACCAGAAAATGGGCGTGAGGTTGTCAAAACCCAGGCGGCGCGCCCTGACGACAATGTCGGCGTGCATGGGCATGACCATGTGCCGTCCGTGCCGCTTGCGAGACAGGCAGACATCACCCACTACGCAGACCAGGCGCCCGCCCGGAACCAGCACGCGGAAGCAATGGCTCCAGACTCTGTCGAGTTCGTCGTGGAACCGTTCGTAATCCTCAATGAGGCCCAGTTGATTCTTGCCAGGAGGATATTCCTTCAGCGTCCAGTATGGGGGCGAAGTAACCACCAGATGGACTGACGCGTCGGGAATCCAACCCAGTTCGCGTGCATCGCCGCAATGGAGGACGTGGTGGGTGCCTGCGCGGACGCCTGCGGGGGCTGTCGAAGTGGACATCGCTTGAATCATACGGAAGGCCACCCGATTCCGCAAGGTCCGCTGGAGCTGCCGGAAACGCCGTTGAGTTCGCCGAATCCTCGGAGGCCGGCCGTGAAACTCGCCTGATTGCGAATCGGCAAATCAAAACAGGGACTTGAGCGGCCTCAGCTCTCGCCCATCCACGCGCCGACGGGTTTCAGCCGCTCGATGTTGTCGCAGACGGTCTTGAACGCCGAAGTGAGCGGCACGGCGAGAATCAGCCCGATGCCGCCCCAGAGCCATCCCCAGAACATCATGCCGATCGTCACGGTCAGCGCGTTCAGGTGGACGCGGCGGCCCACCAGCTTCGGCACCAGCAGGTTGATGGCGATGAAGTGGACGAGCACCACGGTCAGCGTGATGGTGAGGAACGGGCCGATGCTCTCGTACTGGACGAGCGCGATGAGCAGCGGCGGAAGGAGGGCCAGCGCCACGCCGATGTAGGGAATCATGCTGATGAACGCCGAAAGCGGGCCGACGAGCAGCGCGTAGCGGAGCTCGATGGCGGCGAAAATGGGCGTGATGATGGCGGCCGAAAGCGCCGCGATGAGCAGGTTCCCGAGCACGTACTGGCGGATCATGGCCGAAAGGCCGTGCAGGACGTCTTCGGCCTGCTGGCGCTTTTCCAGGGGAAACAGATTCAGTGTCGCCGCCCAGATGTGGTCGCGCGAGGTGAGCATGAAGAAGACCAGGAAGGGAATGAACATGACCGTGACGGCGAAGGCGTAGGCCGAGCCAATGCCGCGCAGCAGGAACTGCGCCCAGGGCGATTCCTGCTCGAGCCGCACGGTGGCGACGCTCGAGTCGGGCGCGCCGGGCAGGATGGTCTCAGTGCTCTCGCGGATGGTCTGCGTCGTCACCTGGATGTGCGCGGCGATCTGCCGCAGCCGGGCCGCAAAGCGGGGCAGGTCGTCCAGGAAGGCGACGACGCGGTCGTAAACCAGATACATCATCAGGTAGACGAGCCCCAGCCCCACCAGGACCAGAAACAGCGCGCTCAGCCAGCGGGGGACGCGCAGGCGGTCAAGCGCTCGCACGCCGGGATCGAGCACGAAGGCGAGAATGATGGAGACGATGAGGGTGATGACGATGGAGCTTGCGAGATAGATGCTCGCGCAAACGATGGCCGCGGCGATGATGCGCAGGCTGGTGGCCGCGAACGCCGAGGGCGGGGGCGGAGCCACGGGCGGAGCTTCGAGGCGCGTCTCGGGCATGGAAAATTTCCCCGCGGCGATTGTAGCCCGCCGGGCGGAGAAATGCCAGACGGCCCGCCCGGGCCGCGGCTGCGCGCGCGCCCTCCGGAACGCTGCCCAAGTCCATTTTTTTCTTGACATTCGGGCAACCGGACGGCAAGATAGAAGCATATTTATACCTACAATGCATAATTATTCTAAGGACGGCAGGTCGAGGACGTGAGGGCGGAGGATTTGACGCTGGAAATGGCGGGCGAGGCCGCGACGAAGGCGGGCGGTGAGGGGCTCGTGCGCGCCGCCGTCGCCGGCTCCACCGGCTACTCCGGCCGCGAACTCCTCACCCTGCTGGCGCGCCATCCGGCCGTCCGCCTGACCCGGCTGATGTCTTCGGGGCGCGATGGCCAGGGCGCGCGGCCCGTCGCTTCCTCCCACCCCGCGCTCCGCTCCACGCTGCGCCTGGCGATCGAGCCGCTCGACCTCGCCTCGCTCCGGCCCGGCGAAGTGGACGTCGTCTTCCTCGCCACGCCGCACGAGGCTTCGCACGATCTCGCGCCCGCGCTGCTCGAGCGCGGCCTGCGGGTGATTGACCTCTCGGGCGCGTTCCGCCTGAAAGACGCAGCGGCTTATCCGCGCTGGTACGGCTTCGAGCACAAGGCGGCGGGCGCGCTCGCCGAGGCGGTTTACGGCATCACGGAGCTGAACGGCGAGGCGGTGCGTGCAGCGCGGCTGGTCGCCAATCCCGGCTGCTACGCCACGTCCGTCATCCTCGCGCTCGCGCCGCTCTTGGAGTCGCGCTGGGTGAACGTCACCGCCGGCATCATCTGCGACTCGAAATCGGGCGCCAGCGGCGCCGGCCGCGCCCCCTCGGAAAAACTCCATTTCGTCGAGGTCAACGAAAACCTGCGCGCTTACGGGCTCTTCAGCCACCGCCACGTACCGGAAATGCTCCAGGCGCTGGCGCTGCAGGAAAGCAACTTCACTTTTGCGCCGCATCTGCTCCCCGTCAACCGCGGCATCCTGAGCACGATTTACGTTCGCCTGGCGGGGAAGCGCACGGCGGAAGAAATCTCCGCGCTCTTCCGCGAGTTCTACACCCACTCGCCGATGGTGCGCGTGTACGAGCCCGGAACGCTGCCGGAAATCCAGGCGGTCGCCGGGACGAACTACACCGACCTCGGCTTCGCGCTCGATGAAGCGACGGGGCGGCTGATTGTGGTAAGCGCGCTCGACAACCTGGGCAAGGGCGCGGCGGGCCAGGCCATCCAGAACATGAACCTGATGTTCGGGTTCGCCGAGCAGACAGGCCTGGTATGAAGCTGGTGGTCAAAATCGGCGGGCAGGCGCAGGAAGACGCCGCGGTGCGCCGCGACGTGGCGCGGCAGATTGCCGAACTCCGCCGGCGCGGCCATCAGGTGGTCATCGTGCACGGCGGCGGGAAGCTGCTGACCCGGACGCTCGCGAAGCTCGGCATGGCGACGGAATTCCACAACGGTCTGCGCGTCACCGACGCCGCGACGCGCGACGTGGCGCTGATGGTGCTGGCCGGCATCGTCAACAAGCAGTGGGTGGCGGAGCTGGAGGCCGCCGGCCAGTCGGCGCTGGGCCTTTCGGGCGGCGACGGAGGTTTGGTGGTGGCGCGCAAGCTCGCGGCGCGCTCGAACGGCCGCCGGCGCGACCTCGGCTACGTCGGCCGGCCCCGAAAAATCTCGACGAAGGTGCTGGAGATGGCGCTCAAGCGCCGCTTCGTTCCCGTCATCGCCAGCCTGGCACTCGGCCCGCGCAACGAATACTACAACATCAACGCGGACGACCTGGCCGCGGCGCTCGCCACGGCGCTGCGCGCCGACCGGCTGGTGTATCTGACCGAATCGGGCGGCGTGTGGGACGCCGAAAAGCGCCGGCTCGAAGTGGTGAGACTCGGCGAAATCCCCGGCCTCATCCGGCGCGGCATCGTGCGCGACGGGATGATTCCCAAGCTGCGTTCCTGCGCGCGCTCGTTGCGCCACCAGGTGCGCGAAATCGATCTGCTCTCGCCCGCCGAGCGCGGCGCGCTGCTGAAAGTTGTCGCCCGCGGCGCCCACGCCGGCACGCGGATCGTCAGGAACTGATGAACTTCGACCAGATTGCGGAACTCGAAAAGAAGGTCCTGATTCCGACCTACGATCGGCTGCCGATTCTGGCCGTGGGCGGCGAGGGTGTGTATCTGCTGGACGATCGCGGGAAGAAGTATCTGGACTTTCTCGGCGGCCTGGCGGTGAATTCGCTCGGCTACGCCAAGCCCGAGCTGATGGCCGTGCTGCGCGATGAGACGGAGAACCTGCTTCACGTCTCGAACCTGATTTATCACCGCTATCAGGCGCCGCTCGCGGAGAAGCTCGCGCGCCTTTCCGGTCTCGACCGCGCCTTTTTCGCCAACACGGGGACGGAAGCCATCGAAGGCGCGATCAAGCTGGCGCGCGCCTGGTCGCGGAAGAAGTTCCCCGACACGGCTTCCGGGCGCGTGGAAATTCTGGCGCTGGAAAATGCCTTCCACGGGCGCACGTTCGGCGCGCTCTCGGCCACCTGGCCGGAGAAGTACCGCAAGCCGTTCGAACCGCTGCTGCCGGGAACGAAGTTCGTGCGCCTGAACGACGTCGCGCACCTGAAGGAGAGCTTTTCGGAGCGTACGGCCGCCGTGCTCGTGGAAGTGATTCAGGGCGAGGGCGGCGTGGTGGAAGTCTCCGAAGAATTTCTGAAGACCGCCGAGGAGCTCTGCCGCTCGACGGGGGCCGCGCTCGTCTGCGACGAAATTCAGTGCGGGCTGGGGCGCACGGGGCGCTGGTTCGCCTTTCAGAAGTTCGGACTGAATCCGGACATCGTCGTGGTGGCGAAGCCGCTTGCCGCCGGATTGCCGCTTGCGGCCATTCTGGCTCGCGAGGAAGTGGCGCAGGCGTTCGCGCCCGGAATGCACGGAACGACCTTCGGCGGCGGCCCGCTCCAGTGCCGGATGGCGCTGAAGGTGCTCGAGATTCTGGAACGACCCGGAATGCTCGAGCGCGTCCGCGAGGTGGGCGCCTACTTCCGCAGCCACCTCGAGGCCCTGCGCGGCGAACTGCCGGTGATTGCGGAAGTCCGCGGCGACGGTCTGATGCTGGCCGTCGAACTCGAAGCACCTGGCAAGAGCGTGGTCCGCGAGATGCTTGAAAAGGGGTTCCTTATCAACTGCACGCAGGAGAAAGTGCTGCGTTTTCTGCCGCCGCTCACGATTGAGCGGCGCCACGTGGACGAGCTGGTGGCGGCGCTGCGGCCCTCGCTCGCCGCACTGTCCGCCCAGAATAAAGGGGTGACCGCATGACGCCCGTGATGATGATTGAGAAACAGGACGCGCTGAGCGTCCGCGACCTGATCGCCGACCGGGACCTCTCCCGCCGCGAGATCGAGCTGGTGTTTTCGCTCGCCGAGCGGATCAAGTCCTCGCCCGGCGAGTACGCGCAGGCGCTGCGCGGCCGGCAACTGGCGATGATTTTCGAAAAGCCCTCGCTGCGCACGCGCGTCACCTTCGAAGTCGGCATGACCAGCATGGGCGGGTACGCGGTCTATCTCGACCACTCCAAGCCCCGCCTCGGCGAGCGCGAGGCCATCAAAGACGTGGCGCGCAACCTCGAGCGCTGGGTGCACGGCATCGTGGCGCGGACGTACGCGCATTCAGCGGTCACCGAACTGGCCGAGCACGCGGCGATTCCGGTCATCAACGCGCTGACCGACCTCTACCACCCCTGCCAGGCGCTCGCCGATTTCTTCACGCTGAGCGAGAAATTCGGGCGGCTGAAAGGAATGAAGCTCGCCTACGTCGGCGACGGCAACAACGTTTGCCACTCTCTGATGACTGTGGCGGCGAGGCTGGGTGTTTCGGTGAACGTCGCGACGCCGCCGGGCTTCGCGCCGAAACCCGAAATCGTGGACGAGGCGAAATCGTTCGCCCGCCGCAGCGGCGCCCGGATCGTTCTGACCAACGACCCGGTGGAAGCCGTGGCCGGCGTGAACGCGGTTTATACCGATGTCTGGGCCTCGATGGGGCAGGAATACGCCGCGCACCTGCGCGCGCAGGTCTTCGCGCCCTATCGCGTCACCGAGGACTTGATGGCCGCCGCCGACTCTTCCGCGGTCTTCATGCATTGTCTTCCGGCGCACCGCGGCCAGGAAGTTTCCGACGCGATCCTTGACGCGCCGTCTTCCATCGTCTTCGACCAGGCGGAAAACCGCCTGCACGTTCAGAAAGCGCTGCTCCTGCTGCTGATGGGGAATGGCAACGGGAGAATGTGAAGGAGGACTTGTTGCCACTGCGTGAGGGATGAAGCGGCAGCGG
Source organism: uncultured Acidobacteriota bacterium (assembly GCA_964556705.1). GTDB lineage: Bacteria > Acidobacteriota > Terriglobia > UBA7540 > UBA7540 > CAZKXX01. Next base: position 22,089 of record CAZKXX010000053.1, read on the forward strand.
CCTGAGAGAACACGATGACGATTCGCAAAGCGCAGTTGAGCGACGTGCCCGTGCTGTTCGACATGATCAATCACTACGCGGCGGAGAAGGTGATGCTGCCGCGCACGCTGGCCGATCTCTACGAAAACGTGTGGGAATTCACCGTGGCCGAAGAAGACGGCCGCGTGCTCGGCTGCGGGGCTCTGAAGCTTTACAGCGCCCAGCTCGCCGAGGTGCGTTCGCTCTGCGTGGCGCCGGGACTGGGCCGCCGCGGCGTCGGCCGGCAAGTGCTCGAAAGCGTCCTCGACGAGGCGGAGGCGATGCGCCTGAAGACCGTCTTCGCGCTGACGCTGACCCCGGAATTCTTCATGAAATTCGGCTTCCGCGAGGTACCGCGCGAATCGCTCTTCATGAAAGTCTGGCGCGACTGCCTGCGCTGCGAACGCCACTCGCGCTGCCAGGAGAAAGCTTTCGTCCTCGACCTCGCGTCGCGCCGCGAGCGCGAAGCCGAAGCCGCCGCCGAACCCGCCGAGATGCTCTCCGATTGACGCCGCGCCTCAGGCTTTCGCGCCCCAGGCCACCACGCGCAGCGGCTCCTCGATTCCCTTGACCGCCACAGGGGCCAGCGCCCGCCGCGCGTGGTCCGGCTGAGGGACGGGCGCGCCGAAGACCGCCATCAAACCGTCGCCCGGAAACTTGTTGATGGTTCCGCTCGCGCAGGCCGCGGATCATCCGGTTGACTCCGGCGGAGATGCGGCCGAACTCGTCCGGGGAGTCGAGGTCCACGCGGGCCGCAAGGTCGCCTTGCTCCACTCGTGCCAGACCGCCGAGCAGGGCGCTTGCCTGCCGCCGGATGTCCACGGCAAAAAGCAGGAGAAGGAGCAGATTGAGGGCCGCAACGCCTGCGACGAGCAGCCCCAGTTCCCACCAGCCCACCGGCGCGGGGGCCGCGCCTTCGCGCAACCGCACCACCGCGGCGAGCAGAAGCAGCATGGCTTTCGCGGTTCATGCGAAGCTCCTGCGAAAAAGTTGAAGGGGCCGCCCTGGGCGATGGCGCCCGCCTCTTGACCATACGGCGGGAACGAAGCCAAGCAGCCGGGCTCCCGCCGACAGTGTATGATGGAATTCGGGGAAGGGAGCGGACGTGGCGGGGCGCATCCTGGCAATCGATTTCGGCACGCGACGCATCGGCCTGGCCGTTTCGGACGCGCTCGGCGTGACGGCGCAGGGGCTTGAGACGCTCGTGCGCACGCGCACGGAAGACGACCTCGAGCGCCTGCGCGTCCTGGCCGAGGAATACGACGTCGAACGCGTGCTGGTCGGGCATCCGCTCGGCCACGCCGGCGGAGAAACCGCCATGGCCCGGCAGGCGGCGGGATTTGCGCGCAAGCTGGCGCGGCGACTGAAGTGTCCCGTCGAAATGCTCGACGAGCGCCTGACGAGCGCCGAGGCGAACCGCCTCCTGCGCGGAGCGGGGCTGAGCGACGCCAAGCGCGTCCGTGCCGCGGACCGCGTCGCCGCGACGCTTTTGCTCCAGGGCTTTCTCGACCGGCGCGCCTTCCAGAGCGAGCGCGATGAGCGGGACGGAGCCGGCCGATGACCCGCCGGGTCGCCATCGTGCTCGCGGCCGTGCTGGCCGTCGCAGCGCTCGTCATCACGGTGGAACTCTACCGACCTTACCAGGGCTACTCGGGCAGTCGAGTCGTCGTCATCGAACCCGGCATGCGCGCGCCGGAGATCGCCGACCGCTTGATCCGCGAAGGCGTCCTTCCGCACCGCGTGCCTTTTCTTTTCCGCTACCTCGCCACGCGCCAGCGCGCCAGCATCAAAGCGGGCGAATACCTCTTCGACCGCCCGATGCGCCCCGTGGACGTGTATCGAAAACTCGTCGCGGGCGAAGTGCTGCTGCACCCCGTCCTCATCCCCGAAGGTTCGGACCGCTTCGACATCGCGCGCATCCTCGAAGAACGGCTGGGGCTCAGCCGTGAGGAATTCCTTCGCGCCAGCGCCGACCCCGCGCCGCTCGGCGACCTCGCGCCTCACGCGCCGACGGTCGAGGGATACCTTTTTCCGGACACCTACCTGCTTCCGCGCGGGACGAGTGCCACGCAGGCGATCGCGGCCATGCACGCTCACTTCCGGCGGGTGCTGGAACGCCGTTTTCCGGCGGACGTCCGAAACGATCCGCAGCGCCTGCACGAAATCGTGACGCTGGCTTCGCTCGTCGAAAAGGAAACGCCCAGGCCGGACGAACGGCCGATGGTCGCGAATGTTTTTGCCGCGCGACTCGAGAAGGGCTGGCCGCTTCAGTGCGACCCGACGGTGGTTTACGCCGCCCGGCTCGAAGGCCGCTCGATTGACGTCATCAAGCGCAGCGACCTCGCCTTCGATCACCCCTACAACACCTACCGGCGCGCGGGACTTCCCCCGGGGCCCATTGCCAATCCCGGCGAGGCCTCGCTCGTCGCGGCGCTCGAGGCCGAACCCGGCGAGTTCCTCTACTTTGTGAGCGACCTTCGGGGCGGTCATTTTTTTGCAAAAACTCTTGCAGAACACCAGCGGAACGTGGCACGATATCGCAGACTGTTGGCCCAATCGCGTCGCGCTTCCGAAGCGGAGAGCGCACCGGGGCCGGACGAGGCTTCAAAAGGTCGCGCTCGGACCCGGTCCGAAACCCAAAAAGGTTCGGAGAAGGGTGGCCAAAGCTACAAGCAAGAAGCAGATCATCCTCGAGTACTGTCGGGGACGGAAGCTGGACCGCGTCGGTGAGCGCGAGATCCGCGCTATCGGAGTGGAGTTGCGTCGCCGCCTGGCTCCCGACGGAGATATTTCTCCCTCTTACATCGCCAACGTGCTTCACGACGCGGGAATGCGCGTCGAATATGAAGACCGCTTTGTGGACCCGTGGATGGAGGAGCCTTACGCCTCCCGCCTCGCGGGCCTGCTGAAGTTCGATAGTTTTGAAAACGCCGAACAGGCACTGCACCAGATTGACGCGGTCTATCGCGAGTACCGCGAAGCCACCGACCGCCAGGGAACCCTGCTCGTCCGCAAGCTGGTGCTGAAAGGCAAGGAACGCGCCAAGAGCATGGCGCGCAATCCCAGGCTGAGCCCGGAAAAGCGGCGCGAGAAGGATGAAATCGCTTTCTGGTTCCGCGTCTGGGTGGATAACATCGACCTTTTCTTCGACTGGCTCGAACTGCGCAAGCAGTCCCCCGAATTCCGAAAGAAATTCCCCCGCTATAATGGCAACGGCGCTTC
>CAZKXX010000054.1:0-24860 GCA_964556705.1 uncultured Acidobacteriota bacterium
GTGTTGCCGATGACCTGGCGGTTGGGGTCTGTCTCCGGCAGGTCAAACACCGGAGAAAACGGCTGGTTGCAGAAGACGCTGAACGGCCGCCCGGCTTGAGCGATCATGACGGCGCCCAACTGCCATCCGCCGAAGGCTTTGCCCAGTGCTCCCGTTCCCCCCTGCGGCGAGGGGAGGTCGTAAAGGAAGCTGGCCGCGACCTTCTGACGGATGTCGAAGTCGGCCAGCGCCCGATTGAGTTTCAGATTGGTGACATCGGGAAACGCCAGACCCCCGCCGAAGGAGCTGGCGGTGTCAATGGCGCGTCCCACCGTGTAGGCGATCTGGAAGTCGAGCCCGTGGCTGTACCGCCGGCGCGCGCTGATGTTGGCGCCGTTGTACGCCGAGACGCCGTTGGCCTGGCCGTATCCGATGCTGCCGAAGCTCGGATTCAGCAAGTTCTGCCGGACGCCGTAGATAGGCTGATCGAACTCGTTCACACCTACCTGCTGGACGTCCATCAGGTCGCCGTTCATGCGGTTGACGTTAAAGCTCTGGTAGAGCTTGCGCCCCACCGAGCCGACATAGTTGGCTTCCAGCACCCAGTTCGTCGTCACCGCGTATTGGACCCCGAGGAACCAGTTTGACGCGTACTGGTTTCGCATCTCAGGATCCCAGATGGTCACTCCGGCCCGGGCCGTCAGCAGTCCGCCCCGCTCGTCGAGTCCCGGGACGACTCCCGGGATGGGCGGGTAGCCGTAGGGCGGGTCGGTCGAGGTGCCGAGCCCGAAGTTCGGACGGGCCCCCGTGGGATCGAACCGGTTGGTCGAGACCACGGCGAAGAGAGGCAGCGTGGCGCAGCAATCAACGTAGAACTGCCCGCCGGCGCGGTCATAGAAGATTCCCGCACCGGCCCGGACAGACATCTTTCCGGTTCCGGTCGGGTCCCACGCAATGCCGATGCGAGGCGCGAAGTTGTTGAGGTCCTTCTTATCGTGCGGGGCCTTCAACTGGACGGCGGCGTCGGCGATCCGCGAGAAGAAGTCGTTCCCGCTGCGGAACACGACGCCCGAAAAGCGCTGCGGCGTGTGTTTCTCACTGGGGATGGAGAAATACTCCCAGCGGAGGCCGAGGCTGACCGTTAAGTTGGGGCGCACCTTCCAGTCGTCGTTGATGAACAACCCGTGGCGGGGGAAGGTGGGCTTGAAGTTCGGCCCGAACTGCGCGCCCGTCACCGGGTCGATCCCGTAGTTCGACTGCGAGAAGGGGTCGTCGAGGGCAAACTCGAACAGGTTGTTGAAGCTGAAGAAGTAACGGCTCCATTCCGGCCCGAAGAACGAACCGCTGCCAAAGCCCGTCTCGACCGCGGTGTTTCCACCGACCTTGAAGGAATGGCGGCCGCGGTTCCAGCTCAGCACGTTGCGCCATTCGCCGTTCGACTGCGTGAACGTGGGGCCCGTGAAGCCCATCCCGTAAGCGGCGATGCCGGGAACGCTGATCTGGGGAATGTCGCCCCGCGTGATGCCCACGTCGCCGCGCACATGGGTGAGTGTGGCGGCGGTCTCCAGCACCATCGTCGGCCCGAAAATGTGCGTGTAGTTCAGGTTCCCGTACGCCGTGTATTCGGGATTCTGACCGTCGAACGCCGGGTAGGTGTGCGGGCTGGCGAAATTCACGGTGTCTTTGCGCGAATAGAAGAAGTTCGCGTAAAGGCGCGACTTCGCCTCGTTCCAGTGATGGTCCACGCGGGCATTGTACTGCTTGCCGTCGCGGGCGACCGTCTGGTTGTAGGTGCCCCGGCGGATCAACGGCAGGCTGCAAGGCATCGTGGTCGTGGCGCCGTTCGGGGACGTGAACGTCAGGTCGTCGCCCGGGTTGGCGCAGGCGCCGGTCAGGCCGATTCGGCCGGCCTCGTCCGCCACCGTGCGCGCGATGCCTCCCGCGGTCATGTCGATCACGCCCGCCGGAAGGAAGGTGTTGGTCACGAACGTGTTGATTCCGTCGGGGTGGTTCTGCCGGAGGAACTCGCGGAATTCCGGGCTGACGACGGTGTGGGCGCGCGAGACTCCGACGCCGGACCGTAGCTGGTCAGTCGAGAAGAAGAAGAAAGTCTTGTCCTTGCGAATCGGCCCGCCGAGGCTCCCCACAAATTCGTTCCTCTGAATGACGGGCAGCTTGTTGCAGGAACCGTCATGACGCACGACTCCGTGGCACACGCCGGTAACCGGGTCGAGCCCTCGCTGAAAGGCGTTGGCGGCGACCAGGTGATTGTTCGTGTGGTACCAGGAGAGGCTGCCGTGGAATTCGTTGGTGCCCCCGCGGGTGACCACGTTGACCATGGCCGAGGAGTTGCGCGCGTACTCGGCCGAGAAGTTGTTCACCGAAACGCGCAGCTCCTGGACCGCTTCGGAATTCGGCGTCAGGTTCGCCACCCCGCCGCGCGGGCTGGCGTTGACACTGCCCGAATCCACCAGATAGCTGTTGGATTCGCCGCGCTGGCCGCTGGCGTTCATCGTCACCCCGAATTCCACGTTGAAGATGTCGGCGGCCGCTTGCGCGTAGGCCTGCCCGCCGCCCGCGCCGGAAGGAAGGCCGGTCACGCCGGGCGTCAGAACGACCAGCGAGTAAAAGTTCCGTCCCATCAGGGGAAGGTTCTTCACCCGCGTCTCGCCGATTTGCTGGGAAACTCTGGCTTCCGAGGTTTCCACCAGCGCTGCCGCGCCCTCGACGGTGACCTCGGTGGCCACCGTTCCCAATTCGAGCGAGACGTTCAGCGTTGTCGTGCGCCCGCCTTCGAGATGGATGCCGGGACGGAGCGCTGTGGTGAAACCGGGAGCGGTGACCGTCACTTCGAAGACCGAGGGGGGAAGTGACGGAATGCGATAGTTGCCCGCCACGGAAGTCTGGACGGTCCGGATCACGCCCGTCGCCGTGTCCTTCGCGATCACGGTGGCGTTGGGAACCACGGCGCCGGTCGGATCCGTGACGGTCCCTTCCAGGACGCTCGTAAACTGCGCCCGGAGCGGCGACGCGCTCAGGACGACAGCCGCGACCAGGAGGGCGGTGGAATACCTCCAGTGCTGTCGGCTCTTCATTGGATAACCTCCCATCGACTCTTCGATTGCACAAAATCTGGTATGCAATCCCGACGCAACCAGCAACCTGCGCGGCCAGTCGGCTCCGCTTCGCCTCTCCCGACGCTAGAGGAGAATCTTTGAGCCAGATCCAATTCGTTCTAGCTGATTGGCATTATTGCCTCGCTGCCGAGGAGCTAGCGCACAGGCCATAAGCTGACGCAAACGCTTGCGTGAGTCCCGTATACGCTTCCAGCCGTGTTATGTCAAGAAGAAAGAAACCAGAGACATAATGTCGCTTTTTAGAGATACTTGGGTATGGAACATTTTGTCCGTGTACTCCGCAGTAAAATCCCTCCTGCCGCGACGGCAACCTGGTCCAGGCCCAGAAAACTTCGCTTCGACCTCGCGGGGCCATTGGGAGTCTGCGAGACTTCGGTCCGGCTGCCGGACGGAAACTTCACGGAGAAGTCAACGGGCGGTCAGGAGCAGCAACCTGCTCCGGCAATGCGGCCGCGGAAGGCGGTCCAGCGCGTGCCCGTCTGAATCGGGCGGAAGGAACGCTGCATCCCAACATCCCGGAGATTGCCGCGCGGGCCAGATCCCCCTATAATGGAAAGGTTTCATACTCAGCCCGGGAGCCGGCATGTTCCTTTTCTTTCGGAAATACCGCAAAACGATCTACAAGTGGTTTCTCTTTCTCTTCGTCGGCGTGGTTTCGCTGAGCATGGTGCTGACGCTGGCGCCGATTCCGGGCGGCGACACGGCGCTCGAGCAGAACGTGCTGGCGGAGGTGGGCGGGACGCCCATCACCACGGCCGACGTGCAGCGGTCCATCTCGACGCGCCTGCGCGGCTCGCCCTTCGCCAACGACCCGGAGATCGTCGGCCGGCTGGCGGGCATCGTCCTCGACGACATGATTTTGCGCCGCGTTCTCTTCGAGGAGGCGCAGCGACTGGGGCTTCGGGTGACCGACGCGGAGCTCCAGAGCCAGCTACGAGCGACCCTGCCGTTTCTCTATCCCGACGGGCAGTTTGTGGGCCTGGAGCGCTACCGCGAGTTCGTCGCGCAGCAGGCGGGCCAGACCATTCCGCAGTTCGAGGCGCAGATGCGCGAGACTCTGCTGCTCGAGAAGGTGCGCACGATCATCACCTCCGGCGTGCGGGTCAGCGAGGCCGAAATCCGCGACGAATTTCTGACCCGCAACGCGCGCGCCACCATCGAGTACGTGGTGCTGACGCCCGAGCGGTTCGCGAAGTCGGTGGAAATCACCGACGAAGCGCTCGCGGCCCACTACGAGCGCGAGAAGGCGCGCTACCGGCAGCCGGAGCAGCGCCGCGTCCGCTACGTCTTTCTCGATCCGGACGCCGTGCGCGCGCGCGTCCAGGTGACGGACGACGAGCTCCGCGCCCGTTACAGCCGCAACCTCTCCGCCTATCGCGTCGAGGATCGCGCGCGCGTGGCGCACATCCTGTTCAAGACCGAAGGCCGCACGCCGGAAGAGATCGAGACGCTGGAGAAAACGGCGCGGGAGGTGCTCCAGAAGGCTCAGGCGGGCGCCGATTTCGCCGAGCTGGCGCGGAAGCATTCCGAGGATTCGAGCGCGGCGCAGGGGGGCGAAGTCGGCTGGATCATCCGCGGCCAGACGGTTGCGGAGTTTGAGAAGGCCGCCTTCTCGATGAAGCCGGGAGAATTGAGCGACCTCATCAAGACGACCTACGGCTTCCACATCGTGAAGGTCCTCGGCCGGGAAGACGCGCGGCTGCGCCCCTTCGAAGAGGTGCGCGACGAGCTGCGGGAACAGGTTTTCAAGGAAAAGCTTTCCGAGGAAGAGCAGAAGTACGCGCAGGAGGTCGAACGCGCGCTCAAGCAGAGCCCGCAGGACTTCGAGGCGGTGGCGCGGAAATTCGGGCTCACGCCGCGCGAAACCGAACCCTTCCGGTACAACCAGGCGGTGCCCGACTTCGGGACCTCCGAGTCGTTCCACAACCTCGCCTTCCAGCTTCGCCCGGACGAGGTGGGCATTCCCATCACCGTGCCGCGCGGGACGGTGATCATTCAGCTCGCGGAAATCCTACCGGAGCAGACGCCGCCGCTCGAGGAAATCCGCGCGCGGGTCGAGGAGGACTACCGCGCCGGGCGCGCCGCCGAACTGGCGCTGGAGAAAGCCCGCGAACTGGCAGCCAAAGCAAAAGAAGGCGATTTCGCCCAGGCGGCGCGCGCCGCGGGATTCACCGTTCGCAAGAGCCAGGAATTCACCGAACGCGATTCGGTCGAGGGCGTGGGTTCCGGCTCGCAACTCACCGGCGCCTTCACGCTGCCCGTCGGCGCCGTGAGCGACGTGGTGAGCCTCGGCACGAACCGCGTCGTCTTCCGCATCCTCTCGCGGGACCTGCCGGACGAATCCGCGCTCGCCGCTCAGAAGCAAGTCCTGGCCGAAGAGCTGCTTTCCCGCAAACGCACGATGGCCTGGGAAATCTACCGCCAGAGCCTGAAGCAGCAGATGATGGCGGCCGGAAAATTGCGCCTGAACGAACGCGGGATGCAGCAATTCCTCGCGTCTTACCAGCGAACTTCCTGAATTGTGAACGGTGAGTACTGAATGGCCGGTTCCCGGTCATCCAGAAGGCCAAAAATGTCATTCCGAGCGAAGCGGGGAATCGGTGGGAAACATTGCTCGAAGAATAATGCAGATGCTTCGCTACGCTCAGCATGACAACTTCCCGGGGCACGGTGGTGGCTGAGTCAGCGGCGCTCCCCAGAGTATGAAAGCTAGGCAATTCACTATTCAGCATTCACAATGTTTTGCTGTGGCCAAGAGAGTTTCGTCCTCCAGCGACCTTCTGATTCTCGCCTGTTTCGCCCTGGCGAAACTTGCCCTCCATCTTTTCTTCAGCGGCCAGTACGGCTATTTCCGCGACGAGTTCTACTACCTGGCCTGCGGCGAACGCCTCGACTGGGGCTACGTGGACCATCCGCCGTTCGTGGCGCTCGCGGCGCACGTGGCGCGGACGTCGCTCGGTGAATCGCTCTTCGCCCTCAGGCTGTTTCCCGCCGTGGCCGGGGCGCTCACCTTATTCCTGATCGGCTTGATCGCGCGCGAACTCGGCGGCGGGCGGTGGGCGCAGGCGCTGGCGGCGCTCGCGGCGCTGGTCGCGCCCGTCTATCTTGCCCTCCCCGGCTTCCTTTCGATGAACGCGTTCGACCTGTTGTTCTGGGCGCTCGCTTTCTATCTCGTCGTCGTAATTTTGAAACACGACCGGCCGCGGCTCTGGCTGCTCGTCGGCGTCGTCGCCGGCGCCGGCCTGATGAACAAATACTCGATGGGCTTCTGGGGCGCGGGCCTGGTGGCGGGCCTCGTGCTCACGCCCGCGCGGCGCTATCTGCGCGACAAGTGGATTTGGGCTGGCGGCGCGGCGGCGCTCGTGATTTTCCTGCCGCACATTCTCTGGCAAATTCAGCACGGCTTTCCGACGCGGGAGTTCATCCGCAACGCCACGGAGATGAAAATCGCCGCAACCTCTCCCGTGGAATTTCTCGCGACGCAGCTCCTGTTCGTGCACCCGATGGGAGCGGTGGTGGCGCTGGCCGGGCTGGCGTTTCTGCTCTTCGCGGCGCAGGCGAAGCCCTTTCGCGCGCTCGGCTGGTGCTTTCTCGCTGTCCTCGCCATTCTGCTCGCGACGCGCTCGAAGCCTTATTACCTGGCGCCGGCGTTCATTCCTCTGCTGGGTGCGGGCGGTGTGGCGCTGGAGGCGTGGCTGCGCGGGCCGAAGCTGGCTTGGGTGAAGCCGGTGTTCGCCATCTTACTCGTTGCGGGCGGAGCTGTCACCGCGCCGTTCGTCCTTCCCGTCCTCCCCGTCGAGACGTACATCCGCTACGCGGAATTCGTCGGCCTGAAACCGCAGTCGGGTGAACGGAGCGAGCTCGGGAAACTGCCGCAGCATTACGCGGACATGTTCGGCTGGCCGGAGATGGTCGAAACGGTCGCGAAGGTCTATCACTCGCTGCCAGAGAAGGAACGTTCCGAGTGCGCGATTTTCGGGTCGAACTACGGCGAAGCGGGCGCGATCGATTTCTTCGGCCCCCGGCACGGCCTGCCGAAGGCCCTCAGCGGGCACAACAATTACTGGCTCTGGGGGCCGCGCGGTTATTCGGGCCAGTGTGTGATTACCGTCGGCGAGCGCCGCGAGGACGTCGCCAAGGTTTTCGAAGAGGTCGAACTCGCCGCCGTCTTCACGCACCCTTACGTGATGCCCTACGAAAACAACCTGCCGATTTTCATCTGCCGCAGGCCGCGCGTTTCGCTGGCCGCCTACTGGCCGATGACCAAGAAGTTCATTTGAACGCCCGGCGGGGCGAACGGGAGGATCGGCCGCGGGCGCTTGACCCGCTCTCCAACTCTCCGGGATAATGCCTTCGCCGTCAAACCTTCCGCTCGTGGGGGAATCTCGTGCGCGACATCCGCAAGGTGGCGGTTCTGGGCGCGGGAACGATGGGCGCGCGGATCGCCGCGCACCTCGCCAACGCCTCGATCCCGGTTTTCCTGCTCGACCTCGTTCCGAAAGAGCTGACGCCCGAGGAAAAATCCCGCGGCCTCGCGCTCGACGAGCCGCGCGTTCGCAACCGCCTCGCGCAGGCGGGTCTCGACGCGGCGCTCAAGTCGCGTCCGGCGGCGTTCTTCGTTCCCGAAGCGGCGCGCATGGTGACCGTGGGGAATTTCGAGGACAACCTCGGGTGGGTGAAGGAGTGCGACTGGGTCCTCGAAGCGGTCACGGAAGACCGCGAAATCAAGCGCGCGCTGCTCCGCCAGGTTGAGCCGCTGCGCGCCCCGCGCGCCATCGTCAGCTCGAACACTTCGGGGATTTCGATCGCCTCCATCGCCGAAGGCTTCAGTGAAGATTTCCGCCGGCATTGGCTGGGCACGCACTTCTTCAATCCGCCGCGCTACCTGAAGCTGCTGGAAGTCATCCCCACCGGCGAGACGCTGCCCGAAGTGGTCGAAACGATTTCGCGCTTCGGCGACGTCGTGCTCGGAAAGGGAATCGTGCGCGCCAAAGACACGCCGAATTTCATCGCCAACCGCATCGGCACGTTCACGACGCTCACCGTGGCGCGCATCCTGGTCGAGGACGGTTACACGATCGAAGAAATCGACGCGCTCACCGGCCCGGCGATGGGCCTGCCGAAGTCGGCGACGTTCCGCACGCTCGACATCGTGGGGCTTGACATCCTCGCGCACGTCGTCCGCAACCTTCAGGAGGCGCTCCCCGACGACGAGCGGCGCGACCTCTTCCGCCTGCCGGAATTCATGGAACGGATGCTCGAACGCAAACTGTTCGGAGAAAAAACCGGTCAGGGCTTCTACAAGAAGATGAAAGGCGGGGAGGAGGCGGAGATCCTGACGCTCGACCTCAAGACTTTCGAATACCGCCCGCGGCAGAAAGCGCGCTTCGCTTCGCTCGACCTGGCGCAGAACATCGAGGACCCGCGGCAGCGCGTGGCCTCGCTCTTCCAGTCGCCCGACCGCGCGGGCGAGTTCTATCGCAAGCTCCTGACCGACACGTTCCATTACGCCGCGAGCCGCCTGCCGGAAATCGCCGACGACGTCGTGGCCGTGGACAACGCCATGAAGTGGGGTTTCGGCTGGGAGTGCGGCGTCTTCGAGTTGTTCGACGCGATCGGCCTCGAGCCGGTGATGAAGCGCTGGAGCGAGCGCGGCCGGCCGAACCCGCCGCTGGTTGAGAAGCTGCTTTCGGCGGGGAAGAAGACTTTTTACGTCCGCGCGGATGGCGCGACCTGCTTCTTCGATCTCGCGTCCGCCGATTACCGGCCCGTTCCCGAGCGCCCGGGCGTTCTGCTGCTCGCGTCGCTGCGCGCGCAGTCGAAGGAAATCAAGCGCAACGCCGGCGCGAGCCTGGTGGACCTCGGCGACGGAGTGTTGTGCCTCGAGTTTCACTCCAAGATGAACAGCGTGGGGCCGGACACCGTGGCGATGGTGCACGCGGGGCTCAAGCGATTGAACGAAGATTTTGACGCCATGGTGGTCGGCAATCAGGGACCGAACTTCTGCGTGGGCGCGAATCTGATGCTGATTCTGATGGTGATTCAGGAAGGCGACTGGGACGAACTCGACGACGCCATTCGCGCCTTTCAGAACGCCAACATGGCGCTGAAGTACGCGCCGAAGCCCGTCGTCGTGGCGCCGCACGGGCTGACGCTCGGCGGCGGCGTCGAGATGCTGCTGCACGGCGCGCGCGTGCGGGCGGCGGCGGAAACTTACATGGGCCTGGTGGAAGCCGGCGTCGGACTCATTCCCGCCGGCGGCGGGACGAAGGAGATGCTCGTCCGCGCCATGGACTCGCTTCCCGAGGACCCGGCCTTCGACCCCTTCGTGAACGTGAAGGAAGTCTTCCTGAATATCGGCATGGCCAAAGTCTCGACGAGCGCCGAAGAGGCGCGCAAGTACCGCTACCTCGCGCCCGCGGATTCCATCAGCATGAACCGCGACCGCTTGATCGGCGACGCGAAACAACTGGCGCTCGACCTGGTGCGGCTCGGCCACCGGGCCGGCAAGCCGCGCGAGGATATTCTGGTGCTCGGGCAGGCCGCGTTCGCGAAAATGCGCCTGGGGCTCCACCTGATGCGTCGCGCGGAACAGTTGAGTGATTACGACGTGGTGATTGGCACGCACCTTGCGAAAATTCTTTCCGGCGGCGGAGAATTCACCTCGCCGCAGCGCGTTTCCGAACAGTACTTGCTCGACCTCGAGCGCGAGGCGTTCGTCAGCCTCTGCGGGCAGAAGAAAACCCAGGAGCGGATTCAGCACATGCTGAAGAAAGGCAAGCCATTGCGGAATTGATCGCGGGCTCTGTGTGCCATTTTGAATTTTGAATCTGGAATCGTGTTCCGAAGCCCGCACTCAGGAGGCCGCCGGCGCTCGCCAACGCTGTCATCCTGAGGAGCCCCGCTGCTCTGGACCGGAGCGACGAAGGACCTCGCGTGGGCAGGTGCGGAGATTTTCCGCCCCGACCGAAAGCGCCTGCCTGCGATAGGCAGGTCGGGGCTCAGAATGACAACGATCACGGGGCAGAAAGCGGAAGGATTCGCCCTTCGATGGCTTGAGCTTTTCGTTGGCGTCGCGGCATCCTATGATGGGGAGCGTTGCAGGTTGGGAGGCTGAAATGCGCGAAGCGGTTATCGTTTCGATTGCGCGCACGGCGGTGGGCAAAGCGCCGCGCGGGACGCTGCGCAACACGCGGCCGGATGACATGGCCGCGGCGGTCATCAAGGAAATCGTCGCGCGCGTGCCCGGGCTGGAGAGCCGGATGGTGGAAGACGTCATCCTCGGCTGCGCGATGCCGGAAGCGGAGCAGGGCAACAACGTGGCGCGCGTGGCGGCGCTGCGCGCGGGCCTGCCGGTAGAGTGCGCGGCGATGACGATCAACCGTTTCTGTTCGTCGGGGCTGCAATCCATCGCGCTCGCCGCGGAGCGCGTCCGCGCGGGCTCGGCCGACGTCATCATCGCCGGCGGGACCGAATCGATGAGCCTGATTCCCATGGGCGGCAACCGCTTCTCGCCCAATCCCTGGCTGATGGAGCACTACCCGGACGCCTATCTTTCGATGGGCCTGACCGCCGAAAACCTGGGGCGCAAATACAAGATCTCGCGCGAGGAGCAGGACGAGTTCGCGCTGCGCAGCCATCAGCGCGCCGCGGCGGCGATGGACGCCGGAAAGTTCAGGGACGAAATCGTGCCGCTCGAAGTGGTGGAAGTCAGCCTGAACGGCCGCAACAGGCCGCAAACGACGAGAATCATATTCGACACGGACGAAGGACCGCGGCGTGACACTTCGATGGAGGTTCTGGCGAAACTCAAGCCCGCGTTCCACGCGCGCGGCACGGTGACGGCGGGAAATTCTTCGCAGCGGAGCGACGGGGCCGCCGCGGCCGTCGTGATGTCGCTCGAAAAAGCCAAAGAGCTGGGCGTGAAACCGTTGGCCCGCTTCGTGAGTTACGCGACGGCGGGAACGCTGCCGGAAGAAATGGGGATCGGTCCGGTGTTCGCGATTCCCAAAGCGCTGAAGCTTGCGGGGCTGAAACTCGAGGACGTGGACCTGATCGAATTGAACGAAGCGTTCGCCGTGCAGGCGCTGGCGGTGATTCGCGAAGCGAGGCTCGACCTCGAACGCCTGAACGTCAACGGCGGCGCCGTGGCGCTCGGGCATCCGCTGGGCTGCACGGGCGCGAAGCTGACGGCGACGCTGCTCGGCGAAATGCCGCGGCGCAAGGCGCGCTACGGAATGGTGACGATGTGCGTGGGGGGCGGCCAGGGCGCAGCGGGAATTTTTGAGAATATGCAGTAAACTATCCCACGGAGTGAAGGCGGCAAGACGCGGAGGCGCGCCATGACCAACGAGGACCTGGAGCGGTTTCAGCGGATCGAGAGGAACATCGAGTTCGTCGCGGAGCAACAGGCTCGGTTTTCGTCTGACATGCAACAGGTCCGCGAAGTGCTTCACACGCACAGCGAGGCCCTCGTCACGGTCGTTGGTTTGGTCGGCAGACTTGGCGAGAGGATGGAGCAGGTTGAAGCTCGAATGGCGGAGCTGGCGGCGGCGGGAAAAGATACCGAGGAGCGCCTGAACACTTTCATCAGTTTCGTCGAAAAGTACATCAGCGGCCGCAATGGCGGCCAACGCGATCAGTAATAGGCGTGCGGGTAGACTCGCGTGTCATCGAGCCGCGCCGCACGGTGAGACCCTCATGGCAACCACCCAGGCAGCAGGCCAGATTCACACCCGCGGCGGCAGTTTTCTGATTGAGTCCCGCCAGCCGGAAGAAATCTTCACCCCCGAAGACCTCACCGACCAGCACCAGCTCATCGCCCGGACCGCGCAGGAGTTCGTGGAGAAGGAAATCCTGCCGCGCGTGAAGGACATCGAAGAAAAGAAGCCCGGGCTGCTGCGCGAACTGCTGAAGAAGGCGGCGGAAATCGGCCTGTGCGCCACCGACGTCCCGCAGAAATGGGGCGGGCTCGAGCTCGACAAGATCTCGTCCATCCTCGTCTCCGAGAAGATGGCGCGCAACGGCTCCTGGGCGGCAACGATCGGCGCGCAGGCGGGCATCGGCATCATGCCCATCGCCTTCTTCGGCACCGAAGCGCAGAAAGCCAAATACGTTCCCAAACTCGCGACTGCCGAGTGGGTGGGGGCTTACTGCCTGAGCGAAGCGACTTCCGGCTCGGACGCGCTGAACTGCAAGGCGAAGGCCGAGCTCAGCGCCGACGGCAAGCACTACCTGCTGAACGGCACGAAGATGTGGATCACGAACGGCGGCATCGCTGACGTGTACGTGGTCTTCGCCAAAGTGAACGGTGAGCAGTTCACGGCGTTCATCGTGGAGCGCGGCTTCCCGGGAGTCTCGCCGGGCGCGGAAGAACACAAAATGGGTATCCGAGGGTCTTCGACGACGCCGCTGAATCTCGACAACGTTCCCGTGCCGGTCGAGAACGTGCTCGGCGAAGTCGGCAAGGGCCACTATATCGCCTTCAATATTCTCAATCTGGGCCGATTCAAGCTCGGCGCGGGCTGCGTGGGCGCGTCGAAGATTCTGCTCGGCGAGGCGATTCGCTGGACGAAACAGCGCGAAGCGTTCGGAAAGAAGATCGCCGAGTTCGGGATGATGAAGGAAAAGCTCGGCGAAATGATTGCGCGCACTTACGCGATCGAAAGCGTTTCGTTCCGGACCGCCGGGCTGATTGACGGGGCGCTCGAAGGCGTGGACCAGAGCTCGGCCGAAGCGCCGCAGCAGATTCTCGCCGCGCTGCGCGAGTATGCGGTGGAGTGCTCGATTCTGAAGGTGATGGGCACCGAAACGCTTCACTTCGCCGCCGACGAGGCCGTGCAGATTTTCGGCGGCTACGGCTACTCGAGCGAGTATGAAGTCGAGCGCGCCTTCCGCGACCAGCGCGTCAATCGCATCTTCGAGGGCACGAACGAGATCAACCGGCTGCTCATCACTGACATGCTCATCAAGCGCTCGATGAAGGGTGAGCTGGCGCTCGTTCCCGCGGCGAAGAAGCTGCTCGACGAAGTGCTCGAGACCGGCGCGATGGAAGAGAGTGAAGACGACCAGCCGCTCGCCGAGGAGGCGCGACTCGTCGAAGGCGTCAAGAAGGCGGCGCTGCTCGTAGCGGGCGCGGGCATGCAGCGGTACCTTCAGGCGCTCGCCGACGAGCAGGAGGTGATTGAGGTCATCAGCGACCTGGTGATGGAAGCCTACGCCATGGAGAGCGTGCTGCTGCGGGCGCGCAAGAAAATGGCCAAAGCCCCGGCCGAGGCGTGCGCCGACGAACGGAATGTGGTCCGCGCCTGCATCCACTCGACGGTGGACCGCCTGGAAGGCGAGGGGCGGCGCGCGCTGGCGCGCGTGGCGGAGGGTGATATGCTGCGCACGCAACTCGCCTTCCTGCGACGCTTCCTGAAGCGCGTCCCCCCGGACACCATCGGGCTGCGGCGCGCGCTCGCCGACCGCGCGCTCGAGCTGAACCGCTATCCGTTCGCCGGCTTCTGAGCCGGCCAGGCCAGCGGAAGCCGGCCGCTCCGCTCACAGCCCGCGCAACGCTTTCGCGGCGCCCGCGAGGTCGGAGACGCCCAGCACGAGGTCGGCTTTCTTCCCGCCCTTCGCGACCGTCGCGTACGCGTATTCGATGTTGACGTTGGCTTCGCCGAGACGGCGGCCGACTTCACCGAGCTTGCCGGGTTTGTCGGGAAGGGTCAGGCGCAGAACTTCCTCTTCCGTGACGCGCACGCCAAGTTCCTGAAGCACTTTCCTGGCTTTTGCCGGGCTGCTCACCTGGAGCCGGACGGGACTCTCGCCGTCCGTCCCGTAGGCCGTGAACGCCGTGACGTTGACTTTGGCTTTGGCCAGCGCTTCGCCGAGACGGCCGAGCTGGCCGGGAGTGTTCGACACCCAGGCGGTGATTTGTTTGGCTTTGGACATGGTGAACTCCTCCTGGCGGCATGAACTTCCTTTGACAGGTGCGTTCCGCCGCGCGGGTGAAAACCGGGAGCGAGGGTGAAGAGTGGCGAAGGACGAATCGAGCCGCGGGCCGCGGCGGGAGCTCCTTCGCGCCTTTCGGTTTCCCGGCCTCTTTTCCGGGAACATACTCCAGCGTCCTTCACGAATCAAGCCGGCCTGCCGCAGGTCCGGCACGGAACGTATTTCCGAAATGGATAAGGTGACCGGGATGACCCTTGACTTCCGAAAAAAACCGTGCAAAGTGGACAGTCGAACTTCAGAGGCAAAAGTTTTCGGACAGGGGGAAGCACCTCGTGCGGCGTCCCGAAGAAGTCCACGTGGTTGTCGTCGGCAGCGCCAACTTCGACCTCGTCGTCAAGGCCGAGCGCCTTCCCAAAGAAGGCGAGAGCCTGCTGGCGACGAACCTGAAATTCTTTCCGGGAGGCAAAGGCGCCAACCAGGCGGTGGCGGTGGCGCGCCAGGGCGCCCGGACGACCTTCGTCGGTTCGGTGGGCGAAGACCTGTTGGGGGACTTTCTTCTCCGCGGGCTCGAATCCAGCGGGATTGATACGGCCTGGGTGAGGCGCAACGCCCAGGTGACCACGGGATGCGCCCTGATTCTGCTGTTTCCGAATGGCAACAACTCCATCGTCGTGGATCCGGCGGCGAACTTCGCTCTGACGCCGGCTGACATCGGACGCGCCGAAGAAGTCATCGCACAGGCGGACGCGCTCTGCACCGTTCTGGAAGTTCCCATCGAGGTCGTCGAGACGTCGCTGCGGCTGGCGCGCAAGCACAAGAAGCTCACGGTGCTCGACGCCGGGCCGCCGCGCCGCTGTCCGGCGGAGATTCTGAAGCTCGCGGACATCGTTTCGCCGAACGAGACGGAACTCGAACATCTGACGGGCGAAGAAGTCTCGGGCCGCGTCTCAGCGATGGAAGCGGCGAAGAAGCTGCTCGAGATGGGCGCTGAAACCGTGGTGCTCAAGCTGGGCAGCGACGGCTCAGCGCTCATCACGCGCGCCGGCGCGAAGCATTTTCCGGCGCACAAAGTGGAGGCTGTGGATCCGACCGCCGCCGGCGACGCCTTCACCGCGGCCCTTACCGTGCAACTGGCCGCGGGCGCGCCGATGGAAGAAGCTATCCGTTTTGCCAATTGCGCGGGCGCGCTGGCGGTGACCAAACTCGGCGCGCAGCCGTCGCTCCCGACGCGCGAAGAAGTTGAAGCCTTCGCCGCGCGCGCCGCGAAGCACGCCTGAACATCCCGCCATGCCGCGATTCATCGAACTGAATCATCCCCTCGAAGAAGGTATGCCCGCCTATCCCGGTTTTCCGCCGGCGAAAATCGGAGCGCTGCTC
Organism: uncultured Acidobacteriota bacterium; assembly: GCA_964556705.1. Classification (GTDB taxonomy): domain Bacteria; phylum Acidobacteriota; class Terriglobia; order UBA7540; family UBA7540; genus CAZKXX01. The sequence continues at coordinate 15,432 of CAZKXX010000054.1, forward strand.
ACGCATGAGGAGTCGCGCGCGCGTTACGACGGCAAGGCCGAATTCTTCATCGGCCGGGTGGAAATGGCGGGCAATACCGGAACATACCTCGACAGCCCGTTCCATCGGTTTCCGGCGGGCGACGACTTGAGCCGGATTCCACTGGAAAAAGTAGCGGGGCTGAACGGGCTGGTCATGGACGCGAAGCCCGCGGGCGGCCGCGCGGTGACGGTTGACTGCTGGAAAGAAGAGCTCGAAGGGCGAGCGGTGCTGATTCGCACGGGCTGGGACCGGCGATGGGGAACGGAGCGCTACTGGGAGCCGGGACCGTTCCTCGCCGCCGAGTGCCTCGACTTGCTGGTGAGCGGCCGTCCGGCGCTGGTGGGCGTGGATTTCTGGAACGTGGACGACACCACCGACCCCGTGCGGCCCGCGCACACGCGATTGCTCGCAGCCGGAATTCTGATCGTTGAACACATGACCAATCTCTCGTCGCTGCCGCGAACGGGATTCAAGTTCTCGGCTGTGCCGCTGCGCATCGTGCGCGGCGCCTCGTTTCCGGTCCGAGCTTTCGCCGAACTCGATTAACCCCTCGCCACAGAGACAAAGTTGCCTTTGGCGTAAGCCTGTCGCGGCTTCACAACTGGTCAGGCGGACCATGCCTTCGATTCAATGCTCATACGACCGGAGGACTCATTGATTCAGCCCTCTTTGTCTCTGTGGCCGTGCCCTGCGGAAATTCAGAAGCCTGACGGAACAATCCAGAAGGTTGCCTCGTAAGTCTTGCCCGGTTCGAGCGTCACGAGGCCGGGGAATTTTCCGGCGTGATTCAGGTTGAAGGCGTTGGTCGGTCCGGTCTGCGGCTCGATGCAGATGAGCGGGTCCCGGAGCGGCGCGTACACCACGGCGAAATCGTAGTTGCGGTCGAAAACCACTTCGATCTTCTGCGCTCGACCCTTGACCCAGATTCGCCCGCGGCCCTCGCGGTCGCGGGCGAAATCAGAAAAGACGTCGTCCACAAATTTCCTGCCGAGCGCAACGCCCTCCGCCGCGCCGGGAAGAAAACGCTCGGCCGGCTGGGTCTCGCCCGTGGCGATCAGCGCTTCGTTCGCCAGCCAGCGCTGGCGCGCGCCGAGGCCCACCGTCCACTCTTCGCGCGGCCCGTCGGGCCGGAAGTAGGGATGATAGCCGAAGAGGACGGGCATGCGCGATTTGCCGACGTTGGTCACACGCGTGGTCACTTCGAGCTTGCCGTCTTTCAGCCGGTGCGTCACTTCATAGACGTGCGCGAAAGGGAATTGCGCCATCAGGTCGGGATATTTGTAGAACTCCAGCCGCGTGGTGATGAACGCGCCGGTCCTGGCGGAGCCGCCCGAGTCGATCACTTCCCATCGCGGCTCGAAGGCCAGCAAGCCGTGCAGAGGATAGTCCTTCGGAGGCACGCGCAGAATGTTTCCGAGCGCGTCGTTGAGCAGATACTTTTTTCCCTCGAAGAAGTAGTGGTCGCCGTCGATGCGATTCGCCCAAGGCGCCAGAAAGGGATTCCCGCAGCAGAACCAGCGCTCCTGGAGGTAGCTTTCGAGCGACTCGGGCGGGATGAAGACGTCTTTTCCGTTCGCCCTGAACTCGAACGCGATGTTGCCGACGCCGGGGGCGACACGAGCTTCCAGGTTGCGCCGCGCGTCGCGAAGTTGATATATGGCGTGCGCTTCGCCCGCGCCTTTCACCGCGCCGTATTCCTCGCCTTTCTTTGAGACCTGCGGGCCGGCGAGCGTCAGGCCTCCCGCTAAGGCAGCGATGAGAAAAATGGCGATGAGGGAGTGCCGTTGCATGGGGAGACTTTTGCGTCGAGCGGACTTGCGTTTATCCGTTTTCCGCGAGTTGATGCGCCAGGTCGCGCACGGCCGGGTAGAGGTTGCGATAGACCTCGTACAGGCGGTCGTACTTCTTCATGTTGGCCGGTTTCGGGGCCATGCGCTCGCGGACCTGAATCGCTTCCTTCGCTGACTCTTCAACAGACGAATAGATTTTCGCGGCCACTGCGGCCAGCAGCGCGGCGCCGAAGGCCGAGCCTTCACTGGTCCGCAGTGTGACGAGCTCCTTGCCGTAGATATCGGCCTGAATCTGCCGCCAGAGGAAGTTGCGCGAGCCGCCGCCCGAGGCGCGAATCTGCTCGACGGGAATCTCGAGTTCGCGGAAGATCTCGAGCGAATCGCGCAGGCTGAACGCGACACCCTCGAGGATGGAACGGATCAGATGGGCGCGCGTGTGCGCCGCCGTCAGGCCGAACCACATGCCGCGCGCCTGCGCGTCGAGGTGCGGCGTGCGCTCGCCCATCAGGTAGGGGAGCCACACCAGTCCTTCGCTTCCCACGGGCGCTTCCGCCGCCTGGCGGATGATGAATTCGTAGGGGTCCAAACCGGTCTGACGCGCCAGCCACTCTTCCGAAGCGCCGAAGTTGTCCCGGAACCAGCGCAGCGAGAGTCCCGCGCCCTGCGTGACGCCCATCACGTGCCACTTGCCGGGGACGGCGTGGCAGAAGGTGTGGATGCGGCCCTTGGGATCGAGTTTCGGAGCGTCCGTATAGGTGAAGATGACGCCGGAAGTGCCGAGCGTCGCCGAAGTCAGTCCGGGCAGCACGATGCCGTTCCCGACGGCGCTTGCAGCCTGGTCGCCCGCGCCCGCCACGACGGGCGTTCCGGCCTTCAAACCCGTCACGAGCGCCGTCTCGCGCGTGATGCGCCCGGTGACTTCGGGCGATTCATAGGCACGAGGCAGGAGTTTGGAATCGAGTTCGAGCGCCGCCAGCGCGTCGTGCGACCATTTGCGGTTCGTAACGTCGAAAAGCAGCGTGCCCGAGGCGTCGGAAACGTCGGTTGCGAATTCGCCCGTCAAGCGGAAGCGGACGTAGTCCTTGGGAAGCAGGAAGTGCGCGGCGCGTTCGAAGGTTTTCGGCTCGTTGTCGCGCACCCAGAGGATTTTCGGCGCGCTGAAGCCGGTGAGCGCGGGGTTCGAGACGAGCTGAATCAGCCGCTCGGGCCCGACCTGTTTGGTGATCCAGTCGCACTGCGCCTGGCTGCGCTGGTCGCACCAGATGAGCGACGGGCGCAGGACGGCGTGAGCTTTGTCGAGCAGCACCACGCCGTGCATCTGGCCGGAAAGGCCGACGGCCGAGATGTCCGCGCCCTGAAGGCCCGCTGCGGTGAGCGCCGCGCGCGTGGCGCGAAGCGTCGCTTTCCACCAGTCTTCCGGGTCCTGCTCGGCCCAGCCGGGGCGGGCCATCTTCATCGGCTCGTGGTCGCCCGTGGCCGCGCCCACCACGTGACCGTCCGGGCGCACCACGATGGCGCGCGTGCCGGTGGTGCCGACGTCGATGCCCATGACGTAAGACATAGGAGCCAGAAGTCAGGAGTCAGGAGTCAGCAGCCACTATCGCCTTCGAGTAGGCATTAAGCAACCGACTCGCCTCTCCGAGCAGATTCATCATTTCCTCAGATTTTCCGTAGCCGAGATCCACGGCCAAAATAAGATAGTACCGGCTCTCTTCAATGGACCCTTCTGCTGTATTCATGAAACGCACCTTGTCAGCTCGGCCGCGCTTGCGGAATCCTTCCGCGATGTTGGCGGCGATTGAGACTGCCGCGCGACGCATCTGCGCTGAAAGGCCATACGTCTCATGCTTAGGGAAAGCCTCGGTCAACCTATACACAGCGAGGACAAATTCATGCGCCTTGCGCCAGCCTATCAAATCCTGGAAAGTTTTAGCCTTCTCGCGCGCCAGGCCCATCATGCCTCCGGTGCGTTATGCTTCTCGTGCCATTTGCCACTGGCCCCTAGTTAAAAGGTTTCTCCGACGCCAGAGCAGCGAACCCCAACCGAGAATCGCAATTCGTGAGCCAGGTTCGGCTTCCGTCGTCATTCTGGCTCCCGACTTCTGACTCCTGACTCCTACGGTTTCACTTTTTCCCACTTTCCCGTCTTCGCCGAGCGCTCGACGGCTTCGAGCACGGCCTGGTTGCGGACGCCGTCCTTGAAATTCGGGTCGGGCAAGCGGTCTTTTTCGAGCGCCACGAGGAAATCGTGGACGGCGTGCACGAACGTGTGTTCGTAGCCGATGATGTGGCCCGGCGGCCACCAGGCCCCGACGTAGGGGTGGACAGACTCGGTCACCATAAGAGCCTTGAATCCCTGGTCGGCCTGCTTGGCCGTCGCGTCGTAGAACTCGAGTTCATTCATCCGCTCGAGGTTGAACGCCAGACTGCCCTTGCTGCCGTAAATCTGGAACGTATTGTAGTTTCGCCGCCCGCCGCAGAAGCGCGACGATTCGAAGACGCCCAGGCTGTCGTTGCGGAAGCGGACGAGGAAGTTGGCTTCGTCATCCACGGTAACTTTGCCCTTGCCTCTGGCGCTCTTCGCGCCCCAGGCCCCGGCGCCCGCCCCGACCTCCGGTCGCTGCTTGATGAACGTCGTCATCTGGCTCACGACGGATTCGATGGGACTGTTCAGGTGCTGGGCGAAATCAATGGCGTGCGATCCGATATCGCCGAGCGCGCCGCTGCCGGCCACTTTTTTGTCGAGCCGCCAGACAAGCGGAAAACTCGGGTCCATGATCCAGTCCTGCAAGTACGCGCCGTGGTAGTGATACACGGTGCCGATGCGGCCCTCCTCGATGAGCTTTTTGGCGAAGGCGACGGCGGGGATCTTGCGGTAGTTATGCATCAGCATGTGGAGGACGCCGGCCTTTTCCACGGCGCGGAGCATCTCTTTGGCTTCTGCCAAGGTGTTCGCCAGCGGCTTTTCGCAGATGATGTGCTTTCCGGCCGCGGCGGCGGCGAGCGCCATGGGGTGGTGGAGGTTCCCGGGCGTCGAGATGTCCACCACGTCGATGTCGTTCCGCTCGATCACCTTGCGCCAGTCGGTTTCGATCTCCTCCCAGCCGAACTGGCGGGCGGCGGCTTCCAGCGCCGCGCGGTCGCGCCCGCAGATGACCTTCAGCCGCAGCTCGAACTTGCCGGGGAAGAACCGGCGCACCTGCCGGAAGGCGTTTGAGTGGGCTTTGCCCATGAATTTGTAACCGATCAGTGCGACGTTGATTTGGCTCATACTTCATCTCCACAGATGAGTCTTCGTCGTCAGCGGTCCTTTGTCCTTTGTCCCTTGTCCTTCGCTCCCGCTCTGGAGGCCGTTGGATCTTGCGAAACCGCGCCCGGCACGGAACCGATTGATCGCAGGTAAGCATTGAGCTTGGGCCCGAGTTCATCGAGCAGGGGTTTGATGGCGGCAACCGCTTCGGACGAGAGCAGGCGACGGCGGTGCGCTCGGCGCAGCCAGTGCCTCGTCTCATAGAGAGAGCCTCGCGAATTTCTTACAAAACGCCGATTGTCCCGGAAGCTCCCGCGCCCTGTCCCCTCCGCGATGTTGTCGCCGATACTGTCTGCCGCCCGAATGAGCTGCCTGCCCAAAGTTCCCTTTGCCAGTGAATTCCAGCCCAGGACGGCGTACCAAACCGCGTCCGAAAGTTTCTCCGATAACTGGTACACTCGCAAATTCTCGAATCCCAGCTTCGATGACTTCTGCATTGCTTCGTTAATCGAAATCCAGTGCGAACGTCCTCGCACCGACGAGGGACCAATGACCAAGGACTAAGGACGATTTTTCACGCCCACCACATCTCCTGCAACTTCTCCTTGATGACGATCTGGTTCAGGAAATTCGCGGCTTTGGTGAGGCCTTCGTCGATGGACATCAGGCTATCCTCGTGCTCGATGGAGAGGACGTCGTCGTAGCCGATCATCTGAAGCGTGGAAACGAGGTCGCCCCAGAAGTCCGCGCCGTGGCCGTAGCCGACGGTGCGGAAGATCCAGGAGCGGTTCTTCTCGTCCTTATAAGGTTTGGTGTCGAGCACGCCGTTGACGCGGAAGTTGACCTCGTACATGCGCGTGTCCTTGGCGTGGACATGGAACACGGCCTCACCGAGCTTGCGGACCGCGGCGCACGGGTCAATCCCCTGCCAGAACATATGGCTGGGGTCGAAGTTGCAGCCGATGGCCGGTCCGGCCGCTTCCCGCAGCTTGAGCAGCGTCTCAGGCGAATAGGCCACGAAACCCGGATGCATCTCGATGGCGATCCGCACGCCGTGGTCTTCGGCGAACTTGCCGCGCTTCTTCCAGAAAGGAACCACCTTCTTTTCCCACTGCCAGGCGAGGATGTCGAGGAAATCAGGCGGCCAGGGCGTGGTCACCCAGTTCGGATACTTGGCGTTTTCGGAATCGCCCGGGCAGCCGGAGAAATCGATGACACGCGTCACCCCCAGCTTCTCGGCCATCAGGATCGTCTTGCGGTTGACCTCGGCGTGCTCGTCGCCGATCTTGCGGTTCGGGTGGAGCGGGTTGCCGTGGCAGCTCAGGGCGCTGATGGTGATGCCGTTGTCATCGAGCTTCTTCTTCAGCTCCTTGATTTTCGACGAGTTGCTCAGCCAGTCGAGCTTCAGGTGCGGGTCGCCGGGGTAATTGCCTGTCCCCAGTTCGATCGTGCGGATGCCCAGAGGCTTGATCTTCTTGATGACTTCGTCGAGGCTCTGCTTGGCGAAAAGCGCCGTGAACAGTCCTACTTTCATAGAGCGACTCCCTTGAATCGGTGCTCGAAGTGAAGAGCCCTCACGGGGCGGTTCCTGCGCGTGGAGCGCAACCCTTCGGGCGCCGGATTGGACCGCAAAGTTCAGCGGAAGCGGAGCTAAATCTAACGATTACGGCTAAAGGCGTCAATGGGAAAATATCACGGTGAAGGGGACCTGGGACGAACCCGCAGGCTTGCCGTCTTTGCCTCCGCGCAAGGGTTCCGGGAGGTCCCGGAGGCAGAAACATGTTTTTCACACGGGGAGGGGCGCCGAGCCTTGCCGCCGGCCCGCCAGGCGCCGGGGAGGTTCTTGTTCGTCCCGGAACAACTCCGTAAACTCCCTGTAACATATTGAATCTACTCTGTTATGGCGGGCATAAAGATTCTTCATTTTACAAAGCGAAAAGGTCCGCATCTAATGGGGAGTATGGAAGAACGCGCGATCAAGCGATACTTGTTTGCCAGCGATTTCGACCAGACGCTGAGCTTTAACGATTCGGGTTACGTGCTGAGCGAACTGCTGGGAATTCCGCCGGAGGAATTCGAGCGCAAGGCTCGAGGCATGGCGGAACTCAACCTCGTGCAGCAGGGCGCGGAGCTGGCGTATCTGTTACTGCACGATCCGGTGTTCCGGAGCCGCGTCCGCCGCCATCACCTCGACGAAGTCGGCAAGCGGATCCGCCTGAAGGAGAACATCCGCCTGCTTTACACGATCCTCGCCGGCGGCATCGAGGGTTACCGGTTCGACTTCTACGTCCTCTCGGCGGCGCCGGTGGAAGTGATCCGCTCGGCGCTGCAAGGAATCGTCCCGCCCGACCACATTTTCGGGACCGAATTGGAATACGGCAGCGGCGGCGAGGTTGAGCGCATCGTGCGCGCGACGGCCGGTTACGGTAAGGTCGCGGCGCTCGAGCGACTTCAGCAAAAGCTCGAAATCAGCCCCGACCACATTGTCTATGCGGGCGACGGCAGCTCGGATATCCACGTCATGCTCGACGCCAACGCGCGCGACGGCTTCACGATTGCGGTTTCGGAAAGCAAGCACGTGGCGCATATCGCCAGGCGCACCGTGCTCAGCACCAACGCGCTGGCGATGCTCGTTCCGATTCTCGAGGAGATCGTCGGCTGGCCGCGGCCGCGCATCCGGAAATTCTTCGAGTCCTACGGCTTTCCGATTCAGGAGTGGTCGCGGGTCGAGACCGACTGGGTGACCGTGCGGCCCCCCGCGCCCCCGCTCGCTCAGGAGCACGTGAAGTAATCCGCCGCCGCGCCCCGGCCTCATCCCAGCGCGCCCATCACGACCTCCCTGAATTCCTCCGCGGTCAGAGCGATCGGATTGGCCTTCGTGCTGTTGGCCCGCGCCGCCTTCTCGGCCAGGTCGGCGGCGTCACTTTCCCGAATGCCGTGGGCGCTGAGCGGAGGGATTTCGAGTTCCTGGGCGAGCCAGTCCACCCAGGTGACGCCGTCTTCGGGGCGCGCCGCAGGGCTGCCCGTCAGGATTCGCGCCACGATTTCGTAACGGCGGAGCGCCTCGCTTTCCGGCGCTCGGGCGCGCAGGGCGCGGATGTTGGCGGCCATGCCGTGCGACAGCAGAGCCGCGCAGACGGCCCCGTGTGGAGCGGAAAACCTGCCGCCGATCGGTGACGCGAACCCGTGGATGACGCCCAGACCGGCGTTCGAAAGCGCCAGCCCGCCGAGCAGCGCCGCGAGCGACATGTCCGTGCGCACTTCGAGGTTCCGGCCGCTGTGGAAGGCCTTCCGAAACGATCGCGCCACGCGCTTCAGCCCTTCGACAGCGAATCCGTCCGTCAGCGGGTTCGCCCGGCAACAAACATACGGCTCAATCAGTTGCGTCAGAGCGTCGAACCCGGTCCAGGCAGTGGTCGGGCGAGGCAAATCGAGCGTCAGTTCAGGGTCCACGAGGGCCACGCGAGGCAGCATGAACGGGCTGCGCAGGCTCACTTTGATGCGGTGCTCCTCGGAGCCGAGCACGGCGTTGCGCGTCACTTCGCTGCCGGTGCCGGCGGTCGTGGGAATGGCGATGTAAGGCGCGGAAGGGTTGCGAAGCGGCTGGGCGCGGCCGATGATTTCGAGATAGTCCATCAACTCGCCCGGGTTGGTGAGCAGTGCGGCGATGGCTTTGCCGGCATCCATCGGGCTCCCGCCGCCGATGGCCATGACCAGATCGCACGCTTCGCGGCGCGCCAGTTCGAGGCCCCGTTCGACCAGACTCGTTGTGGGCTCTGCGGAAACGGGGAGGAGGACTGAAGTCACTCCGGCTTCACGCAGCGCTTCGATAACGGGCATCGCCCGCGTTGCCGAACGCCCCGTGACGACCAGAGCGCGGCGGCCCAGATTTTTCGCGGCCGGAGCGGCCTCGCGCACCGCGCCAGCACCGAAAACAATCCGGGTTGCCGTGGCGAATTCGAAGTGCATCGTGCTCTGTGGCGCCGGCGTCCTCGCCGGCAATTGGCAAAAAGCGGCCGAAAGAGCAGCTCTGCTTCCGCCGCAGCGCAGGCGTCTCGCCCTCAGGCCGGGCACGGCCAGGATGGCCGTGCGACAAATTCACCAATCCTCGTCCGGCGGGAACACGTTCGAGTATCTCACGCGCCTGCGCTCTTCGGCGAGCAGCGGCGTGGCGACCTCCGCCCACTTGGCGTAATGCGCCGTCTGCTTGTGCGCGGCGGTCGCTTCGACGCAGCGATAGGCCGCGTAAAGCACGAAACCCGTGGGGTAGTCTTACAGCTGGAGGACGTCGAAGCGCAGGCAGCCTGGCTCGTCGCGCACCGATCCCAGGGCATCGCCGAGGAAGTATTCGGTGGCAGAGTCAATTTG
>CAZKXX010000054.1:24870-25131 GCA_964556705.1 uncultured Acidobacteriota bacterium
GGGCTCCTCGAGGCTGGCGCGGGCGTTCTCGATGGTCGCCATCTTGAAGGCTTCAACGTGCCCGGGCTTCACGCGCACGTGGACCTGGACGATGAGCATGTTCAGTTCTCTCCGGTGACGAGTTATCAGTCTCAGCCGCTCTCCGGCTTTCGATGTAAAGACCGGTCTGTTCGATGCTCGATGGCAGCGTGGGCGAAAACTCCGAAAGCGCGTGGATGAGCCGCGGGACTTCAGCCGCATCCACCGCGTAGATCGAAACCG
>CAZKXX010000055.1:0-13901 GCA_964556705.1 uncultured Acidobacteriota bacterium
GCCAGCGCCCAGCGGCTGAGATTCCCCTGAATCAGAAGAGATCCGGCCGTCCTCTCCACGGCGACATTCCGAAGCCGCCACGCACCGGCCAGCCGCGCAGCACCGCGCCCCGCGACGGCCGCGCGGCTTCGATGCGAGCCGATGATGACGGGTGAAACGAACCAGCAGACGCGGTCCACCAATCCGGCGTCGAAGAAACTACCGAGCACCTCTGCGCCGCCTTCAACCATCAGGCTGAGGATGCCTTCCGAAGCGAGCCGTTTGAGGAGCGGTCGCAGCGGCACGCTCCGGCCGTTGAAGCGCCAGATTTCTGCCCCACATCGCGCGAGCAGCTTTTCACGCTCGCGGCTCGCTGAATTCGTCGTGGCGATAACGCACCGGCCGGAGCGGACCACTCGGCTTGAGGCTGGCGTGCGGAGTTTCGAATCGAGCACCACGCGCCAGGGTTCCGGCGCGCCGCGAAGTCGCGGGCCGAGATGCGGATCGTCGGCGAGGACCGTACGGATTCCCACCAGCACGGCCTGGTGCTGCGCCCGCAGCCAGCGCGCCGCGCGTCGCGCGGCGGCGTCAGTAACCCATTTGGAGTCGCCGGTCCGCGTGGCGATTTTGCCGTCCAAACTTGTGGCGACTTTGAGGGTGACGAACGGCAGGCCGGTGCGCCGCGCCTTCAGATAGACTTCGTTCAAAGCCGCGCATTCCTTGATGCACACGTTTTCCGCAACCTCGAGCCCGTTCGCGCGCAGAGCGCAGCCGCCTTGGCCCGCGACTTCCGGGTTGGGGTCGCGGAGTCCATAGACGACGCGACGAATTCCGGCCCGCACGATCGCCTCGGTGCAGGGCGGAGTGCGCCCGAAGTGGCAGCAGGGTTCGAGCGTTACGTAAAGCGTTGCGCCGCGCGCCCGCGCGCCGGCTTCGCGAAGCGCTTCGATTTCGGCGTGCGGCTCGCCCGCGGCGCGGTGGGCTCCGCGGCCCACCGCGCGTCCGCCCTTGACCACAACACATCCGACCCAGGGATTCGGGAAAGGCGGAAAGTGGTAACGCCGCGCCAGGCGCAGCGCTTCGCGCATCCACGCTTCGTCGGTTGTTGGGCGGGAAGACCGGCGCACGGTTACTGGACTTTGCTCAGCAGATGCCCGAGCTTGTCCTTCTTCACCTTCAGGTAGGAATGGTTCGTCTCGACGGGTGTCGTCTCCAGCGGCACGCGGCGCAGGATGCGCAGCCCGAAGCGCGCGATGCCGGAGACCTTTTTCGGATTATTCGTGAGGAGCTGAATCTTCTTCACTCCCAGGTCGGCGAGAATCTGCGCGCCCACGGAATAATCGCGCATGTCGGGCGGCAGTCCCAATCGTTCGTTCGCTTCCACGGTATCGAGCCCGCGGTCCTGTAACGCGTAAGCGCGAATCTTGTTCGTCAGCCCGATACCGCGCCCTTCCTGGCTCAGGTAGAGAATCACCCCCTCGCCCTTTTCTGCGATCTTCTTCATGGCCGAGGCGAGCTGCTGGTGGCAGTCGCAGCGGACCGAATAGAGCGTGTCACCGGTGAGGCACTGCGAATGGACGCGCACCAGCACCGGCCGGTTGGGCGAAATCTGCCCCATTACCAGCGCCAGGTGCTCGCGGTTCTGCGACGGGCAGTTATAGACGTACGCCGTATAAGTGCCATGCTCGGTGGGAAGGTGCGCGCGCGCCACGCGGTACACGAGCTTTTCGTGATAGCGGCGGTAGTCGATGAGCTGTTCGATCGTGATGATCTTCAATTTGTTGCGGCGCGCCATTCGCTCGACGGCTTCGGCGCGCGCCGAATTCCCGCGCTCGTCCAGAATTTCGCACATCACCGAAACCGGATTCAGTCCGGCCAGGCGCGCGAGGTCCACTCCGGCTTCGGTGTGTCCGGCGCGGGCCAGCACGCCGCCGCTGCGGGCGCGAATCGGAAAGATGTGCCCGGGGCGCACGAAATCGAGCGCGCGGGCGCGCGGATCGGCCAGCAGTTGGATGGTGCGCGCGCGATCCGCCGCGGAAATTCCCGTCGTGATGCCGCGGCGCGCGTCCACCGAAACGGTGAAGTCGCAGCCGAACGCCGTGCGGTTGTCTTCCTCCGCGACCATGCCGGTCAGGCCCAGTCGCGCGGCGCGCTCGCGCGGCATCCCCACGCAGATCAGCCCGCCGGCTTTCTTGATGAGGAAGTTGACGTCGTCGGGCCGGACTTTCTCGGCCGCCATCACCAGGTCCGCCTCGTCTTCGCGGTCCGTGCTGTCGCGCACGACCACCATGCGCCCTCGGCGGATTTCGCGAATCGCTTCTTCAATCGTAGCCAGTCGGTCTTTCATGGATTCCGCTTTCTGATTCGGCCGAGTACGGCCAGCATCGCGAGCGCGGCTCGCGCCGCCTCAATTCCTTTGTTGGTCTGGTTGCTTCCCGCGCGTCGCAGAGCGTCGCGGCGGTTGTAGGTGGCGAGAACTTCGAAGATGATCGGCAGCCCATGTTTGAGCGAGACCTGCATCACGCCCCGCGCGCACTCGTTGGCGACGAGGTCGAAGTGGTAGGTCTCGCCGCGAATGACGGCGCCCAGGGCGATGAGCGCGTCGTAGCGCCCGCGGCGCGCCAGGCGCTCCGCGGTGACGGGAATTTCGAAGCACCCGGGCACGCGGAAGCGATGGATGTTGCCGTCGCGCACGCCGGCGGCGCGCAGCGTCTCCAGACATTTCGCTTCGAGGCTGCGCGTGATTTCCGGATTGTAGTCGGCGCGGATAATCGCCAGCCGCGCGCGCGCGGCGCGCTGCCGGTCGAGCCGTGGAAATTCTTCGTCGGCTTTGCGGGCTGTGATTCTCATGCGGCCATCAGCTTCTCGAGATATTTGGCGAGCAGGTCGAGTTCGATATTCACGGGGTCGCCCATGCCCTTGCGGCCCAGGGTCGTCTTCGCCAGCGTGTAGGCGAGCAGCGAAACGGTGAAGCGTCCGGGGCGTGAGTCCACCACCGTGAGGCTGATGCCGTCCACGGCAATCGAGCCCTTCTCGATGATGTAGCGCGAAAACCGGCGGGGCAGTTCGAATCCGTAAATTTTGGCCTCGCCTTCGCTGCGGACGCTCGCAATGCGCGCCGTCGTATCCACATGTCCCTGCACGAGGTGTCCGCCGATCAGGCTGTTGAGGCGCAGGCTGCGCTCGAGATTGACCTCGTCGCCCACACCGATTTTCCCCAGCGTCGTTTTGCGCAGGGTCTCCGGCATGTAGGTCACCTGAAACGCGCGGCCGTTCGATTTCTGCACCGTCGAGCAGACGCCGTCCACGCTGACGCTTTCTCCTTCGCGAAACTTCCATCCGCGCGGCAGGCGAATGGAAAAGATCCGCTGCTCGCGCGCTTCGCGCACGCGCTCCACCACGCTGGTGGTTTCGACAATTCCGCTGAACATGAGTCTCCGCATCCGCTGCCGGCGTTTCGACCGCCGGTGGCCGGCTCACCTGACGCTGTCCGGGACAAAAGGAGAGAGAAAGAGAGAGGCGCGCGCAAGAACGCGTCTTCGGCTCACACACGCGCGTGCGGAGCGAAGCGCGTCGTCGCGCGAACGCGGTCTCGACCTTCTCCCATTCGGACTTTACCGCCGGCCCCGGAATTTCACCGGATCGTGGGGATTGCTGGTTCCCGACTTCTCGAAACCACCCCTCGCGGGCTTTACCGCCGATCGGGAATTGGAAAGGCGCCAAACCTTTCCTCACCCTGCCCCGAAGGTCGCCAGATTTTCACCCCAAGTTTAGCACGGCGCCGGAGAACGCTCAAGTTGACGGCGCGTTGACAACCCGCCGGTTACCCCTTCGAGGCTTGACGCTCTCGGGCCCCGCGCCGATAATCGCGCTTCGCTCTCGCCACACTCCGGGCTCGCCTTATGGGAACGCCTCCAGCCGTTCGCCCTCAACACCGCCGTCGAGGAGAGCCCTGGGCGGTCGGCTCGCTGCTGGGATACTCCTCCGCGAACATCTTTGACCGCCACGCCGTCATCACCGCGGACCCGCTGGTCGGCCCGTTCTTTCGCGGCCTGCCCAGCCTGCTGATGGGGATTTTTCTGGTTGTGAAGAACCGGACGGCAGACCAGATGATTCCGGGTTCGCCGGCGTATCTGGGCCGTCGCGCGCTCGTTCCGTTCGTCGTCGCCGGCGCGCTTTCCACGGTGGGGCTCTTCGTGTACTACCAGGCGATGCGCATCGGGGGCGTCATGGTGACGATTCCGGTCATGGAAACTTACGTCATCTGGGGCGCGGTGTTCGCGCGGTTCATTCTGGGTGAGCGCGTTCGCCGCCCGGCGCTGTTGGGGCTCGTGCTGATTGCGGCGGGACTGGCGGTGCTCTCGCTCGGCCTGGCGCGCGGCCAGCCCGTTTCGCCGCAATGGTACTGGGCCATTCCTCTCGCGCTCTTCACGTCGCTGACTTACGGTCTCGCCGGCGTGCTGTGGCGCGACGGGCAGTTGCGCGGCGCGCACCAGTCCACGGCCATCCTGCTGCAGTTCATCACCAGCCTGGCCGTTGCGATCGCCGGACTTGTTGTTTTGGGACGATTCAATCTGATTTGGCGGACCGCGACGCCTGACGCGGCGGCGCTGCTGGCGAGCGGCGTCCTTTCCGGCGTCGTCGGAATCTATTGCCTGTTTACGGCACTGCGGCTGATGTCCGTAGCGCGCGTTTATGCTTTTTCATCTCTCACGCCACTCGTCGCCGCCATCTTCGCCCGCGTATTTCTCGGCGAGTATCTGAGTCTCACCATCCTGTCGGGTGTGCTGCTGGTTTCCGTCGGCGTGGCGCTCGCCCAGATTTTCCGGCCTCACGACGAACGACAGGTCTGAAGCGATGCCGCGCGCTTACCAATGCGTGTTCTCGCCCAATGCGCTCTTTCTCGCCAGACGGGCTCCGGGCCCGCGGTTTGCATCCAACACCTGAGGGCGCAATAATGCAGAGACGGATGGGCGGAACAATCCGGACATTGTTTCTGACGTGGGTCGCGCTGGGCGCGTGGGCGCAGGCAGCGGCTCAGCCCGCCTCGCTTCACCCTGCGGTCGAGGCCGCCCTCGAGCACCTTTACAATCTCGAATACGACCAGGCTGAGCGCCGCGTGGAAGCCCGGCTGGCTGAACAGCCCCACGATCTGGCGGCGCTGAACACGTTGGCCTCCATCCTGTTGCAGCACGAACTCTATCGGCGCGAACTGCTCGAAGCGCAGGTGTACGCCCAAGGCGGCGAAGTCTATCGCCAGCGGCCGGTGCCCGTGCGGCCGGAATTCGAGCGGAGGCTGTTCGGCGTGCTGGCGCGCGGCCACGCGGTGGCCGACGGACATCTGGCGAGAAACCCCAACGACCCCGAGGCGCTTTACTGGAAAGGATTGCTGCACGCCACTCGTGCCATCTATCACCTGAGCGTGACGCGCTCGCACCGGCAGGCGGTGGGAGACGCCAGGGACGCGCGCAACCTGCACGTGAAAATCCTCGAGCAGAATCCCCAGTCCGTTGACGCGCAACTCCTCGTGGGCATCTACGACTACGTCGCCGGGAGCATTCCGTGGTATTTGAAGATTTTCGCGGCCATCGCCGGCCATACCGGCAACCGCGACCGCGGCATGGCCACCATCCGACGCGTGACGGAGCAGGGCAGCCTCGCGCGCACCGACGCCATGACGTTTCTCGCGGTGCTCTACTATCGCGAGAAACTCTACGATCACGCTTTGCGCGTGCTTCAGCACCTGGAACGGATGTATCCGCGGAACCATCTCCTGCCTCAGCAGATGGCGCGCGCGTACAAGGCGATGGGCGACTGGAAATCGGCGGCGGAGACTTACGAGACGATGCTGGCCCGCCACGAGGTGCGGACGCCGGGCTACGAGGATATTCCCCTGTCGCGCATCCTCTTCCAGGCGGGCGAAGCGCGACAGCGGCAGGGCGACCGCGCCCAGGCGCTGGCGCATTTCGAGCGCGCCGCGGCGCTCGATGAAGACAACATCAACGTTTTCCGCGCCGAGCTTTCCGCCGCGGGCATTTACGTCCAGATGGGCCGTCGCGCGGACGCGCATCGGAGTTACTCGCGCGTGGCGAAGAGCGTTCCCGACACCGGAGAAGGTCGCGCCGCGCGCGAAGCGCTGAAACGTTTGGGCGACGTGCCGCGCGCCGTCGCGGCCGGAAGCGGCTAGGTGTTTTGCCGCGAGGACATCGTCTCGCGGTTACCCTCCGAGTTGAGGCCTCCCTGACAATCGCATAGAATGGCGGCAGCCGGGTCGGTAGCCCGCGCCATTGCTGTGCGGCCGGCGCGTTTCCGCGCCCGCGAGGCTTCCCCGTGGAGACTGCGTACGAACTCACGCCTCTCGTCGGCTTGAAACTCATCGCCTTCTCGCTCGGCTCGCTCGTCCACCTCTTTCTCATGGTGGTGATCCTGGGGCAGCGCCGGATGGGGCGCATCGAGTGGCTGCTCTTCAGCCTCTTCGCCGCGCTGTTCATGTGGTTTTCGGGAAATCTTCTTTCGCTCAACGTCGGCCTGTTTTACGGCGCCGGCCCACCTCTTCTGACCGCGATTGCCCGCGTGATTTCGCTGACGGGATTGCTGCTCGCAGCGCCGCTGGTCGTCCACTTGCACAGCGAGTACGCCGCGCAGTTCCGCCCTCGTCGCGCCTGGGAAAACTTTCTCGTGTGGGCTTTCTACGCGCCGCTGGCGGCCTCTCCCTGGATTCTGGCGCGAGCGGCGGGACAGCTCGAATTCGATTCCGTGGTCGCTCTCAAGCCGTTTATGCCGCTGCTGGTGGTCTGGATGGCCGCGGCGCAAGGTGTGGCGGCGGTATGGAATCGGGAACTGCGTCGTCGCATGGAGACGGATTCGGGGCGAAGGTTTCACGCCACGCTGGCCGCGCTGCAAACGTTGTTGGCGGGCGGGCTCGTGTGGCAATACCTGCTCCCGCCGCCGCCGGTCGAAGGGCTGGGCGGGGGCGGGGCGGCCCTCCTGATGTTCCTGGCGATTGGCCCGAGCCTTCTGGTGGGTCACGCGATCTTCCGCTACCACTTTCTCGGACTGCGCGTGCAGCGGAACCTCGTGTACACGGTCGCGGGACTGTTCGGCTTGCTCATCTACCTGAATCTCGTGCGGCGTGTCGGCGGGTTCCTGGAAGGGCACAACGTCCTGCCTTCAGCGGTAACCGAAGGCGTGATGATTTTCATCCTCGTCGTGTTTTTCGAGCCGCTGAAGCGCCAGACCGATCGCCTCCTTCAAAAGGCTTTTCTTTCCGAACTGCGGCCGGTGCGGAGTTTCGCGGCGGAGTTGCAGGAATTCGCTCAGAAGTCGGGCGACGTCGAAGCGCTCAGACGCTTCGTGGAAGAAAAAGGCCCGCCCGCGCTCGGCGTGCGTCGGCTGACCGTGCAACTCGGCGAAGCGGGCGGACCGGAAACTATTTCCGGAATCTTCGAGCGCGGCGTCACGAGCTTTCCGATCCGCCGCGGCGAGCAGGTGCTGGGGCGGCTGGACGTGGCCGTCGCCATGCCGGAGTTTTCGGGCGAGCGGTTGGGAGCGTTGCAGCTCGTCGCCGACCAGCTCGGCGCGGCCATCGAGTTGTGCCGGCTGATCGCCGATCAAGTGCAGCTCGAACGGAAGCTCGCGGAACAGGCGAAGATGGCTTTTCTCGGTGAAATGTCGGCGCGAATCGCGCACAACGTCAAAAACCCGCTCAGCTCGATGAAGACGATTGTCCAGCTGCTGGAGGAAGACGCCACACTTCCGGCACGCGTTCGCCACGACTGCCGCATGGTCGTCGAAGAACTCGACCGTCTGAACCGCAAGATCGCCCAGATCCTCCGCTACGCGAAGCCGGCCCGAGACACGGACCGGCCCGCCGACCTCGCGGCGGTGGTGCGGCGCACCCTGGAACTGGCTCGCGCCCACGCGGAAATGCGCCGAGTGCGCCTGGAGTTCGAACCGAGCGGCGATTCGTTTCTCGTCCTGGGCGGTGAAGAGGCGGCGGGAGATATTGTTTCCAATCTGGTTGTGAACGCAGTCGAGGCGAGCGCCGAGGGCGGGTGCGTGCGGGTGACGCTCGAGAACGGCGCCGGAAAAGACAGCGGCCGCACGCTGCTCAGCGTCGAGGACGACGGGCCGGGCGTGCCCGCCGACCTGCGTGAGAAAATCTTCCAGCCGTTCTTTACCACGCGCTCCGGAGGCACGGGACTGGGACTGGCGATTGTGGCGCGGCGAGCCGAAGAAGCAGGCGGGAGCGTGGAGTTTTCTTCCGCGCGCGATGCGGACCCGCCCGGGGCGCGGTTCGTCGTGCGTTTCCGCGCCGCGCCGCCGGAACCGGAACGCAGCGAAAAGGAGAAGTATGCGCTCCATCCTGATCGTGGATGACGACCGCACGGCGCGCTACGGCGTCCGCCGCGCGCTCGAATCCGACTACCGGATTGCGGAGGCGGAGAGCGTGGCGGAGGCGCGCAAGGCGCTGGCGGGCGCGTCGCCCGACCTGATCCTTCTCGACATCGAGATGCCGGGCGAGAGCGGAATGGATTTTCTGCGGGAACTGAAATCGGGCGAAGAATCGCCGCTCGTCATCATGATTACGGCTTACGGGTCGGAGCGCGTGGCCGTGGAGGCGATGAAATCCGGCGCTTACGACTATCTCCCCAAGCCGTTCGAAGTGGACGAATTGCGTCTGGTGGTTGAGAAGGCGCTGGAACGGCTCGAACTTGCGGATGAAAACCGGCGGCTGAAGCGCCAGCTCGCCGCCGAAGGCCAGTTCGGCGCGTTGATTGGCGCGAGCGATTCCATGCGCAAGGTGTTCGAGCTGGCGGATCGCGTGGCGCCCTCCGATGTGACCGTGCTGATTCTCGGTGAAAGCGGGACGGGAAAGGAACTGCTGGCGCGAGAAATTCATCGGCTGTCGAATCGCGGCTCGAAGCCGTTCGTGGCGCTCAACTGCGCGGCGGTGCCCGAGCACCTGGTGGAAAGCGAATTGTTCGGCTACGAAAAGGGGGCCTTCACGGGCGCCACAGGGCTGAAGCGCGGAAAATTCGAACTGGCCGATGGCGGGACGCTTTTTCTGGATGAAGTCGGTGACATGTCGCTCGCGACGCAGGCGAAATTCCTGCGCGCGCTGGAAACGCATCGCATCGAGCGGCTGGGCGGGACGGCTTCGGTCGAGGTGGATACGCGCGTGCTGGCCGCCACGAACAAAGACCTCGACGACCTCATCAAGAAACAGGCGTTTCGCGAAGACCTCTACTATCGGCTGTGCGTCGTGACGCTCCGCCTGCCGCCGCTGCGCGAGCACCGGGAGGACATTCCCCTGCTGGTTAGCGAGTTCTGCCGGATGCTGGGCGCCAAACACCGGCGAGAAAACCTGAGCGTGGCGCGCGATGCCCTGGACGCGCTCAGGGCCGCCGAATGGCGGGGCAACGTGCGCGAACTGAAAAACGTTCTGGAAAGCGCCGTGGTGATGAGCACGGACAGCGTGATTGGGCGCGAGGACTTTCCCGCTGAGTTCCTCTCCGGGCGCGGTCTTGCGCCGGTCGGCGGGGCATCGCCCGAATTCCTTACCGTGGCCGACTTTCGCGAGGCGCGCAGGCAATTTGAGATTGCCTACATTCGGGGTAAGCTGCGCGAGCACGGCGGCAACATCACGCGCACGGCGGCGGCCATCGGCCTCCACCGCCAGAGCCTTCAGGAAAAGTTGAAAGAACTCGGAATCCGCTCCGAACCTGAAGAAAAATAGCGGATGCGTTCTGCGATGAGCCGGTGTCAACCAATTTTGAGCGGCTTCGGGGTCATGACCGCTCTGTTCGTCCCTCCGGGCTGTCGGGAGGCCACCGCACCACAAGCTGCAAAACTGCTGCCCGTGGACGACGGAGACAAGGACGCGTCGTTTTGCGACTTTCGCGAAAAGTCGCGAGGCGGTGCGGCGTCGCGACGCGGGCTTCATCCTCGAGATCCTGCATCCCGAAATCAAGCTGAGTTTGGGCGATGCCTACCAGATTGAGGAGTCACCTGACTCTTCTGATGACTCCTTGTCCGGATGGGTTAATAGGCCGGCCAGAGCGATTCCCAGACCTTGAACTCGTTGTGGTAGCCGGCCGCTTCGGCTTGAGGGATTTTGCGGCCGCTGGCGACGGCCAGGGTTTCTTCAAAAATCTTCCGACCGACTTCCTCGATGGTTTCCTCGCGGTCCAGAATCGTTCCCGCGTTGATGTCAATGTCGCCGTTCACTCGCGCCAGCGGAGTATTCGAGGCGATTTTGATCACCGGCCCGAGCGCGCAGCCGATGCCGGTGCCTCGGCCGGTGGTGAACAAGGCCACCTGCGCGCCGCTCAGGAACAGCGCCGGCGTGCAAATCTGGTCGTAGCCGGGCGTGTACAGGACATACAGGCCTCTGCGGTCTCCCAGCCACTCGCCATATTCGACCAGGTCCTCGACGACGGACGTTCCGCCTTTGGCCTTCGCCCCGCTCGATTTCAGATAAATGTTGTAGAGCCCGCCTTTGACATTGCCCGGGGAAGGGTTGTCGCGGAAGTCTTCTCCGAAGTTAGTCACATACTCCTCGTAGCGCTTCAGGGCCTGCATGAGCTTGCGTCCGACAGCGCGCGTGCGGGCGCGCTGGGCGAGATCCACCATCGCGCCCCCCTGAAGTTCCGGGATTTCGGCAAGAAGCGCGGCCGCTCCCGCCCTCACGAACATGTCGGAGGCCACTCCCACGGCGGGGTTTGCGGTCACGCCCGACCAGCGGTCGGACCCGCCGCACTCCGTGCCGACGATGAGTTTTGAAATCGGCACCGGCTGGCGCGTGAACCGGTTGGCGTAGCCGAGAAGTTTCTCGGTGATTTCCAGCCCGCGCTCGACCGTCTTGCGGCTGCCGCCGGAGTTCTGGATCACCAGGTTCACAACGCGCTGGCTGTAATCCGGCACCGCCGTCTGGAAGAACGGCACGGAGCACTCGACGCACGTCTTGCCGCAGCCGAGGTCAATGTAGATGGCCGCGCCGAGATTCGGATGGCGCAGCGTATCGGCGAGAAGCCGGTTGAGGAGGTCCACGGCCTCGCCATTGGGCATCCCGCAGCCCGACTCATGGACAATCGGAACGACCCCGTCCACGTTGGGATACTTTTCCCGCGAGTAGAGGTCGCGCATGGCGCGCGCGGCGATTTCGCGCGCTTCGGTCGAGGCGCACATGCCGCCAGTCACAATCGCGACGTAATTCCGCGTTCCCACGCTGCCGTCGGGACGCGCGAATCCGTCGAAGGTGCGCGAGGCGAGTTCGGGATCAATCGGCGTCGGCTGAGGATTGTCGCGGTACTGAACGCGCAGCCTGGGCAGGCGGTGGTGAAGGTTCTTCTCATCAATCGGGTCGCCGGGCGCGACGGGCCGCGAGGCGAGGCCGATGGGGTCGCCGAGCGAGATGTAGGTCGCCCCGCGTTTCAGTTTCTTGATCGCGAAGCTCTGGCCGCGCAGCACGCGTCCCGCCAGCGTGATGACGTTGCCGTTCAAGCGGAGCGGGGTGCCCGCCTCGAGCGAATCCACGGTGACGACGGCGACGTTGTCCTTTTCCGGTCGGACGATGATGGCGACCTCTTCCAGATTTCGGGGTTGCATGGCTTTCGTTCCTTCGCAGAAAGTTCTAGGCGCTTCGCCGGCGCTTGCGCAGCTCGTCCACGGCCACGGCGAGCACGATGACGCTGCCGATCAGCACCTGCTGCCAGAACGGCGAAACACCCAGCAGGTTGCTGCCGTTGGCGATCAGTCCCATCAGCAGGGCCCCGGCGATCGTGCCCGTGATCGAACCTTCGCCGCCCGAAAGGCTTCCGCCGCCGATGACGACCGCGGCGATGACCGCCAGCTCGTATCCCTGGCCGGCGGTCGGCTGGCCGGTCATCAGGCGCGACGACTCAATCATGCCCGCCAAGCCGGTCAGCGAACCGCTGAGGACATAAACGGCAATGAGATAGCGGCGAACGGGCACGCCCGCGTAGCGCGCCGCCTCGACGTTGCTCCCGATGGCGAAGGCGTAACGCCCCATTCGAGTGTACTTCAAAACGAAGCCCATGAGTAGGGCCAGCCCGACCACGATGGCCAGGGGCACGGGCACGACGCCCGCCAGCGTGCCGTCACCCAGCCGCCCGAACGAATCCGGCAGCTTCACGACCGGCATCCCTTGCGTCAGCACCAGCGTCAGACCGCGCGCCGCGCCCATCGTTCCCAGTGTGGCGATAAACGGGCTGACCTTGAGCAGGGTGATGAGCAGGGAATTCACCAGTCCCCACGCCGCGCCCGCCACCATCGCCCCCGCCAGCGCGGGAAGCAGCGGCAAGCCTGCTTCCAGCAGTATCGTGCCGCAGATGCCCGCGAAGGCCATGACCGAGCCTACCGAAAGGTCGATGCCGCCGGAAATCATAATCAGCGTCATGCCGAGCGCGATGATGGTGATGACGGAGGTCTGCCGGGCGACGCTCGAAAGGTTGCCGACCGTGAGGAAGTATGGCGACAGGATCGATAGCGCCACGAACAGTGCGCCGACACTCGCGAAGGGCAGGACGCGCTCCAGCCAGTCCGCGCGGACCCGGCGGAACGGGGAACTCCCGGCAGTGAGGGATGACTTTTCTTTGTCGGTCATAGCAGAAGAAAGGAAATCAAAAATTAAAAGGCAAAGATCAAAAATTCAGAGCGTCACGGTGTGCCTGGGGTTCGGGCTTTCCCCTTCGTTTTCGCCACCGCTTTCGATACCATTGCGCGGCCGACCAGCGATTTGGGCAGAGATTCCGCGAGCTTGATGACTCGAACTCCGTACGCCAGCAGCCGTTCTCCAGGATCGGGAGTTTCGTTCATTTTTGATATTTGCCTTTTGCTTTTTGATTTGTTCTTCCAGCCTTTATCCGACCGTGGCCCAACGGATAATTTCCTCCTGAGTCGTCTTCGCGGTGACCAGTTCTTTGACGATCCGTCCGTCGCGCATCACCAGCACGCGATCCGTCATGCCGAGGATTTCGGGCAGCTCGGAGGAGACCATCAGGATCGCCGCGCCCGCCTCCGCCAGTTCGCGCATGAGCCGGTAGATCTCGGCTTTGGCGCCGACATCCACGCCGCGGGTCGGCTCGTCGAAAATCAGAATCCGCGCCTGACGGAAAAGCCATTTGGCGATGACAACCTTCTGCTGGTTGCCGCCGCTCAGGCGCGCCGTGCGCTGTTTCGGCGAAGCGGCGCGAATCCGCAGCCGGTTCATGAACCCGCGCGCCACCTGCTCCTCTTTCGCGAGGTCGAGCCGGCCGTGGCGGGTAATGGCCTCCAGGTCGGCGAGCGTGACATTGGGCGCGAGCGAAAGACTTAAAGCCAGGCCCGTGCGGCGGCGGTCCTCGGTGAGCAGCGCCAGCCCATGCCGGATAGCGTCCTGCGGATTTCGAATATTCACCTCGCGCCCTTCGATGAGCACCTTCCCGCGTTCGGCCGGCGCGGCGCCGAAAATCGCCTCCGCCACTTCGGTGCGTCCCGCGCCGATGAGTCCCGCGAGGCCGACGATCTCTCCGCGCCGGACCTTCAGGTTCACGTCTGCAAAGTCCCGCCCTCGTCCGAGCCCCCGGACTTCCAGAGCGATCTCTTCGCTCACCGGCCGTTCGGGATGCCGCGTGAAGAAGTCACCCAGCTCGCGACCGACCATGGCGCGAAAGAGTTCTTCGAACCCTCGACGCGGCATGGGCCCTTCGTGGACGGTCTCGCCGTCGCGCAGCACCGTGACGCGGTCGGCGATCTCCGCGAGTTCTTCCAGCCGGTGCGTGACAAAGACCACGGCCGTCCCGTGCTCACGGAGCTGGCGGACGACGCGGAAAAGGTCCGTCACTTCGCGGGCCGAGAGGGACGACGTCGGTTCGTCCATGATCACCAACCGGGCATTGGTCGAGAGCGCTTTCGCGATT
>CAZKXX010000055.1:13911-24891 GCA_964556705.1 uncultured Acidobacteriota bacterium
TCCCGCACCACGGCGCGGGCGATCTCGACGAGTTGCCGGCGCGCCGGTCCCAGACGCCGCACGGGCGCCCCAGGGTCGAGGTCGAATCCCAGCCGTGCCAGCGCCTCGCGCGCTTGTTCGACTTCGCGCCGCGGCGAAAGGATGCCGGCCCGCGAGGGTTCGTGGCCGAGCAGGACGTTCTGCGCGACCGTCAGATGCGGAGCAAGGTTCAGCTCCTGATGAATCATCGTGACGCCGAGCCGCTCCGCATCGCGCCGCGAATGGATGGGGAGCGCGCGGCCTTCCCAGACGATTTCGCCCGCGTCGCGCGCGACTTCACCGGCAAGAATCTTGACCAGCGTGGATTTTCCCGCGCCGTTCTCTCCCACCAGTCCGTGGATTTCGCCCGTCGCAAGCCGGAAGTGCGCGTTTTTCAGGACCTGAGCCGCGCCATAGGATTTCCCGATGTCTCGCATCTCCAGGAGCGTTGAAACCGGGTTCGATGCCGCGGAGGGCCAGGCGTCGGACATTCCGTTTTACCTTTTGAGGTATCGCTCGAGGTCGGGATTGAGCAGGTTCTGGATTTGCGGGTCTTCGAGGTTTTCGCGGACCAGCAGCGTGGGTGGAAGGTCGATTCGCCGCGGGGGCTTTTTCCCTTCGCGTTCGTCAAGGAGCGTGCTTAAACCCTGGAAGCCGATCTGGAACGGGTCCTGGAGCACGAGCGAATCAATCACGCCGGCGCGAAGGTCGTCCACCAGGCTGGGCGAACTGTCGAAGCCGACGATTTTGATCTTGCCGCCGAGCCCTCGCGCCTTGACGGCCTGCGCGGCGCCGAGCGTGCTCGATTCGTTCGAGGCGAAAAGGCCGTCGAGGTCCGGGTGGGCCGTCAGGATGTCTTCCGTGACGGCGAGCGACCGCGCGCGGTCCGACATGCCGAACTGCCAGGCCACGAGCTTCAGGTCCGGAAATTCCTTTTCGAGCGTTTCCTTGAAACCGCGCTCGCGCTCCAGCGTCGAAGCGCCGCCCGGCATCACCGCCACCATCGCCACGCGCCCTTTTCCGCTGAGAATTTCCGCCAGACGCCGCGCGGCCATCACGCCGCCGCCGTAGTTGTCCGTGGCGACGAAAGAAATGAAATCTTCGGTGTTCGCGCCCGAGTCGAAAATGCTCAAGGGAATTCCGGCCTGCCGCGCGCGCCGGATGGCCGGCACCAGCGCGTCGCGGTCGGCCGGAGCGAGCAGAATGCCCGCGACGCGCCGGTTGATGGCGTCGTCCACGATGGCAATCTGCCGGGCGAAATCGGCTTCGGTTGCGGGACCGTTCCACACGATCTCGACGCCGGCTTCCTGCGCGGCAGCGCGCGCTCCGGCGTGGACCGTCTGCCAGAAGATGTGAGCCTGGCCTTTGGGAATGACGGCGTAAACGGGCTGCTCGGACCGCCGGCAGGAGGCGGGCGCAAACAGGAGGAGGAAAGAAAACAACCCCACGAAGCTCGGCATTCGATTCGAGGCGTGGTTGCGAGAATTCATTTGAGACGCAGGACTCCCTTGATGTAGTCGGGGCGCTGGAAGTCTTCTTCAAAGGCGCGATGGATTTCGTCCAATGCCTTGTACTGATGCGTGATGAAGGGTTCGACGACCACTTTTCCTGAAGTGAGCAGCTCGAGCGCCCGACGGTAGGTGGCGGGCCGGCCGTCCGGATCGAATCCGCCCGAGGCACCCACCGAGGCCACCAGCACCGGCTCGAGGAAAAGGACGTTGTTCCACAGCCCGATGTCGCGCCCCCTGTGGCCGTGACCGTAAAGCAGCAGCGTCGCCTGCTTGCGAATCAGGCTGGGAATCTGTTCGAAGACAATCGAATTCCCGCAAGCTTCGATCAGATAGTGGATACGCTCGCCCCGCGTCAGTTCGTGGACGGCCTGCGTCAGGTTCTGTTTCGCCACGTTGATCGTGGTCCCGCCGAAGCGCCGCGCGAGTTCGAGATTCCCTTCGCGCACGTCGCTGATGAGGATGAGCCCGTCGAATTTCTTCACGTTTCGCAGATATTGAAGGAAGAGAAGTCCCGCGGGACCGGCGCCGCAAATCAGAATGTTGCGGATGCGTTCCGGCCCGGTAAACGTATATCGAGCGTTGGCCGATTCCGCGCGCTCACTCGAATGGAGGATGCACCCCAGCGGTTCGGTCAGCGCGGCGAGTTCCGGCGGAAGGTCCGAAGGGACCTGGATGCAATTCACCGACGGCATGGCAATGTAGTCGGCGAGAGCCCCGGGCAGGCCGGTGATGCCGTGCTCGGCATAAAACTCGCACTGGTGGGAATCGCCCGAGGCGCAGTAGGCGCAGAGCGGATAGTGCTGCTGGCTGTGGCAATTGCGCCCCTGGTCGCAGAGGACGCGGTCCCCTGGCTTCAGGTCTTTGACCTCTCGACCGACCTCGACGACTTCTCCGGTGTATTCGTGCCCGAGAATCTGAGGTTGCTCGCGAAAGGGGATCGGACGGCCTTGCGCGTCAAGATGGTAATTGCCGTGCCCCTGGAAAATGTGCAGGTCGGTCCCGCAGACGCCCACCGCCTGGACGCGCAGCACCACCTCGCGCGGCGGCACGCTCGGATCGGGAACGTCGCGGACTTTCAGTTGAGCCACGTCTTCGAGGACCGCCGCTTTCATTTCAACTCCTCACTCGGGTTCTTTTCGCGTGCCGCGGCTCCCGGGCCGAACCTACGCATCGAGGTCTTGAAGGTCGAGCTGGCCCGCAGCGCGCAGGCGCTCGAAAATCTCCGCCGTCTCGCGAATGCCTTGTTCGAGCGGAGTGCGCGGCACCTCCCCGAGGTCGCGCACCAGCGCGCTGTCGTCGAGATCGTAGGCGATCGGCAAGGGCTGGCCCTCGGCGCGAACAAGGTTGCGCGAGCCGGGAATCACCCGCGCCAGCGTGTCGAGAAAATCCCGCATTTGCACCACCGTTCCGCGCAGCGTGTAAACGTGCGCGCCGGGCACGTCGGACTCCGCGCAGCGCAGGAAAATCTTCGCCGTGTCGTCCACGTACTGGAGGTCCAGCCCGCCGGTGAACTTGATCGTGTACGGCCGCCCGGCCACCGCCGCCTTGATGGCCTTCGTGGGACCGGACGTAATCCCCTGGTCGCGGCCCACGCCGTACACCGCCCAGGGGCGCAGCCCGGCACTTGAAATGCCGTGGTTCAGGAAATAGACTCGCGCGTTGCCTTCGTTGCAGACCTTGAACACGCCGTAGTGCGTTCCGGGATGAACGGCTGCGCCTTCCTTCACCGTTCCCCTGCCATAAAACTCCTCCGGCCCGAAAACCGCGGCAGAACTGGCGTACACGACGCGTTTCACCTGCTCGGGCCGCGCCCGCGCCACCTCGAAAACGTTCAGCGTCCCGATGACGTTCACCCGCGCCCCGAGCGGCGGGTTCAGTGCGCAGGCCGGCACCTGGAGCGCCGCGAGGTGAATCAGCTGCGTCACGCCGTGCTCGGCGACGGCCCGGTCAAGCGCTTCCAGATTCGTGATGTCTCCGCGCACGAACGTGAGGCGCGCAATTTGTTCTTCGCCCAAGAGCGCGGCCAGACGGCGCGCCTCCGTATCCACGTCAAAGATGACCGCGCCACTTCCGCGTTCGACCAGATTCTTGACAATCCAGGAGCCGATAAAGCCCTTGGCGCCTGTAATCAGGTAGCGAGATTCTCCGCCGGACCGGTTCTCGGGCATGCTCGCGCATTATAGGGCCTCGACGCGGGGTGTCAACGTTCATTGCGCTCGGTTGACAGGGGAAACGAAGGCGCGGAGGCTGAAATCCGAATTTTTCGATAAAGCCGCTTCATCGCCCGTACGCTCAGGCGGTCGGTCCCTGCCTCCATGGCCTTCGCCGCTCCCGCCGCCGTGGCCCAGCGGAGCGATTCCCGCCAGTCATCTCCCTTGGAACGTCGGACCAGCAGCGCCGCGGTGAAAGCGTCGCCCGAACCGGCGGAACTCAGGGATTTGATTCCGGGAGGTGTGAATTGCCAGGCCCTTCCGGGAACGGCGGCGAGAGCGCCGAGTTCGCCCATCGTGCAGACGGCGAGCTCCAGATGACTTCGTTCAAACAAAATCGGCTCGATGGTCGCGACGCGCGACGTCTTCCGTCGGCCGCCGCGAAGACTCTGCATCGTGGCCTCGAGTTCCTCCAGATTCATCTTGACCACTTGCGGCACACTCTGGAGTGCATTGAGGAGAGCGGCGCCACGAGAATCAATGAGGACGGGGACACCGCTTTTTTTGGCCATGGTCACGATTCGCGCGAAGAGATCAGGAGGACAACCGGCGGGGAGGCTGCCGCAAAGTGCCAGCCAAGTTGCATCGGGCAGCCGGCGCTCAACGCGAAGCAGAAGATGCTTCACCTGCGCGCGTGTGACGCGCATTGTCTCGCGAACCAGCCACGTCTGGATTCCGCGCTGGCGGTCGACGAGCACTGTGATGCGCCGAGTTTCTCCCTCGGCCCAGGAAAAGTCAGGCTCGACGTCCCGCGCCCGGAGCAGGGAGGCGAGCCGCCGGCCGTTCGCGCCTGCGGCAAACCCCAGCGCGACCGACGTCATGCCAAGGGAAGCGGCGAACACGGAAACGAGATTGCCTTTTCCACCCACACATTCCGCCTCGCCCGTCACGGAGAGCCGCTCGCCGAAATGGAAGTTTTCGACTTCCAGCACGTGGTCAATCGCGGTGTTGGGCGTGACGGTCAGGATCATGAAGCCCGCGCGATCAGGAGAGCAGTTTCCAGAGGAGAAGTGTTTGCGCGTTCGTTTCAATCCGATCGAGCGCGTCAAAGGCGTCGTCGAGGTCGCGCCCCACCACGACAATTCCGTGGCGCGGGATCATCACCGCAAGAGCGCGTTTCTCGAGCGCCTGGTGCTGCGGCGCGAGCGCTTCAACGACGTTTGCGGCGAGTTCCGCGCTGTGAGCCTTGGCGAAACGCGCGAAACCGATTTCTCCGAACTTCTCCGTGTGCTCGAGCACCGCCGGCAGCGGCTGCTCAGCGGCCACGAAAGCCATGAAGTGTCCCGCCTGAGCGTGAATGATGCCTCCGGCGCGCTCAAAAGCACGATACACGCGGGTATGAATCTGCCATTCGCGCGAACGGCGGTCGGGCCCGCTCAGGTGGTTGCCGTCGAGATCGAGCTCCACCACGTCCGCCGGGCCGATTTGCCATTGTTGTTTTGAGCCCGCGTGCGCCGGGGACATGAAGATGCTTTGGCCCTCGCGCAGGCTCAGGTTGCCGCCGCTTGCGTCCGTCAGGCGGCGGGCGAAGACGAGCCGCGCGATACGCGCCAGATGTTCTCGCGGGTCGGAATTCATGCAGTCCGGCGCCCGGCCGGCGGGTTATCTTCCGTCGCCGCGCTGCGGGTGTCAAGGCGCGGTTGACAGTGTGGCGGGCAGCCGTATAGTGTGGCGCTTCCGTGCGGGGGTTTGGCATGGCCGAAGAGAAAAGTGCCGCGGACCGAGACCTGGCGCGCGCTCGTGCGTTCAGCCGCAGAGAATTATTGAAATTCGGCGGCATGGCGGCGCTCGCGAGCAGCGCGCTGACCGCGCCGCCCGTCGCAAACCGTGCCGTTCAGCCGCCGCGCGCTGCCCGCCCGAAGCGCGTCATCGTGGCCGGCGGCGGCATCGGCGGCCTTTCCTGCGCCTACGAACTCATGAAGCGCGGGCACGACGTAACGGTCCTCGAAGCCGCGGGACGCACCGGCGGACACGTGCGCACCGTTCGCGATCCTTTCGCCGACGGACTCTACGTGGACGGCGGCGCGGAACATTTCACGCAGCCGGGGTACGACCTTTTCTGGGGATATGTTCGCGAGTTCGAGCTCACGGCGCTCCCTTACCCCCGTCGCGAGCGGGTGCTGCGCTGGATTGACGGCAAGATGCACACTGAGGAGATGCTCGCCGACGCCCGCGTGCTCTCCGCTCTCGGATTCAACCGGCGCGAAGTGGATTACCTGACCCGCAATCCCTGGTGGAGCCTTCGCACGCTTTACTTCGAGCACTATCTCGAACGCTTCCGGGACGAATACAAGCCTTTCGACGCCGGTCTCGACGAGCTGGACAACGCGACGGTGACCGACGTCCTCAAAGAGCAGGGAGCTTCGGCCGCGGCCATCGGCTTCATCGGCGGCGCGCAATCTTCGGCGCTGCACGTCATCTGGCACGCGGCGCTCCTGAAGTTGCGTGGCGTGCCGCTGTGGCCGCCGAAGGTTTTCCGGTTGAAGAACGGGAATCAGATGATGACGGACGCCTTCACGGCGCGGCTCGGCGAGCGCGTGAGGCTGGGTTGTCCCGTCACGAAAATCGAGCGTGGCGAAAGCGGAGTCTCCGTGCATTACCGCGAGTCAGGCGCCGAGAAGAAGATGGAAGCGGAGTTCCTGGTTTCTTCCATGTCGCTCGTCCAGTTGCGCCAGGTCCCCGTGACGCCCGACTGGCCGGAAACGCGGAAATACATTGTCGAGAATTTTCCTTACTACACCGCATCGCGTCCGGTCTTCCAATCACGCACAAAATTCTGGGAGTGGCAGGGAATCAGCCCCAACATGGAGTTCGAGGACGCCGACTTGAATCACGTGTGGAGCATGGCCGAAGAGGTCCCCACGGCGCGGGGACTGCTGGTCGGCACGGCGCAGGGGTTGACCGCGCCGGAAGAGGCGCTGGCGGCGTTTCGGAGGTACTATCCCGGCCAGGGCGATGACATCGCGCAGGCCTGCGTCATCGACTGGGCTCAGGACCCGTGGGCGATGGCCTGCGAGCCCGTGGATTACGCTCCCGGCGAACTGAAGAAATTCTGGCCGCGCGTGATTGAGCCCGAAGGCCGCATTCACTTTGTCGGCGCTTATGCGGACAACCTCGGATGGGGAATGGAAGCGGCAACGCGCTCCGCGAACCGCGTGGCGCGCGCGATTGATGCGGCATGAAGCGGCGGAATCCGTCGGTGAGCGTGATACCAGGAGTCTCCTTGCTGCTTCCGCTCGCTTGCGGCATCCTCTCCGCTTCGGACTTCGACGAAACCTCCTCTCTGAATTCGCGCCCTTCGTTATTCGTCCAAAACCTTCCAGGAGGTTGCCAGCTTCCGCCCGCCGGCGACCTCTTGGCGCGTCGCATTCTTGCTGAGTACGGCGCAGTGTTCGCGGCGCGGGGCGGAGCCGTGCCTCCGCCCGTCGTGATTTTTCCGGATGAGGCGAGCGTTGCGGAGTGGCAGAAGAAAGTGTCGAGCCAACGCGCCGAAATCGGGGGAATCGTGGTGGAACTTCAGCGCCCCGCGCTTTCGGCGCTCCTCGCGGCGCGTGAAGAGGCCAGGCGAACGGGGCGCGACATCACCCCCCGCGGCGCGGACTCCGCCCGCCGCTCTTACGAGGACACCGTGCGCCTCTGGCGCAGCCGCGTCGAGCCCGGACTCGAACATTGGGTGAATCTTGGGCGGCTCGATCCTTCTGAGGCTGGGCGGATTCGCGCGCTTTCGCCGCGGGAACAGGTTCCGGAAATCCTCGCGCTCGAAGAGCGCGGCCTGTACTTCAGCACCGACCGCAAGAAGTCCATTCTCTTTTCGGTCGCGCCGCCGGGCGCTTCGCAGCACCTCTCGATGCTGGCGTTCGATGTGAAGGAGCACGAAAGCCGCGCCGTTCGCCGCATCCTGGCGCGGCACGGATGGTTCCAGACCATTTCGACAGACCTCCCGCACTTCACGTTTCTGGGAGTCGCTGAAAAGGATCTGCCCGAGCTCGGGCTGAAGCGGAAACGCGCAGCGGGAAGGGTGTTCTGGCTTCCGGACCTGGGCCTGGACTGAGCCGCGCCGTGCGACCGCCCAGGCCCTGACTCGTTTCTTCGTTTAAACCCAGAAAACTTCGGGCCTCGCGGTCGGGCCGTCGAGGTGCCCGCTGAGCCGTTCCTGCATTCCTTGGCGCGAAGGTTCGAGCGCGCGGCGCAGCTGGTCCATTTCCGCCGCGTCGAGCGGGGCAAAACTGCGCGCCGTCTGAACGTTCTGCTCAACCATTTCAAGCGCCGGCATTCCCACCACGGCGGTCGAGACCGGCAGGCTCAGCGAATAGCGGAGCAGGGAAGGCACATCGTTGGTCTTGCCCTCTGCCAAGCCCAGCAGGAATTCCTGCCCGGTCACCTTCATGGCGATAATGCCGAGATTCTTCTTCACGGCCGCCGGCAACGCCAGTTCCTCGAACCGGCCGTTCTTCGACGGGTTCAGCGTGATTTGAACGCAGTCCAGATCGTGGCGCTCGATGGCGCGCGCCATCACCTCGCCGTTCGTGTGGCTGGTGATGCCGATGAAGCGCGTCATCTTCTGTTCGCGGGCTTCGAGCAGGCCGCGCAGCGCGCCGTCCTTCGCTTCCAGCTTCGCGAGGTCTTCTTCGTGGCCCAGGCTGTGGATGTGCACCAGGTCCACCTGATCGGTCTTCAGGCGCTTCAGCGAGCCTTCCAGGCGGCGGAGAAACTCATCGCGTGTCCGGTCGGGAATCTTTGTGGCGAGAAACACCCGTTTGCGCCGCGCTCCCACCAGGTTCCCGATCCACGTTTCGCTCTTTCCGTCTCCGTAGCTGTAAGCGGTGTCGAGATAGTTGACGCCGCCGTCGAGCGCGCGCGTCATCGCCGCGTGGGCCTTTTCTTCTTCCTCGTACATCAGCCAGCGGCTGCCGCTGCCGAAGGCGAGGATGGAGACCTTCGCTCCCGTCCGCCCCAGCGTTCGTTGTGGCATGGAAGCGCTGGCGGCAGCGGCGTCCTTCAGCATGGGCAATCCGGCCGTCAGGGCGGTGCCGGCGGCGAGCTTGCCGAGAAATGTTCGTCGTGAAAGATCCTTTTTCATGGCAACTCCTTTAGAGCGGAAAAAGTGAATGGCGCAAAGGGACCGAAAAGCTGCGCCCCTTCGGAGGCCGGGCGGATCAAGCCGTTGGGCGAGCAGCCGCCGTCCTCGGAGCGCAGTTCGATGTCGTCAAAGTCTCCGGTCTCGTCGAAAGAACCAAACCCGATCTGGCCGCAGGTGAACGTTCGGTCCACGACGGAAAAGTACGGTTGGGGGCTCCCGTCCACCAAAACTTCGATGCGTCCGGAGGGAACATCGCGGACGATTCGCACCTGATGCCAGCCGCGCGTGGGGAGCGCGGGTTCGGCTTCCGTCCCCGCGATGCGCCGGCGCGGCGCGCCATGGACGATGAACAAGCCGTTGTGGACGGGCTGCTCGGTGCCGCGATCGGCCGATAGGTGCGCGTAATAAAACCGCATCGTGTCCACGTAATTGAAGACGATGATCAGGGACTTGCCTTCCCGCCGCACGCGGGCCTTCAGTTCGAAGCTGCCGACGTTCACCTTGCGCAGCCGCGCGAACTGGAGCGGCCGTCGCGGCACGCCCGGCTCGCGGTTGCGCAGCATGTGCAGGTATTTGTTCGCGCCCTCCGAGCGAATCTCCCAGTCTTCGGGGTGGGGAAAGTCCCATTCGCGAAGATCGCTCTGCTCAAAGTCCTCGCGGAAATTGATGACCGTGAGGACCGGCTCGGCCGGCGCCGTGGAAAGCAGGACCAGTGCGGAGCAAATGGCAAGCGCGGGCAAGAGTGCGCGTCTCATGAAGGCGCTGCGAACCTCCCGTCGAATTCGATCGGACGCCCCAGCTATTATACGTCGGCCGGGGAAGGGTTTCAGCCCGAACCTGGGGCCACCGGCGCAGAGTCCAGTTTTCAAACCTGCGCAAATCGGATAAAGTCACTCGCGCCCGCATTGCTCGTTCGGTTGGCGTCTCGTTCCTGCAGGCCGCGGGCCGCGTCGAACCCTTGACGAACGCTTCTCATCTTCCGCCCTCGCTGTCACTCAGAATTCTCCCCATTCTCTTTTTCGCTTCGGGCGCCTCGAGCCTGACGCTGGAGACGGTTTTCACACGCCTGCTGACCTACACGTTCGGCAATACGGCGCACGCGGTGAGCACCGTGCTCGCCACGTTTCTCGGCGGCCTGGCGCTGGGCGCGTGGCTCCTGGGCCGCTGGGTGGACCGCCGCGCGCCGTCGCTGATGATTTACGCCGGGCTCGAACTGCTCGTGGCGCTCTACTGCCTGCTCATTCCGCTGCTCTTCTCGCTGCTGACCGGGACTTACGTGGCGCTTCATCATCGCCTGGCGCTCGGCGATTCGGGCCTGCTCGCGGCGCGAGTGCTTCTGGCCTCCATCGTCATCATCATTCCGAGCTTCCTGATGGGCGGGACCCTCCCCGCTGTTTCGCGCTTCGTCACCGCGGGCGCCGCGGACGCTCCGTGGCGCATCAGCCGGTTGTACGCGTGGAACACGCTGGGCGCCGCGGCGGGGACGCTCTGCTCGACGTACTTGTTGATGCCGAAGCTCGGCCTGCGCGGAGCGATTGCGGTGGCAGCGGGCACGAATGTGCTCATTTTTCTCATCGTGCTGCTGCTGCGCCGCAGGCCCGGCGAGACGGTCGCTCGGCCGGAGGAAGCCGTCGCATCCGAACTCCCTGTTCCTTCGGGTGGCGCCTCCCTCGCACCGCTTCCCCGTCGCCGAGCTGCTGTCCTGCTCGCGGGAGCGTTCGTCACCGGCGCCCTCGCCCTCGCCTACGAAGTGGTCTGGACGCACGCCCTGGCCTTCTTCATCGGCAACACGGTTTATGCCTTCGGCGTGATGCTCTTTACGTTCCTGTGCGGACTGGGACTGGGGGCGCAGATCGTCTCGCGGCACCTCCAGCGCTCGCAGACCTGGGCGCGGGCGCTGGCGGGTTCGCAGTTCGCGCTGGCCATCGTGGTCTTCGCGACGCTGCCGCTGTGGAACCGCATCCCCGACCTCTTCGCCAAAGGTTACGGGACCGCCTTTGAGTTGAGCCTGCTGGCTGCGGCGCTGCTGTTCCTGCTGCGCATGGCCTACGTCGCGGGAAAGGTCATCAAGGCGCGCCGGGGCGGGCAAGTGCCGCGCGTTGCGCTTGTCGAAATCGCACTCTCCGCGGTTCTGCTTGTCGCCATCTTTTCGGTCGATTGG